>NZ_JBIVOJ010000015.1:0-105017 GCF_044754065.1 Psychrobacillus sp. NPDC093180 | reverse complement strand
AGCGGAGGGAATGGCTCATCGCTCACCCGGCGGAAAGCGTACGACTGCAGTGAAAATCTAGCGGACAACTTCATCAACTAACTACTTCGCAGTTTTCCTAAATGGTGAAATGGTTTACGCTGTTTAGAAAGGGGCACTCACTTACCGTATTATAATTTTCTAAAGAGGAAAACGGCTGAGATACCATACATCTCAGCCGTTTTCCTCATAATTATTTACTTGTTTCTCTCCGCACTACCGGGGCAACTTCTGTTGCAAGTAGTTCGATTCCTTTTGCAACCTCACTAAATGATTGACCACCGATATCTATTTGTGCGATAAAGCGGTCGTGTCCGAATGCTTCATGCTGGCGAAGTATTTTTTCAACGATTTGCTGTGGACTTCCCACAAAAAGGGCCGTTTCTGGACTTGCTACTTGCTCAAAATCAGAACGAGTTATTCTTGTTGCCATTCCTCTTTGCTTATTCACATAAGACCAATAATTAGCGTAATAAGGATAAAACTCGTCTTTTGCCTGTTGGCTTTCTTTTGCTATATAGGTATGTGCGTTTACTGCAATCGGTAAGTCTTCTCGTTTATGTCCCTCTTCCATACCCGCTTGTATATATAAATCTACTAAGGATTTAAAATGTGTTAGCGGTCCTCCTAATATAGCCATTGCCAATCCTGTTCCGAGTCTACCAGCTCTGATTGCACTCTTAGCAGTCCCTCCTACTCCAACCCAAAGTGGCAGCTTTTCTTGAATTGGTCGTGGAGAAATCATTGCGTTCTCCAGGTTAGAACGAAATGTACCTTGCCAAGTCACGATTTCCTCTGTATTTAACTGTTGCAGTAATTTTATATTTTCTTCAAACAATGTATCATAATCATCCAGTTCATATCCAAAAAGGGGAAAGGACTCTATAAATGCTCCCCTACCTGCTATGATCTCAGCACGTCCTTCGGAAATCACGTCTAAAGTTGCAAAATCTTCAAATAAACGAACTGGATCTAGGGTGCTTATAACACTTGTTGCACTCGTTAGTTTAATATGTTTTGTAGCTTGTGCAACCGCAGCAAGGACAATTGCAGGAGACGAAATAGCATAATCCAACCGATGGTGTTCGCCAACACCAAAAATATCAAGACCTGCCTCGTCAGCCATTTTCCCCAATTCAATCACTTCTTTTAAACGCTGTTTCGCACTAATTGTTTCTCCAGTGTGCGGATTTGGACCTAGGTCCCCAAATGTATATATACCAATTTCCATTATCTACTCCGCTTCTGAAACAACTGAAAAACGTTCATTAACATGCTTGGCATTTTCAATTTCATCTACAATGGCGATTGCGTAATCTGCATAACTGATATAGCTTTCGCCTTTTGAGTTTAAAATTAGATTATCTTTTCCTAATTGATAAGAACCCGTTCTTTTACCTTCTGGGTCAAAGTGGCCAGCAGGACTAACAAATGTCCATTTAATATCAGCTGTTTCTTGTAATTCTTTTAAGTTTCTTCCTTGACCTGTTGCTGTAGGTTTGAAAATGTCAGGAAAATCAGGTGTATCGATTACACGGATTGTTTGCGCTTCATCCACATATAAACTTCCTGCGCCACCTACAACAATTGCCCTTGTATCAGTTCCTTTAATCGCCTCGATTAAAGCATGGCCAGCATCTACATGGGCTTGCTCTTCACCAAGCGGAGCACCAAAAGCATTTACGACAACGTCAAACTGTTTTACATCCTCTGACGTAAGGTCAAATATGCTTTTTTCTAAAACTTGAACGTCTTTCGTATTCAGTTTCGTAGCATCTCTAACAATTGCTGTTACTTCATGCCCTCTAACTTTTGCTTCTTCTAATATATGACTTCCTGCTTTTCCTGTTGCCCCAATTATACCTATTTTCATGTTTTTTCCTCCAATAAAATTTTATTTGGTTGTAACTTTAACCGTTACAACTATAGTAAAAAAATTGAATAGAAATTATCCAATTTTTTTGCTTAACACTTGAACTAACTCTTCCATCGTAACTTCCTTTAAAACTGCCTCCATTGCATCTTGCGCACGGAACAGTATTAGTTCCAATACTCCTTGAATATTAGCACCGACTGGACAATTGGGATTGGGATTCTCATGCATTTGAAAAAGTTCTCCTTCTTCTACCACTTCTACCGCATGATATACATCTAAAAGGGTTATATCATGTAAAGGCTTTTGAAGCGTAGCTCCTCCTAGCCCACGTCGGATCTCTATAAGTCCTGCTTTTTTTAGCTTACCCATCACTCTTCTAATTACCACTGGATTTGTATTAACGCTCTCTGCAATCCACTCAGAAGTACAAACGATATTTCGATCTAACGTTACGAGAGATAGTATATGAACAGCGACTGTAAATCGACTACTAATCTTCATATCTTTCCACCTTCCGATGTAACCATCATAATTACATCTGTTGTTTCTGTCAAATTAAATGCTGTTTCCTTACACAACGTAATATCTTCCCCTTCTATTATCCCAAAAACTTCTATAAAATAAAAAGAAAGCTTATAGAAAAGAGGAGATTAAATTGAGTGACGTATCTGCAGAACTAAAGGTTGAAAAAATTCCCCATAGAAATGCTCCTAAAAAAGTCATCTTTGCACGGACATTAATGATTGCTATTGGTGCTATTCTAATGGCAGTTGGATTGGAGTTATTTTTAGTACCAAATCAAATATTAGACGGGGGAGTAGTTGGGGTCTCAATTATCCTTTCACACCTTACTGGTGTCCGTTTAGGTATTTTTATCTTTATCCTCAACATCCCATTCTTTTTCCTTGGCTATAAACAAATAGGGAAAACCTTCGCATTATCCACCTTATTTGGTATTTCAGTATTATCTATTTGTACATCCTATTTACATAATATAGATCCCTTTACGAAAGATTTATTGCTCTCCACTGTGTTCGGAGGAATCATTTTAGGAATGGGCGTCGGTCTTGTTATTCGAAATGGCGGTTCCTTAGATGGTTCCGAAATTCTAGCTATTTTATTCAATAAAGCCCTACCATTTTCTGTTGGTGAAATTATTATGATTATTAACTTAGTTATTTTCAGTGTGGCGGGCTTCGTATTTACTTGGGAACAGGCGATGTATTCATTTTTAGCTTATTTCATCGCATTCAAAACAATTGATATTGTCATTCAAGGATTAGATGAATCCAAATCTATTTATATTATTAGCGATCAGATAGAGGACATTGGAGATGCAATCATGGATCGACTTGGTCGTGGAGTAACCTACTTACACGGAGAAGGTGCCTATACGGGGGACAATAAAAAAGTCATTTTCACAGTTGTTACCAGAATTGAAGAAGCAAAACTAAAGTCGATAGTAGAAGAAATTGATGATCATGCATTTTTAGCAATCGGTAATATCGCCGAAGTTCGTGGCGGAAGATTTAAGAAAAAGGATATTCACTAACAAAAATTACCCTTTTATTATTTTGCATAGTGAGGGATACTGCGACGCATTAGGTAATTACTAGCCCTCGCATCTGCCGTATTTAAGAAATCTAAGTACAATATTTAGATTTAGAACACATGAAAAGGAACATTCCCTCCATACAAAAACCGATCTCCACATAAATGAGATCGGTTTTTCCATTAAACATAAGATTTTACTTTTTCATCAAGCATTGTGCCATTTTTCGCTAGATTCGTATGGAATGAGAATGCTTTTTCAAGTACATGTGGAGTTTGTCCGCCTCTTGTTAAAGCTTCTTCATAGTAATCACGTAATTGTGCTTTGTACATTGGATGTACGCAATTATTAATAATCAGTTCTGCACGTTCTCTTGGAGCCAATCCGCGAAGATCTGCATAGCCCTGCTCAGTCACAACCACATCCACATCATGCTCGGTGTGGTCTACATGTGCGACGAAAGGTACAATACTTGTAATGTTTCCGCCTTTTGCTATAGACTTCGTAACGAAAATGGCAAGTTTTGCATTTCGAGCGAAATCCCCTGAACCACCAATACCATTCATCATTTTTGTTCCAGAAACATGCGTTGAGTTAACGTTTCCGTAAATATCAAACTCAAGCGCTGTGTTGATTGAGATCAATCCGAGTCGACGAATAATTTCAGGATGATTTGTAATTTCCTGTGGACGTAGAACTAACTTATCTCGATAATTCTCCAAGTTTCCATATACTTGCTTCATCATTTCTTCTGAAAGTGTGATGGAGCAAGCAGATGCAAAATTGACTTTTCCTGCATCGATTAACTCGAACACAGAGTCTTGTAGCACTTCCGAGTATACTTGTAAATCTTCAAATTCGGAATCAATGAGTCCGTGTAACACTGCATTCGCTACCGAACCAATACCTGCTTGAAGTGGAGCAAGTTTATTAGTAAGTCTTCCTGATTTTACTTCTTCCCGTAAGAAAGAGATTAAATGCTGTGCCATTTCTTTTGTCTCGTGATCCGGTGGAACAATCGGTGATGGTGAATCTGTGCATTTAGTAAAAACGATACCACGAATTTTATCCGTATCAACAGGCATTCCAACTGTACCGATTCGATCATCTGCTTTTGTTAATGGAATCGGAAGTCTTTGTCCTTGTTCAGCCGGCTCATATAAGTCATGCAATCCTTCTAATTGTTCCGATTGGTCTAGATTAATTTCTACAATAATATTTTTAGCGTGTGTTACAAAAGTTAAATTGTTACCAATAGATGTAGTAGGAATAATCATACCATCTGCCGTTATTGAAACCGCTTCCACTATAGCGAAGTCAATTTGTGGTAAGACTCTATTACGTATCATTTCTGCTGTATGGGACAGATGTTGGTCAACAAATAAATGATTGCCGGCATTGATATTTTTACGCATCGTTGCATCTGCTTGGAAAGGCAGGCGTTTATTAATAATACCCGCTTCCGATAATACTTTATCTAAATCAGAACCTAAAGAAGCCCCTGTAAAAATATTTACTTTGAATTTTTCTTTCTTTGCTCGCTCGACTAATGCAAATGGAACCGCTTTCGCGTCACCCGCCCTTGTAAATCCACTTAAACCTAATGTCATACCGTCTCTAATCCACGATGCAGCATTCTCCGCTTTTACGACAAGATCGTGCAAGCTGCTATCTTTTATACGCTCAAGATTCTTTTCCATCAATTAAACCTCCTCGTAAGATACATGTATCTTATTTTATCGTATATTGTCACAATTTCGATAAAAGTAGATAAAGAAGCTTATTGATCGATTAAAGCAGAGAATTTTATGATTAAACCAGCAAATTTCTTGACGTATAATTTCAAACTATTATTTTAATAAAATAATCCTCTAAAAAAGGCTTGAATAAAAGGATGGTTTCCCCTTATACAAGCCTTTTTATCATCATTCAGCAGAAGACTCCACCTCTATGGATCGTCAAAATCCTAATAACTTTCGAAAATAACTAGAGTATGACTGACTAACGGATACTTTTTCCCCATTTTCCATCACTAGAATAAACGTAGAATGTGTGTCTGGATAAATTTCTTTTATATGATGAACATTCACGATAAATGAACGATGACAGCGTATGAAGGATTGTCTGGGAAGCCTATATTCGAAGTCATGTAGTGAACTTGTGTGGGTTCCTGAAAATGTCTTCGTCACTATATGTGTTTTTCGATCTCTTGCTTCTAAATAGATAACATCTGAAAACGAAATTGGAATCCAGCCATCCTGTGTTTTGATCGTTACGACAGACTTCCCTTCCGTAAATGCAGGATAAATAGCTAGTACACAACCTTCTAGCTCTCCTTTATGCTGAAAAGGTACAGCCATCCCGTGATAAGGAACCCCGAACACTTCTCGGTCGATAAACTCTGACACTTTTTGCTTTCCGCTCATCGCTTTATAAGCAAGTGTTCCCTCTACCACAGGATCACCAGAAGTAATTTTCAAATCTATTCGTTTACTTGGTCGATAATAGATATACTTTTCTTTATCGGATACTGCAATAGATATTTCATCCGAAAATAATTCTCCTATTACGTCTAAAAGTCCACCAATGGATAGATCCTTCATTCCTGTGCTCTCCTTTCGTTCCAAATTACTCGCAAACAACTATTTCACGTGAAAACTGCTGCTTCTTTGTAATACAACGATCGATTATTTGGAATCCAATCGATTCTAATCGCTCATCCATAGACTCAATTGTAACAATAACAACCTTTTTGGCTATTCTTCTAGCGTGCTTCAATATCGTAAATTGTTCGTCCCATGATGCATGCGTATACAAATTATACGGCAAATCAATAATGGCAACATCATATGCTTCGGTGATGTCCTCAATAGCACTTTTCCTTACATCCCCTGTTAAACCAAAGTGTGCAATATTTTCTCTAGAACCTACGCAAACAAGTGGATTAATATCCCTTCCGACTATGTTTATTCCCATAGATAAAGCTTCGACAAGCACTGTTCCAATTCCGCAGCAAGGATCGATTGCTCGAATCCCTTCAGGACGTGGAACTGCGATATTTGCTACTGCGCGAGCCACTCTTGTGCTAAGTGCAGTTGAATACTCTCTTGGTTTTTTCATATGCTTAAACCAAATAGGCTCACTTTTCGTATATAACCCAAAGTACCAGCGGCCACCGTATGGAACTACCGCATAAAGTTGGGCTGGGTTATGTAAGTCGAATTCTCCTTGCATTTCACTGCCGATTGCTCGTTCTATTTGAAGGCGCTCGTTATTTTCAACTTTATCTTTCCCTTGTCGATCATTAATTTTGAGGAACATCACTTTGTTTGTCTGTTCTTCATTGCCAAACATGGGTGCTTGTGCAATGATCTCTTCCACCGTGTCTTCCTCTGCTAAAACTTCCACTCTTCCTTTTATAAATGGGCTCCTACTAGGATCTATCTTCACATTGCTTTTTATGATTTTGGCTTCTGTATCTGCTCCAAAAAAAGAGCGCATCTCTAAATGACATAGGGAGCGTTCTGCATCGTTATATGCAAATGTATAAATGAATGCCGGTTGTCGGCTAAAATTCGTCAATGTATTCCCTCCAATAATATGTCTATTATAACATGCAACAACCGATTCCTCTTTTGAAAGAAATCGGTTGTTTTGCTTACTTTATACGTTTAGGGAGCTATCCTGTAAATAAGTATATATTTCTTCTCCTATTTGAGCTAGAACTTGCTTGGAAACTAGGTCATCTTCTTCCTTCGATAAAACAGTTGCGATTAGCTTTCTTTGTCCGATATAAAAAATACCTACGTCATGACGAGTTCCAGGTATCCAACCTGTTTTATGGGCAAGTTCCCAAGGCGTCATCCCATTATTAAAGTTAGAATATGGGGAAGGTAGTTTTTCAGGTAAGCAATCTTTTATTTGTTGCTTTTTCATGATAGCAATCATCTGTTTACTAGCCTCTTCACTTACTAGCTTACCTGTAGACATCAGCTTTAATAGTTTTCCAATATCATTGGCTGTAATTTGATTGTAGCCTTTTGGTCTCGGATTATTCATCATTAACTTGTTATAAAAAGTACTCTTTTCCATACCTGCTTCTTTCATTGTCTGTACAATAGGTTCTACTCCTACTAAATCTATTAATATATTCGTCGCTGTGTTATCGCTTTGAATAATCATTAGCATTACAATGTCGCAAATAGAAAGGGCTGTGCCGGGAGTTAAATGTTGAATAACCCCTGAACCTCCTACAAAGTCATCTTCTTTTAGGATAATTTCATCTGTTAATGATATTTCACCACGTTCAACAGCTGAGAAAACCGCTACCATAATAGGTACTTTTATAACACTTGCTGCATAAAAAAGCTCATCCCCGTTTAATTTCCACCTCTCGCCTCCATCCAAATCCTCTATAACAATCCCCCATATCCCCTTTGACTGTTCTATTAACTGGTTAATTTTGTCTATCAACATTCGCACCTTTTCTCCCCCTTTATATAAAATCATGAAATTACATTCTATTATAATGGAATAATAAGATATATTATGAATAATAGATAAATTAAAAAAGGTGGCAATTGCTATACAACAGTTATTATTACTACAACAAGTAATCGATTACATTGATGAACATATTAACGAGGAGATTAATGCAGAGGAACTAGCTAATCTAGTAGGCTATTCTCCCTATCATTTTTATAGAATCTTTGATAAACATATTGGGTATACCGTTATGAACTATGTACAGAAAAGAAAGCTTCAATTCGCTTTGTACGAGTTAGTCCAAGGCAAAAGAATTATTCAAATAGCACTAGATTATGGATTTGAAACGCATTCCGGTTTTACAAAAGCGTTTAAAAAGTGTTTTGGAAGTCCTCCAAGTTTATATAAGCTTCACTGTCCAATCTCCTTACCACAAAAATTAGATTTACTCAGTCTTCGTCAAAAACAGACTGGCGGAATAGTGATGCAACCAAAAATTATTCACAAAGAAGCTTTTGATATTGCAGGGAAGACATTTGAGAGTCACTTGGAAAAGGTTTCTTACACAAGGGATGCACCTGCTTTTTGGGAACAAAGGATTTCAGTTGATGAAGCAATCGAAAGCACGCTATACAATCTATTGTCTCCTAAAAAACATGGGGAGTATTGTATTAATATAAGTGGAACTGAATTGAAAGACAGCTTTACTTATTTATTTGCAGTGAATTATGACCAAGACAACCATCTCCCTAAAGAACTGACAAAGTTGAAAATCCCAGCAGCCACATACGCGGTTTTTAGAACCCCACTCGTCGAAGTAGGGCAATTCGTCCATTCTATCAAAGGAACTTGGCAATATATTTTGGAAGATTGGTTACCAACGTCTCATTATGAGGTCGATGAAAGCGTCTATGACTTTGAATATTACGATGAACATTGCCATGACTGGATATACGAAAAAATATTTATGGAAATCTACTTGCCGATTAAGAAAAGAGAAATAGACCGAGCTTAATCCCACAGATATTACCAGTTTACCCTTATTCCTGAGGGGTAAATATATACGGAGAAACAGATTAAGCATCTGAAAAGATCTCCCTTCGTTTTTCTCATAACTATTTGACAATGCTGCTTGTCCGAATAGGAGCCTCACTCGGCAGAGTGAGGCTTTATAAATTTATTGGATTTAATAAAGAAATACAATATGCGACTTATATTCCCCTCTCTAATGTAGAAATTTCTTCGGAATGGTATAACAGATTAAGTACCGAGTTACATAACTAAAGCATCAGTATTAAGACTGATGCTTTTTTAAAACGATATTATACAAAAATAGAACTGGAGTTAATAAAACCGCACTAACAATAATTGCTGTTTTTATCGTGAAATTTGTCGCAACATAACCAATTACAGGACCTCCACCAATTTGACCGATAGCATCTACTTGTCCTTTTACAGAAAAAAACGTTGCACGTGTAGATGAGTCTGGAATAATTTTATTCAACCAGATATCCTCTAATGGATACATAACTTTCCTTGTTATTTGGATAATTATATAAAATACTAATAAGCCTATCATATACGTTGACAATGCATAGCCAATTAACGAAGCAATAATAAATAAGCTACATGTAAAAAGAACAATATAAATATGTTTTAGACTCTGATGGAGAGAGATTCTATTCATGAGATGCAGTAACGCAAAAGAAATTAGGACAATTATAAATTGAATACCACCAGTTAATAAAACTAACTTTTCATCCGTTAGTGCTCCTAAATTAGATACGTCCAAAAAGTGAGACATCCATAAACGATCGAATCCTTCACTATAAAACCCAATGAATAAAGCAATAAGGAAAAGCATTCTGATGATAAAACTAGTTTTAGAGTAAAAAATAATTTTCCTCATATTCCCCTTCATGTTTTCCCAGGTAGTTGTTCTCTCCGCCTTACTCAACGGATTAAAATTTTCTTCCTTCATAAATAGAATTAAATACACTGCCAATCCAACCATACAAAGTCCACCAATAACGATTGGTAGATTAATCATATAAAGACCCGTTAATATACTTAGAGGTATTGCTATGACTTGCCCAAGATTACCAGCCTTTGCTCCTTTTATAAATGCTAAGGAAGCTTGCTCTTCCCCTACTTCGTCTGCAATCCAAGCTTGTAAGGAGCCACTAGTAAATGTATAACCAATCCCCCATGCAACTTGCGCTAAAAGCACAGCCATAAAAAATGGGAATAATCCCTCGATTAAAAAGCCAATCCCTATTAAAAAGTACCCAATAATAATGGAGAGCTTCCGGCTTTTTACATCGGAAATTACTCCAGTTGGAATTTCAAATAAAAAAACAGATAGTTCCAAAACAGTCCCTACTAGAACAAGTTGCAATGGATCTAGCATCACAATTTTCACTTGATATAACAAACTTACAGTGAAAATAAATGTAAAAAACAACTGTGATAAAAAACAAGTATAAATATAAACTTGATACGGATTTTTTGTCTTCCATATAGTCATTTTTATCCCTCCCTCCAATTGATTATAAGAAGGGAGAATATCATTTTCTTGTCCAAATTTGCGATTTTTCGCAAATAAAAATTCTTTTGCTTCATCTATGTTATAGTAAAAGAACAACTGAATAACGTGTAGATTTAGGTGCTATTTACCTTTTGTAAAATAGCTTAAAAGGGAAGTTCGGTGAAAAACCAACGCTGTCCCGCAACTGTAAATGGGAGCAATTCTTTCACATCCACTGTTAAATATTAATGGGAAGGGAAAGGAACGCCATGATCATAAGCCAGGAGACCTGCCTATTTCAAGTACACACCAAAACCTACGCGGAATAGGAGGTGTTAAGTGCAGCTATGAACAAGCAACAGCTTGAAATTGCTGCCGTACGAAAAAACGTAATTGGAAAGAAGCATTGGAGGAATCGTCTCCTTTTATTTCACTATGCCGTTTATAGGCATTTTCTTTTCTTTACGCATTATTCGTCACGACAACGATCAACCATATTCATTCACTTGAATTAGCATCTTCCTTTGTAACAACTAAGGGAAGATGCTTTTTATGTTTACGATGGAAAGGAAGTTGGAACATGCCAGTTGGAACAAAAGATTATTACGTAGATGGTATTAAACGTACATTAATGACGAATAGTGTCGCAAATGAATCAATATCACTTACCGCTATTTTAAGATACTACGAAGAAGAAATAAGAAGTTCGCCAAATTTGGATGGAAAAGATAAAGAATTGTACAAACGCAATTTGCAAAAAGCATTCGACCAAACAAAAGATGAAGTTTTTGGAAAGATTGAAGAGTAATAAGTAGAAAAAAAGCGTGCCGAATCAACAAATGACTGGCACGCTCTACAATTAATTATTTATCTATTTGTTTTGACTCCACTAATAGTGTCACCTTTGAAGCTGGGCATCCATATCTACTACAAACAAGATAACTTGTTGTATTCACCTGAACTTTGAGTGAAGGAAGATCTTTTTCTAAATCTGTCACCTCTTCTTGTTTATTAACAAGATAGTTCTCAATTAGAATAGAACCACTTATTATATACAAAAAGGGTTCTTGCCTTCATACCTCTTCCCCTTTACCAATTATAAATCTTGATAATCTCTCTGGTATCTTCCGCCGTCTTTTACTTCTGAATGATATAGCGCTTTTAAAGCGAAACTTTTTTCTAAGTCGTGCTCTTTCATTACTTCTTTCAAACGTTTGGAAAGCTCTGCACTATGTTTTACTAGTTGCTCCATTTTAGACTTCGAGTATTGCATGAGCTATCAACTCCTTTCCATTCAATTTGTCATTAAAGTATAACACTAAGAAAAGTTTTTTCTTATAATCACCATTATTAAAAAATTTACATACATTACTTTGACAAAACAAAAATGAAGTGTTATCCTTGTGAACAAATGTTTCCTAAGGGAAATTTAATGGCACTTAAGAAAAAGGTGATTTTTTTTATTCTAAAAGTTTCCTAAGGGAAATAAAGTAGAGCATAGGAAAAGGGAGGAATTAAAATGAAAAAAATCTTGTTTTTATTCATTACGGCGATTTTGTTAGTGGGGTGTAGCAACAATGCTAGTGGGGATATTGGAAAAGAGACGAAGCCTTTAGTTGTTACAACAACCGGGCAAATTGCGGATGCAGTTAAAGAAATTGCCGGCGACCAAGTAGAAATAAAATCATTAATGGGACCTGGTGTAGATCCTCACCTGTACAAAGCGACACAAGGGGACTTACAAACCTTAGAAAAGGCCGACATCATTTTTTACAACGGTCTAGAACTAGAAGGCAAAATGAGCGACATTTTCGAGAAAATGAAGAAAGAAAAAACGGTTGTCGGGATTGGTGACATAGTCCCACAAGATCAAATACTAAAGGATGAAGCACATCCTGAACTGTCAGATCCACATATTTGGTTTGATATTAACGTATGGGAAATAGCGACAAAAGAACTGACCAAAACACTTTCGGAAGAACTTCCAAACAGTAAAGAAGAATTTGCAAAAAATGAAGAAGCATTTTTTAAAAAATTATCCGATTTGTCTGATTGGACAGATCAACGGATTAGTGAAATTCCCAAAAAACAACGAGTGCTTGTAACAGCACATGATGCATTTAACTACTTTGGAAAAAGCCATGGTATGGAAGTTCGTGGTTTACAAGGATTAAGTACAGATTCTGAGTATGGCTTAAAAGATGTTCAAAATATCGTAGATTTTCTAGTAGATAACAATATTAAAGCTGTTTTCATAGAATCCAGTGTTTCTGACAAAGCAATGAAGGCTGTTATAGAAGGTGCAAAAGAAAAAGGACATACGATTCAAATTGGTGGGGAGCTTTACTCTGATGCCATGGGTGCGGAAGGAACAGAAGAAGGAACTTATATTGGTATGTACAAACATAACGTCAACACAATTGTCGATTCACTTAAATAGGAGGGAAGCAACATGGACGCTTTACAAGTAACAAACTTGTCGGTTGCTTATGAAGAAAAAGTTGTATTACAAAATGTGAATTTAACTATTCCAGTAGGTCATCTAACGGGCATTATCGGACCAAATGGAGCTGGTAAATCTACACTAATCAAAGCAATACTGAACCAATTACCAAATAAAACAGGGGCTGTTCATATTTTAGAACGCCCCCTTAACCCAAAAGAACATACAGTCGGCTATGTTCCACAGCGAAATGCAGTCGATTGGGACTTTCCTACAAATGCTTTAGATGTTGTTCTGATGGGACGTTACGGACATATCGGCATGATAAAAAAACCTTCAGCAAAAGATAAACAAATCGCCATGGAGTGTTTAAAAAATGTTGGTATGGAAGCTTTTGCTGATCGATCAATTGGTCAATTATCTGGAGGTCAACAGCAGCGAGTATTTTTGGCGCGCGCCCTAGCGCAAGAAGCGGAAGTCTATTTTATGGATGAACCATTTGTTGGTGTGGATGCAGCAACAGAGCGTACAATTATTGCTATTTTAAAAGACTTAAAAGCAAAAGGAAAATCTGTTTTTGTTGTTCACCATGATTTACAAACAGCAGCTGACTATTTTGATTGGATGATTTTGTTGAATCAAACGATTACTGCAGCAGGGCCAACAGAGCAAACATTTACAGAAGACAATCTGCAAGAAGCATATGGCGGAAAATTATTTTTTATGGATCAAACGAAATCGAACAAGACGTTCAATTGAGAGAGGTGAGGGAATAATGCTAACCGGAAACTTGCTTTGGGTTCTTATAGGGGCTATTTTGCTAGGTATAGCTGCAGGTTTAAATGGAACCTTTGCCTTTCTTCAAAAACAAAGCTTAGTAGGAGATGCAGCTGCCCACGCTGCTCTCCCTGGAATTGCGATAGCGTATTTAGTTACTCAGCAAAAGGATTTACCCATTTTAATGTTAGGTGCAGCCATTACTTCTGCACTTGCTGTCTATATGATCCAGTGGATTGTCGGAAACTCAAAACTAAAAGCAGATGCAGCAATCGGATTTGTTTTATCCGTATTTTTCGGTATTGGAATCGTTCTCCTTACCATTGTCAATCAAAGCGGCACAGGAAATCAAAGTGGATTGAATGATTTTATCTTCGGAAAAGCTGCTACCATGGCGAAAAGCGATCTAGTTTGGCTATCAAGTAGCGCTTTGTTAATCATATTAATGTGTTTGCTATTTTTTAAAGAATGGAAGTTAATGATTTTTGACTCGGTATTTGCAAGAGGCATCGGATTACCAGTCGAACGATTACGCGTTTTATTGACAGCTCTTACTGTACTTACGATTGTAACTGGAATACAGGCAGTTGGTGTTATATTGATGGCAGCTATGCTCATTATACCTGCCGCTGCCGCTAGATTTTGGTCCAATCACCTTGGAGTTATTCTTGTTACTAGTGCTTTCTTCGGTGCTCTTTCCGGGGCATTAGGTACGATTATTAGCTCCGTTCGTACAGGACTTTCAACTGGACCAATTATTGTATTATGTGCTGCTAGTCTCTTTGTCATATCCTATTTTTTCGCACCAACGCGAGGGTTCATCGCCAAATCATTAAAGAAAAAAGCATTTAAGCAAAGAAATGTAGTAAAGGAGGCAGTAAACCATGAATGAGTTCTGGGTGCTCTTGACTGGATCATTAGTTGGCATTACTTGTGGATTAACTGGTGTATTTTTAATTCTGCGCAAAACGGCTATGATTGCAGATGCTATTAGTCATACCGTGTTATTTGGAATTGTTGTTGCATTTATGGTTACACAATCATTAAGTGGATTTTGGATGCTCATTGGTGCTGCTATCGCTGGACTACTTACTACCTTTCTTGTGCAATTGCTCCAGTCAGGTGGCTTACAAGAAGATGCTGCTATCGGAGTTGTGTTTACTTCCTTATTTGCACTAGGGGTGTTATTTATCACTTTATTTGCAGGGAATGTCCACTTAGATGTAGAGCATGTGCTAATGGGTGAAATTGCTTTTGTTCCTTGGGATTCATGGGAGATTTTAGGGTTTTCCATGCCAAAAGCTGTTTGGATGTTGTTAATCGTCCTTTTGTTTAATATATTATTTCTAGTTATCTTTTACAAAGAGATGAAGCTCTCTACTTTCGACCCGGTTTTTGCGCTTTCTATCGGTTTGCCAATAGTTGCTATGCATTATTCTTATATGACACTCGTTTCTTTAACAACTGTTGCTGCTTTTGATAGCGTAGGGGCAGTTCTTGTTGTGGCGATGCTTATTGGCCCTGCTGCTACCGCTTACCTGATGAGTAAAAGTGTGGTGGGAATGATTGTTTGGAGTATGGCATTTGGAGTTATGGCTGCAATCACAGGATATTATTTAGCAAAACTATGGAATACCTCTATTGCAGGCATGATGGCAGCAATGATAGGTGTACTATTTATGCTCGTGTTTTTATTCAAGCCACATGACGGTTGGATATGGAAATTGTTCAAACGTATGAAAATAAAAGATACAGAAGTTCATGTAGAATCTTAATACATTATAAGTCACCTTGTCATACAAGGTGGCTTTTCTTTTGAGATGAAAGCTTTGCTATAATAAAGTCATTCACTACAAATGAACAGAGGTGACTTCATGTATAAAACCATTGGGATACTAGCTCATGTAGACGCCGGGAAAACGACTTTTTCTGAGCAACTACTTTATCATACAAAGACAATTCGACAAAGAGGACGGGTCGATCATCAAGACTCTTTTCTCGATAGCCATTCAATCGAAAAAAATAGAGGAATCACGATTTTTGCGGATCAAGGAATCTTCTCCTATAACGATTCCACTTATTATGTCATAGATACACCTGGTCACGTCGATTTTTCCCCAGAAATGGAACGAGCTATTCAAGTGATGGACTTTGCTATCATTATTATTAGTGCGGTAGATGGCGTAGAAGGACATACCGAAACCGTATGGCAGCTACTACGAAAACATCAGATACCCACTTTTTTCTTCATCAATAAAACCGATTATGAAGGAACCAATGCAGCGAGCATTTTAGACGAAATTCGAGCTAACTTGTCAGAAGATGTGTGTGATATAACGAATTTTTTAAATGAAAATTTTATCGAATTTTTAGCAGAACGAGATGAAGGATTACTGGAAACATATATGGAGAGTGGTTATGACGAAGAGTTGTGGATTCAAACTTGTCGGCGCATGATTCAAGAAAACAAAATTTTTCCATGTGCAAGCGGCTCTGCATTAAAAGATATTGGCATTATCGAATTTTTAGAGAAATTGGATTTATTAACAGAGTCCACTTATAATCAGCAAGAAACGTTCTCCGCACAGGTATACAAAATTCGTCATGACGAAAGTGGAAATAGAGTTACATTCCTTAAGTTACTAAGCGGTAAGCTAAAAGTAAGAGATGAAGTGCGGTACGAGGAATTAGCGGAAAAAATTACACAACTTCGCATATATAGCGGAAATAAATTCAAAACGGTGGAACAAGCGGTGGCGGGCGAGCTAGTGGCAGTAACCGGGCTATCAAATGCCTCTATCGGCGACGGAATTGGCGCCACTAATGACAAAACGACCTTCGATATGATTCCTACTTTAAAATCAAAAGTGAATTTTGATGCTTCTATTCACGTCAAAGAAGTATTACAATGCTTTAAATTGTTAGATGCAGAGGATCCCTCGTTAAGCGTTTATTGGGATGAGCATTTTCAGGAAATACATGTACATGTGATGGGTGTTATTCAGCTAGAAGTGCTTCAACAAATTGTACTGGAACGCTTCCAAATTAACGTCTCTTTTAGTGAGCCTAGAATTTTATATAAAGAGACAATTGCTACACCAGTTAAAGGTTACGGTCATTTTGAGCCATTAAAGCATTATGCAGAAGTACATTTATTAATCGAACCTGCAGAACGTGGCAGTGGCATTTCTTTGGACAATGTATGCCATGCAAATGATTTATCGATCGGTAACCAAAACTTAGTGTTGCATCATCTAACAGAACGTGACCATCACGGGATACTGACAGGGTCTGCTCTTACCGACGTCAAAATAACACTACTCACAGGTCGAGGCCATAATGAGCATACACATGGCGGAGATTTTCGAGAAGCAACATATCGAGCATTAAGACAAGGGTTAGAAAAAGCAGAAAATGTACTTTTAGAACCTTTCTATGATTTCAAAATTAAAGTAGATATGGACCTTATAGGAAGGGTTTTATCTGATATCCAACAAGCACATGGAACTTTTGATACGCCAGAAAACGTGGGTGACAAAGTAATTATAAAAGGACAAGTACCCGTTGCAACCTTTATGAACTACAGTACATCGTTTGCTTCCTTCACACATGGCAAAGGAACGCTAAGCCTACTATTTGGTGGATATGATCATTGTCACAATAAAGAGGAAGTAATTGAAAAAATCGGCTACAATAAAGAAGCAGATCCTGAATACACATCCACTTCTATTTTCTGCGCTAGAGGAAAAGGCTATAAAGTTCCTTGGGATGAAGCGGAAGAAGCAATGCACTGCCTATAATACTACTTGCTAAGGAGGATTTAAATGATTGCAACGATTCAAAAAGAAAAGGATATCTATACGGCATATTTCGAACGACATCTCCAACATTCTGTAGAAGAAGTTTGGTCGATGTTGACAGAGAATGACAAACTGCAACAATGGTTTACAGAACTTCAAGTTGTTGATTTACGCAAAGATGGACTTATCAAGTTTGATATGCAGGATGGCACTTTCATAGATATGCAAATTGTAGATTATGAGCCTTTCAAAGTACTAGCTTTTGAATGGGATAAAGACATCGCTAGATTTGAATTATCTTCTAGTTCGGATGGTTGCCAATTAACCTTTATCGAAACTATCACGTCCTTTACAGAGCAAACAATAAAAGACCTTGCAGGATGGCATGTATGCCTTGATGTAATTGAAGCAATTCTAGATGATCGAACAATAGATAGAAAAGATGAGTGGCAAGCTTGGTATGTGAAATACGAGGAACTCGTTCAAAAAGTAATGAAATGAAATAATATATACAAGCACTCTACAAGCAGTAGTTATTGTAGGGTGCTTTCATCTATTCATATCTAAATATCACAAATCGTTCATTGTTATTTTGTTCATACAACTCTGGTACTCTCACTTCTTTCAACAACACAAAAGCAGTCTGCTCCTCGAGAAATTGTATATATTCTGAAGTAGGATAGTATAAAATAACATCTATCGAACGAGGATGTTGTTCTACCGACAATAAGATATTACTAATGACTTTTTGAAGTATTTGAATGGAAAATGGGTTAAAGAAATAAAATCGATTATCATTTGGTTCGATATCATACCCTTCTGCAAAAATATGCTCAAACCGAATAGATGCCCTGGAAGGCTTTGCTCGTTCCATGTATTTAGTTAAGTTTTCTAAAGCCTCTTGATAAAGCTGTCCATTCATCTCCACTCCTGTCACAGACACATGCAGGTGATGATGAATGTAAAATGGGAAACGTCCTTTCCCACAACCAAAATCTACAAATTTATCGGAAGTAGTACATACATACTCATCAAACAACGCCTCAAGTGCCATATAAGGAGTTGCTTCGTAGCGATTGTAATGTGCGGATTGGTGTTGCCACTCGCGTACTCCTTCTGTTTTTATCCGCAATAAACGATCATGATCTTGTTCTTTCAAAGTTAATCCCTCCACTCTCTCAATCTCATTACCCCTAGATCATTCTCTAAATATATGTTGTTGCACCCACTTATCGGTATGGCCACTCTGGTTTTCCACTTGAACAAGCGGTTGCACTGTAAACGGCTCCCCTCTTAATACAGCTGTTGATACAAAAGAAGGAGTCTCTATACTTAACACTTGTTTACCATTAATAGTCTTCTTTAATATTTCTAATTTGGCAATTCCACCGACATTTGTGTTCTTTGTTTTTTGTGCAGAAAAGAAGTTTCCAAGTGAATAAAACACATGCGCTCTGTGGCCACTACTTGTTGTGATCAATTCATATGGCTGAATCACATGTGGATGATGTCCGAAAATAATATCTGCTCCTGCATCTGCAATCATATTTGCAAGTCTTTTTTGTTCCCCATTAGGTTCCAATTCATACTCTGTCCCCCAATGTATGCTGACTACAACAAAATCTACTTTTCGCTTTAAAGCGAGTATATCCTCTTTGATTCGCTCTTCATCGATACGGTTAACTAAATAATCCTTTCCACTAGGTGTTTCATGACCATTCGTCCCGTAAGTATAACTGAGAAATCCAAAGTCAATATTATCTGCTTGTATGATACGATCCGTTTGTAAATCTTCAAAAGACTCATACGCACCAATGTAAGGCATCTCAACTGTTTTCATATATTTGATCGCAGCTCGTACACCTGCCTCTTCTTGGTCAAGTGTATGATTATTTGCCATCGATATTAGATCTACTCCAACTTCTTTTAGATCTCTAATTATATGCGAAGGACTAGAAAAATTCGGATATCCCGACAAACCAAATTCGCTACCGGCTGGGATAGACTCTTGATTAGCTATTAAAATATCTAATGATTCTAGCTCTTCTCTGACCGGCTCTAAAGAGGATAAAAAACTTTCATAATTGTATAATGGACGATGCAGCAAAATATCGCCAATCATCCCGATCGTTATCGTATCTTCCCGATAATCGATATGAAATGTCGAAAATTGTTTCCCGTGGAACACTTCGCTAGTAGGTTTTGTTATTTGCAAGTTAAAATAAAGCAATACAGAAACTAGTAAAACTAATAGAGAAAATAATATTTTTATATAGAACACTTCCTTATAATCACTTACTTGTTTAATAAAGAGTATATAAAAAAGACCTTTAAGACATTATACATCGACTTAAAGATCTTTCTATGTAAAAATTTATTTCGCTGGTTTGTGTTGAATGGTCACTTCAAATGTAGTCAATTCTGAACCAAGAATTGGACTTTCTTCAGGCTTTTGTTCATTCTTTTGTCCATGTGCTTTTTGTGCTGCTCTACTTTCTAGCCACTTATCGAAATAACTTCTATCTTCCCACGTTGTACAAACCTTTATTTCATCATATTCTGGACTGTTTTCTTTTTTTAACACTTCCATCAAAACAAAGCCTTCAAATGTATGGACTGATTTTGGAACTGCAAAACGTGCGATTATATCATCTACTTTTCCTTTTTTAATTTGAATCGTATTTACTGCTGTCATCATTTTCATAATACTGCCTCCTCAGATGTTAAAGACTTTAAATACTCATATACTGGTAAAGCTAATTCTCCTCCCTTTTCGGCATATCGAATAAGGGGGATTCCATGTGCTCCTTGTGCATGGATCATTGACGGATATCGCTCCAACATTGCTTGTACAATATTTAACTCCCCTAACATAGCCGCTGTAAATATATCCATCCTTGCTCCCTTTTCAAGAAGTAATTCGGCAATGTCACGGCTCCCTGTATGTGCAGCTGCACCTAACCCGCTTTCCCAATCATCTGCACTCCAGTTTATTGTCGAATTTACAAGAGCAGGTTCCTCTATTACTAGCCTTTTCACTTCCTCCAAGTTTCCATGGGCCGCCACGATGAACATTCTTACTAATTCAATATTTAAAGGTGCTCGTTTCATACATACTCTTCCTTTCGTAATTTGATAGGAGTAAAAAATGTCTTCCCATTTTCTTTATAAATATTTGCATCAATTTCAAAAATCGTATGGAACATCTCTCTGCATAATACGCATTGGGGAATCCCATCATATTGAATTTTTCCATTCTTTAATACTACTAACCGATCGCTATAACGAGCGGCTTGGTTGATATCATGCAAGACCATCACAACTGTCACATTAAACCGTTCGTTCAACTCTTTTACAAGTTCCATCACTTCTAATTGATGAGATATATCCAAGTATGTTGTCGGTTCATCTAACAATAAAATTTTCGGTCGCTGAGCAATAGCCATTGCAATCCAAGCTCTCTGCCTTTCTCCACCAGAAAGAGATTGAAGCATTCGATACTCATAGCTATTTAATCTCGTCACAGTAATAGCCCACTCGATAATCTCTTCGTCTTCCTTCGTAAGCGAACTATATGCTTTTCTGTGGGGATATCTTCCAAATTCAACAAGCTCTCTTACAGTTAAATCTAGTTGATGATCTTGCATCTGTGGTAACATCGCAAGTTTTTTTGCGATTTCCTGCCTTTTCATCCTTTCCATTTGTGTGCCGTCTAATATAACTTCACCACTCTTTGGTTGAATTAGATGTGTTATGAGACGCAGTAAAGTAGACTTTCCAGACCCATTCGGACCGATTAAGCTTACGATTTCTCCTTCTTTAATATGAATATCAATCGTATCTAGCTGAAAAGAAGGTGAATGTTCAAATGACATCTCTTTAGTTTGAAGCAAAAGACTCCCTCCGTCTCTGTATCAAGTATAGGAAGAATGGTCCTCCTAAAAATGATAATAATATTCCAACGGGCAATTCTATCGGATTAAAAGCACTACGAGCGATAGTATCTGCTACTACAACTAGTAAACCTCCGCCCAACGCCGATGTTGGCAATAAATAACGATAATCACCACCAAGCATGATTCTAAATATATGAGGAACTACAAGACCAACAAAACCAATTAAACCAGAAACACTTACTGCAATTCCTGCCAGCAATGTACTTAGAATGATTAGAAAAAATCTACTTCTTTCTACATTATGACCAAGTAATTTCGCCACTTCATCGCCAAGTCGTAAAATGCGAATATGCTTAATAGCAAATACAGCAAGCACAAGAGCACCTATGGCATAGTAGACAATCATTTCAAATTGAACCCAACCAACGCCCATAATCCCTCCAGCAAGCCAAGGAAGCACGGACTGTACACGATCGCTATAAATGAGCATAAGACCACTCATCATCGCACCAATAACTGCATTAATCGCAACACCAACTAAAATAATACGAATCGGTGATGTTCCACCCTTCCAAGATAAAACATAAATAATCAGCGCCGTGATAAACGCCCCAAGAAATGCTGCAAGAGGCAACAATAAAATATAAGCAGGATATACAATCATAATAGTTGTTGCAGTGAGCCCCGCCCCGGAGGACACTCCAATAATTCCCGGATCAGCTAAAGGATTCCTCATAACACCTTGTAAAATGGCACCTGATGTTGCAAGACACATACCTACAATCATTCCAATCAATACTCTTGGGAAACGTAAGTCCCATACAATTCTCCTCGCCAGTGATTCTTCTGTATGAAAAATTCCGTTCCACAAATCACTTAAAGAAAAAGAAACTTGTCCGATCATTAGGCTCGCAATACAAGCAACCATAAGCATTACACTACTTGAAACGATGATAATGGTTCGTTTCTTTGCGAACGGATGACTCTTTTTCAACGCCTCTACTTTTAAAGTTGTCATTTACTTAACCGAAGCTAAACTTTCTTGCATCACTTTAAGCGCATCTATTATTCTTGTACCGGGGTTTGTGCCAAACAAATGGGAAGGCAGTACAATGACATTTCCATTTTTCACAGCGTCAAGATTTTTCCAAGCAGCATTTTTAGTCATTTCTTCTTCAAATGCTGCCTTAACTGCTTCTGGATCACCATGAGTGATGAGCATGACGACTTGCGGATTTCGTTCGATAATCTTTTCGACACTCAAACTTGCATATTGAGGATAGCTTTCTTCTGCAGGAAAATCAGATGCAATATTTTCTCCGCCTGCTTTCTCAAGTAAATCACCAGTAAGTGAGTTAGGAAGTGCAGCTAAATATGTACCAGGAGCACTGTAAACTAAGAGTGTTTTAACTGCGTTGCCTTCCATCTTTGCAATACTTTCTGCTTTTTCAGTAATCGTTGCATTTAATTTTTTTGCCTCTTCTTCCTTGCCCAACAAGGTTCCAAATAACGTAATCGTAGTTTGAATATCTTCTATTGAATTTGCTTTTGTATATACAACTTTTGTTCCTTGTTTTTCTATATTTGCAGCATGTTGCTGAAAACTTGGTGCTGCTACTAAAACAGTAGGATGCACTTCAGCAATTTTTTCAAAGTTTGGTTGATGCGGGTTACCTATTTCAACAATATCTTTTATACTATCGTCTACTTCCCCACTGGCTGACGGGCGACCAGTCACAGGTGCTCCTAAGGCCATTAATATATCTAGATCCCCAGAACTTAACGCTGCAAACGATTCTGGAGTTTTATCAAACGCGATACTTTGACCTGTTGCATCTACTACCTCAAATGACTTATTATCTTCTGCATTTTCGACTTTTTCTTCACTTGATTTCTTCGTGTCACTTTCTACCGTGGCCGCACTTTCTTTCCCAACCGCTTTCTCCTCCACTGCTCCACATCCAGCTAAAATGAGCAGTAATACTGCGATAATTATTAAAGACAAATTCTTCATTTCCTTACCTCCTAATTAATAATGAGAATCATTCTCACAAATTGAATTCTATAGAGAATGATTCTCATTGTCAATAAAATATTTTAAATTTACTAATTTCTTTCAAGAAAAGTATTGACTAGTATTTTCATAAGTATATTATATAAGTGAGTAATCACTCATTTTATTAAAAGGAGGTATTATAAATGACTTCAACCATTGAGTTAATACAAGTAAGTAAAAGCTTCGGCAAAAAGAACGTTTTAAACAACATTAATATTAAAGTAGATGCCGGACAAATTTTTGGTTTAATCGGTCCTTCTGGCTCGGGTAAAACAACATTAGTAAAACTTATTGTAGGGATGGACCAACCTTCCACTGGCCAAGTTCAAGTACTAAATACACAGATTCCTAATTTGAAACTATTACAAAGCATTGGATATATGGCACAAGCAGATGCTTTATACAATGATTTGACCGGTCAAGAAAACCTTGCATTTTTCGCTTCTCTTTATAAATTAAGAAAAGATGTACAACAAGAACGAATTGCCTACGCAGCAAATTTAGTAGCATTAACTTCGCATCTATCAAAAAAGGTACAAAATTATTCAGGTGGTATGAAGCGAAGATTATCGCTAGCTATTGCATTAATACACGATCCTCAAATTTTAATACTTGATGAGCCGACAGTCGGTATTGATCCAGAACTTAGAAAGTCTATTTGGGCGGAGATTGTTCGTTTGAAAAGTGAAGGAAAAACAATATTAATCACAACACATGTGATGGACGAAGCGGAAAAATGTGATCAGCTTGCGATGGTAAGAGATGGAGAAATAATATCGAATGGTTCTCCTGCTGCTTTAAAAAGCCATTACAACATTAACAGTCTAGAAGAAGTATTTTTAAAAGCAGGAGGTGAAAAGGATGAGAACAATCGCATTAGTTAAACGTGTTTGCATCCAAATGGTACGTGACAAACGAACACTTGCTTTAATGATGGTCGCACCATTAGTCATTTTAACTTTACTGCATTTTTTAATATCCTCTGATCCAAATACTCCAAGATTAGGGGTAAATGGAGTGGAAGAAAGCTTAATAGATGAGCTAAAAGAAAAAGAATTAAAGGTCATTCCATTCGATCAACTAAAAAATCCAAATCAACTTATTAAAGAGAAAGATTTAGATGGTGTGCTACAAATGGAGGGAGATCAATTAAATCTTACCCTTACAAATGACGATCCCTCAAAAGCAAAACTATTACAAACTAAAGTAATGCAAGCAATTTCTACTATAATCGCAAAAGAACAAGCAACTAATTTAGCACAATTCGCAGAGGATATCGGACAGCAACTCCCAAATACACCAATAAATTTAATTCAGTTAACAATGCCAGAAACCAGCACATCTTATGTTTACGGAAACAGTGAAACAACTTTTTTTGATCAGTTAAGTCCCATTTTAGTAGGCTTCTTTGTATTCTTTTTTGTCTTCCTCATTTCCGGAATTGGATTATTACGAGAACGTACGACTGGTACTCTGGACCGTTTGATGGCAACACCTATTCAAAGAAAAGATATTGTGTTTGGGTATTTAATCGGGTATGGTTTATTTGCTATCATTCAAACAATAATCGTTGTTTTTTACGCTACTAAGGTTTTAGATATTATGCTTGTTGGGTCTCTTTGGAATGTTATTCTGATTAATCTAGCACTAGCACTTGTTGCATTATTGCTTGGTATTTTATTGTCTGCATTTGCAAATTCAGAATTTCAAATGATGCAGTTCATACCGATAGCAATTGTTCCCCAAGTCTTTTTTGCAGGAATACTACCGTTTGAGGGAATGCCTGAGTGGATGCAAATCGTTGCCAAATTTATGCCTATGTACTATGGTGGAAATGCGTTAGTAGATGTGATGTATAAAGGCTTTGGATTAAATGATATTAAAAACGAGCTATTTGTATTATTAGGATTCGCTCTTGTATTTATTGTATTAAATATAGTCGCCTTAAAGAAATACCGAAAAATTTGAAGGGAGCAACCAATGTCCGAAGATGAAGTATTGTTACAACAACTATTTGAAGAAGAAAAATTAACTGATAAGCAAAAAAAGATTATCATTGCTGCAATAGAATCATTTTCTGAAAAAGGATATGCGGCAACGTCTACTAATGAGATTGCGAAAAAAGCAGGAGTAGCAGAAGGAACTATTTTTAGACATTATAAAACAAAAAAAGAGCTGCTTGTTTCTATCGTCGCTCCCCTTATGACAAAGCTCATTGGTCCATTCATAGTAAACGATTTTCACAAAGTACTTGATCGTCCCTATGAAAACGTGGAAGATTTTTTAAGAGCAGCGATTAAAAATCGAAGTGAAATTATTAAAAAGATGCTTCCCGTTATTAAAATAGTGATACAGGAAATACCATTCCAACCAGAACTAAGGGAACAGTTTATAGAACAAGTTGCCCGAAAGACGTTTGATCGTATTTTGCAAGTTATTAAAGAGTATCAAGATAAAGGTCAACTGATTGAAATGCCAACATTAAGTGCTGCTAGGCTTGCCATTTCGAGTATATTCGGCTTTTTAATTTCTCGATATATTTTGTTCCCAGAAAGCGAATGGGATGATGAACTGGAAACGGAGCGAACCGTTCAATTTATCATGCATGGCCTAGCAAAAAAAGACTAAATCTATTTTTAAAAACTCAATCGTAATAAAACATTTGCGTGAGTAATTTAGTGGATCATTTAGTTGCTCTTAGACTAGAACTGGTCGATCTCAACTGCTATTTGGTTGCCTTTTGCTATTTACTAAGAATTCTTCCTTGATACTGCATTTGGGATTTATGGCGGTGGACACTTTCCTAAGAACCGCTTGACCAATCTCACATACAAAATAAAAAAGCGCATAAAACCTGCGCTTTTTTTTACTTTTTTCTTTGTTTAATATACACATATAAAAATCCAAAAGCACTTAAAAACCGAAGTATGGAGCTGATATACATAGCCACGTCCATACCAAAGAGATCTAATAACCAAATACCAACCTGTGGTGCAACAAATGCTACAAACGCCAGTAAGACATTGTACGTTGTTATGCAATACGTACGAGATTGCTCGGGAGATTTCTCTAATAGTAAATTAAATAAAATCAATACTGTACCTGATAGAAAGAAACCTGACGACGTCTGAATCAGCGTTAAATAATACAGGTTTGTAGATAACGTAACTAAAAAAGGAGTTGTTGCCATTCCAAGTGCTGCCCATATAAATACATGCATATTGGAATACTTATCAGCCCATTTTTTCCAAAGTGGAAATGTGAGTATTTGCATAAGCATACTACCAACAGAAAACATGCTAATCCAAAAAATAGTTGCACCAGCTATTCGAACATTATATATATTAAAAAGTCCCCAAGCCATTTGCCAAGCAAAGTTAAAAAAGAGCGCGGCTGCTAAAAACCAAACGTAATGAGTATGCTTAAATATACTCCAATCCATCGATTTCTTTTTCGGTTGATCATTATCTACTTTCACGACATCTTCTTCATGCTTTAATAAGAAGAACACCTCTAGCAATCCAAAGAGGAAAGCAATAGCAAATAGTAGCTGATAAGCAACAATACTCTCTGAAGCATCCCTCATTAAAATACCAATTAGTAAAGTTGTCACAAGTCCAACCATCGTCAACAAACGATTACGATCACTGAAAAACTGTCCTCTTCTAGTTTCCTCGATCATCCCGCTAATAAGCGTTTGCCAGCCAACATTAGCGACTGTATTCGGAATACTAATAAAAGCAATAATCGCTAAAAATGCCCATGCTTGAAGGGAAAAAGAAGGTAAATATACCACAAATACAATGAATAAGAACATTAACCTTGCGAGAAGCACAGACATAGCCACTAGCTTCTTTTGTGCATTGGCTCGATTTAATAACACTGCTGCTGGAATAGTCATTAACAAGGCGATCAATGGAGGCAACGAACTGATTAATCCAACTTGATAATTAGTTGCACCCAGTATCGTGATCGCAAAAATTGGGAAAAAGTTATTGGAAAAGTTAAGTGCTGTAGTAGAAGCCATTCCATGATAAATACTGATCTTCTCATTATACGTTCTCATACATTCCATCCATTCCGAAAAATAATATAGGATATGCTAGAATTATATACTCGTATGAAAAGAAAACAAGTACTTCGAGACACAAAATTTATCCCGCATTAACGGGCAGTAAGACGCCCACTTCAAAATGTAAGAAAAGCGAAAAGATAAGTGGGAGATCAACTGCCCGTAAAAGCCCGATTGGTTTAACTAACAATCTGCGGGGGGAAGAACCCCCCACTGATTGAAGTTTCACTTTATCCTGTTTGGCTGAATCTTTTTTTCGCATAAACATACGTCACAGCAAGTGCTGACACTAACACGGCACCTTTGATAATATCAAATGCATAATACGGCAAATTCATGATCGTTAAGCCATTTAATAATATTCCGATCACTGCTGCTCCAAAGAATGTCCCGATAGCATTTGGCTTCCCTGCTCCAAGTACGGAGTAACCTACAAAAACAGCCGCCACCGCTTCCATTAACATCGGAGCCCCCGCATCAATTTGACCCGAACCAACACGTGCAGTGAACAGTATGCCTGCCATAGAAGCAAATACACCAGAAATCACATATGCTGCAAACTTCACTTTACGCGTATTCACTCCAGACAACGTAGCAGCTTCTGCATTTCCCCCTGTCATATATAAAACCCGTCCCCAACGAGTATGATGGAGTACTACATAAGCGATTAACACCATTCCTAGCATGATCCATACAGGAACCGGTAAACCAAGCATTCTTCCTTGACCAATCCAAAGAAATGCTTCCGACAACTGACCCGGAGCAGTACCACCAGCAGTAAGCGGCATATTGTTGTAAATAGAATAACCTTCCGTATAGGTACGATGAAAACCCGCGACGATATACATCATACTTAATGTCGCAAGCAAATCTGGAATCCCTAATACTACAATTAGAAAGCTATTAAGTACACCTACTAATACTCCTACTAAAATCGGTAAAATAATAACAAGCCAAAGCGGCATCTCATACCATACCATTAAAGAAGCTGTTATGACTGTTGACAAGGACATGGTGGAACCAACCGACAGATCAAATCCGCCTACTACTAATGTAAAGGTGACCCCTAATGCAAGTAACGTAACAATAGAGATTGAACGCAATATATCCGTAAAGTTAGCGTAAGTTAAAAATGCTTCACTAATCGAACTAAAATACAAAATAATAATGATTAATAACGCAATAGCACCATATTTGAATAAAAATTGAATTCCATTTTCTTTTAATTTATTCTTCTTTCCCACCGCTTGCATACAACAAAATCCTTTCCTGGGTCGCATCTCCCCGTGAAAATTCCTTCACGATTTGACCGTTATACATGACTAAAATACGATCGGCAATACCTAATGCTTCTTGAATTTCGCTAGAAAAGTAAAGACAGCCCTTTCCACTCTCTGCTAGTTCCCGAATTAGCTTAAAAATGTCTGTTTTTGCTCCTATATCGACACCTTTTGTCGGTTCATCAAATAAGTACAGAATGGAATCTCGCGAAGTCCACTTACCGATTACTACTTTTTGCTGATTTCCTCCACTTAAATGAACCAGCGGCGTTTCCGTATCATCTGTTTTAATCTGTAATCGTTTAATAATATCCTTTGCAAAACTTTTTTCTAATCTATTATTCATAAATAATAGATTAGAAAACTTTCGTAAATTAGGAAAAGAAGCATTTGTTTGCAAGGATTCATGGACGAATAATCCCTCTTTTCTACGTTCTTCGGGAATAAGGGCCATCCCTGCGTCAATGGCATCTCTAGGATGTGTTGCTTTTAACTTCTTACCTAAAAGTTCCACACTTCCTCTTTGAAGTGATTCTAAGCCAAATAATGCTTTTGCTAATTCGGTCTTCCCTGCACCTACCAGACCAACAATACCAACAATCTCTCCTTCTGCGACAGTAAAGGAAAGATCCTTTAATTTTTGGCCATCTGATAATTCTTTTACGTCTAGTAACGTTTCTCCTAAAGCGTAATTTCTACTATACGGCTCTTGGTGATAGGAAGTACCGAGCATTGCTTCAATAATTTTCTCTGCGGTTGCATCTGCAGTTTGAAAAACGTCTACCAGTTTTCCATCGCGCATAACAGTTATTCTGTCACTAATCTCAAATACTTCTGGAAGTCGATGCGAAATAAATATGCAACCGACTCCCTGTGCTTTCAATTGATGAATAACAGAAAATAGCTTAGTGGATTCGTGGAGCGATAAAGGAGCGGTCGGTTCATCAAAAATAATAATTTTTGCCGAACTAACAAGTGCCCTTGCGATTAAAACAAGTTGTTTTTCTGCCAACGTGAGTTTAAATGCTGGCTGTTGGACTGGAATATTCTCTGCCTGTAATTGCTTTAATGCAACGCTCGCCTCTTTGTAGAGTTTCGATGTAGAGATAAACAAGTTATTATTCGTTGCAATGGTATCGAGCATAATATTTTCGGCAACAGATAATTCAGGTACAATTGCGGTGTCTACTTCCTGGTAAACACAGTAAATCCCATTTTCTTTTGCCGCTTTTGGTGACCGTAGATTAACACGCTTACCATCTATCAAAATTTCACCTTCATCTTGCTCATACACTCCCGACAAAATTTTCATCAGTGTGCTTTTTCCAGCACCGTTTACACCTAGCAATGCATGCACTTCCCCTTTTTCTAGGTGAAACTTTGCATCCTCTAATGCTGTCACTTTTCCAAATGACTTACGTATTGAATTCATCGACAGAAAAGGGTTAGCCACAAACATGCTCCTTTCTATAAAAACAGCTGCCCTATTTTTCAGGACAGCTGCTAGTAGTTGAGTTTATTGATTTTCCAACTCTTTTAGTGCATCCGTATACCCTTGTTCGCTTGCACCCCAGTCCTCGATAAACTCATGTAAGCTATTAGTCGTCACCGTTTCTTCTGGAAGTTTAGATGCATCGACAAACACTGGTTCTAGTACAACGTTCGCTTCTGGATTTTCACCATTAATCTTTTGATATAAATAACGTACTTGAATACGCCCTATATCCATTGGATCAACAGCTGCGGAAGCAACCCAAGGACTATTTTCCTTTTGAATCATCTGCAGATCCTCATCGCTCATATCTATGCTATACACTTTAATATCAGTTCTGCCTGCCTGTTCAATCGCTCGAACTGCACCTTTTGCAAATTCATCCCAAGCTGCCCAAACTGCTGTGATATCCCCTTCGTTTGGATATTGTTTTAATATTGCTTCCATCTGTGATTGTGTATCTAGTGCTGTATTTTGTGTTGCTGCTCCAAATGTAGCAATTTCTTTAATTCCTGGATTTTCTGATAAAAACTGTTCGTAAGCAACTTGTCTTCTTTCCATCGGTGCAAAACCAGCAACCCAAATTTTCACGATATTGGCTTCACCATTCGCATCTTCCGATAATTTCTGTAAGGTCATTTCCGCCATTTTTTGATCGCCTTGCTCTAGCACAGTAATTCCTTCTACGTCCACACCAGCGTCAAATGCTACTACTGGGATCCCTTTGTCTACGGCATTCTGAACACCTTGGTTTAATGCTTCTTTTGTTCCATGGTCTATTAAGATTCCGTCCATGCCTTGATTTACCGCTGCATCTAAATTCGATGCCATTTTTGCTAAGTCCCCTTCTGAGTTGAATACAGTAACGGTTCCTCCAAAGTTCTCCACTTGTTCCTTTACACCTTCAATATATTGCGCAGAAAAGGTCCCAAGATTTTGTTGTAAAATCAGTGCGATTTTCTTTCCAGCCAAAGGATTTTCTGAAACTTTCTCCGAGCTAGGCCTTGACGTTTCTTCTTTTGCATTGCTTTTGGGCTGACATCCCGTTAATAGAATGCCAATGATCAATAGTACCGATATTAACGAAGCTATTTTTGTTTTCATGATTTTTCTCCTTTTTTTGTACCGATTAATGCAATAATGTTGTTACTGTATTCCGGATAAATGATTCCTTTTTCCGTAATAATCGCCGTTATTAAATGCGCCGGTGTCACATCAAAGGCCGGATTATATACTTTTGTATTATCTGGCGCTACTTGTTTGCCAGCGATATGTGTAATCTCCTCCGAAGGCCGTTCTTCTATTTGTATCGTTTCTCCATTTGCGATGGACAAATCAAAAGTAGAAGAAGGTGCCGCCACATAAAATGGAATTTGATATGCCGCTGCCAATAAAGCCAAGTTGAGTGTCCCAATTTTATTGGCCGTATCGCCATTTACAGCAATTCGGTCTGCCCCAACGATAATCGCTTCGATTCCTTTTGCTCCTGTCGTATGAGCGGCCATACTATCCGTAATCAAAGTGACATCGACTCCAGATTGTTGAAGCTCCCATACAGTAAGTCGTGCTCCTTGAAAAACAGGTCTCGTTTCACAAGCATATACTTGAAACTGCTTTCCTTTTTCAGCACCTAGATGGAAAGGTGCTAGTGCAGTTCCATATTTTGCAGTTGCAATCGTGCCTGCATTACAAATAGTCATGACTTTTGTAAAATCTTCAAGTAAAGATAATGCATATTCACCAATAGCACGGCAGGATTCCTCATCTTCTTTGTATATGCTATCTGCTTCCTCTAATAATTGTCTCTTCGCTTCTTGTACAGTTTCCGCCTGCTCCACTGAACCACGTAGGCGCTCCAAAGCCCACACTAAATTGACAGCTGTTGGTCTAGATCCAGCTAAATATAGTGCATCTTTACTTAGTAATTGATAGAATTCCTCCAATGAATTGGTTTCGTAAAACTGTGCTGCTGCTGCTAATCCATAGGTAGCGGTAATACCAATTGCTGGAGCTCCTCGAACTTTTAAAGTTAAGATGGCATCATATACATCTTCCAGTGTTTCTAGAGTTTCATACACTACTTCAAGCGGTAACTTTTGTTGATTCAATATTTCAAGTTTATTATTGTTCCATTTGATCGATAACGGAATAGTCATTTTTGCAACTCCTCAAGTAAAACAATTACCGCTTGGATAGAACTTATACTTTCGCGTTTCAATAAGAGAAGTTCTCCGATGCGTAATGCTTGTTTCTTAGACAGAATTCTTTTTTCATCCTCTACAATTCCGTCCAAGTCTTTTACATGGGCTAAGCCAATCGTTCTCCTAATTAACTCACAACCAGCAAAACCAAGAGTATCTCGGAAAATCTTATTCAATACATAAGCTTTAAATCCTTTTGTATCTTTATATGATTCCACCGCCTTGTTTTCCCAAAGTTCCGAAAAATCAGCAGAAAATACTTCCCATGTTTGTTCAATATGGCGGAGGATTACATCTCGCTGCTCTCCTTCTCTTGTAATCGTTTGAACAATTAAATTGGCTAAAAATAAGCCCACGTCAAATCCAATTGGCCCATAAAAAGCGAATTCCGGATCAATTACTTTCGTTTCCGTTTCACTCGCAAAAATACTTCCTGTATGCAAATCTCCGTGCAGTAAAGCCTCTGCTTCTGTTAAAAAGCTTTTCTTTAATTTTGCCACTTCTAATTTTAGAAGTTCATTATTCCAAATGGCTTCCACCTCTGCTCGCAAGGAAGGTTCAAAATCATTTGTTTCATGGTCAAAAAATGGATCTGTAAAAATTAAATCCTCTGTAATTTTACATAGCTCTGGATTGGAAAACTCTGAAACTAGTTTCTTTTTTTCAAATGGATGCAATGCAAAATCAGACGTATGGAATAAGGTTTGCGCAAGATATTTCCCAATATCGGTCGCTAACTTTGGATAGGACTCAAGGCCGATCAATCCTTCCCTTGCAATAGTGAGACGGGATAAGTCCTCCATCACGGTAATCGCCAATTCTTCATCAATTGCGTATACTTCTGGTACTAGTCCTGCTGCAAATTCCCCGTGTTTTTTAAGAGCAGTTGCTTCAATTAGCGCACGCTTCAATGTTAGTGGCCAGCTTTCACCAACTACCTTTGCATAGGGTAATGCTTGTTTTAAAATGATACCCTTCCCGCTTCTCAAGTCCTTAATGTGAAAAACATAATTCAGATTACCATCGCCAATTTCACTACAAGTAAGTTGCGCATCATCCGAAAAAAGGTTCAAATTTTTTGCGTATATGATAGCCTGCTCTTCTGTTAAAGATTCATATTGTTTCTTCGTGGCAATTGTCATTTTTCTCTACCTTCCTTTTACAAAATAAAAAACCTCTTTCCAAAGAAAGAGGCGTAGAATAAGAGACTTCTCGCCTCTTATCTTTCAGAAAGTTTCCTTTCTGATGGAATTAGCACCGTGCCTTAAGAGATCTTCATCTCGGCGCAAAAAGCGCCCCGTCTCACAACGGTATTACGGTCGGTTGCTGGGCTTCATCGGGCCATTACCCTCTGCCTGCTCTTGATAAGAGTGCTATTATTTTTCACGTAATGTTATTTGATTAGAATCCTAGCATACTCAAAAAAGAATTGTCAATTACCTTTTTAAATTTTATAAAAAATCTAAATACTGTATTGACATAATACCCGTTGCATGAAATAATCATTATTAATTTGACAATATAACGTAATTTTAATTGAATAATTTTTCTTATTTAGAGCAGGTGGAGGGACGAGCCCTATGATACCCGGCAACCGATTCAGTAATTGAACACGGTGCTAATTCTTGCAGTCAGTTGACTGAGAAATAAGAAGTTGTTAACTACTTAACCTCTTCTTGTTTGAAGAGGTTTTTTATATTATTGGGCAATTTATATTAAAGGAGATTGAAATTATGAGTGGAGTAACTTCTGTTTATCAATTATACGGAAAGCCTGGATCATTCGAAAAAAAAGCAGAAGGCATCGCTTTAGGTCTAACAATTGGTTCATGGACCGATTTACCTTTACTGGAACAAGAACAATTAAAACAGCATAAAGGGAATGTTGTTTCGATTAAGGAATATGAAAATATACAACACCCAACCAAATTAGATCAAATAAAAGCAGAGATAAAGATAGAATATCCTAGTGTCAACTTTTCACCAGATTTACCTGCCATACTAACAACTGTTTTTGGCAAATTATCATTAGACGGTGAAGTGAAACTATTAGACTTAGAATTTTCTCCAGAGCTATTAGCAAATTTTCCAGGACCGAGGTTTGGTATTGAGCAAATAAGAAACGTATTAAATGTACATAATCGACCACTCATCATGAGCATTTTCAAAGGAGTCATTGGAAGGGACATCGATTATTTAGCAGAACAGCTTCGACATCAAGCACTTGGAGGGGTAGATTTAGTAAAAGACGATGAGATTCTTTTCGACAATCCATTAACCCCTTTTGAAAAACGAATTACAACTGCCAAGGAAGTATTGCGTCAAGTGTATGAAGAAACTGGACATCGTACACTTTATGCGGTGAATTTATCAGGACGAACGTCTGGTTTACGAGAAAAGGCTAAAATGGCGAAAGAACTCGGTGCAGATGCTTTACTACTAAATGTCCATGCATACGGACTGGATGTACTTCAAGAACTAGCTGAAGACGATGATATCCAACTACCATTAATGTCACATCCCGCATATAGCGGGGCATTCACTTCTTCTCCATTTTATGGTGTGGCAACATCCCTTTTACTTGGCAAATTAACACGGTATGCGGGAGCAGATTTTTCGTTATTTCCTTCTCCGTACGGAAGTGTTGCACTTGAGAAAAATGCAGCTCTTTCTCTAGGTGAAGAATTAACGAAAGCAAGTGCTGTAAAACGAACTTTCCCAGTTCCTTCTGCTGGCATACATCCAAGCTTAGTACCTCTATTAATGCAGGACTTTGGAGTTGATAGCATTATTAATGCTGGGGGCGGGGTACATGGACATCCTGCTGGTGCAATTGGCGGAGGGCGTGCCTTCAGACAAGCGGTGGAAGCGGTGCTTGCAGGAATTCCACTTACAGAAGCAGCAAAGCAGCATGTTGAACTCAAATCAGCAATCGAATTATGGGGGTAAACACAATGAAAAAATTAGTCATCTTTTGCGATTTTGATGGTACTATCACAACTCAAGATAATATCATCTCGATTATGAAAAAATTTGCTCCCCCTGAATATTTACCGATCAAAGAGAATATTTTGGCACAGAAACAATCGATCCGTGAAGGAGTAGCTCAAATGTTTGCACTACTACCTACTTCATTGAAAGATCAAATTGTTTCATATTTACTTGAACATGCACAAATACGCAAAGGCTTTGCTGAATTCGTTTCTTATACAAAACAACATAATATCCCACTTTATATTGTGAGTGGTGGAATTGACTTTTTTGTGAATCCGATGCTGGAGTCATTCGGGCCATTTTCCGATGTTTACTGTAACGAATCGGATTTTTCAGAGGATGTAATACAGATTAAATTCCCATATGGTTGCGATGATCAATGTACCAACCAGGGCTGTGGTTGTTGCAAGCCATCCATTATTCGCAAACTGCAAGACACTGATGCATTAAGCATTGTAATTGGAGATTCTATCACCGATTTAGAAGCTGCAAAATTAGCGGACATCGTCATTGCACGAGATTTCCTTATTAAAAAATGCGAAGAACTTCATATTCCATTTGAGCCGTTTGAAAGCTTTCATGACGTCATTAACATAATAGATGCAAAGTTAGGGGTAGAAATATGATCGCACTCCAAAGCAAATGGAAAGAGTTAGCAGACATTAAAGACGAACTAGCGGCAAGAGACTGGTTCATGGGCACTAGCGGAAACCTAGCGATAAAAGTGAGCGACCAGCCCCTACACTTTTTAGTAACAGCTAGTGGGAAAGATAAAAAGAAACGGACCATCGAAGACTTCTTACTCGTAAATGCGAGTGCTGATCCTGTGGAAGAAACTGATTTAAAACCATCTGCAGAAACATTACTGCATTGTGCTATATACAACAAAACCTCAGCTGGCTGTAGTCTTCATATTCATACAGTAGCAAATAATGTAATTTCAGAGATATACGGTGACGATGGCAAAATAGATTTTCAAGGTCAGGAGCTTATTAAAGCGTTTGGTTTATGGGAAGAGGATGCATTACTTTCTATCCCTATAATCCCAAACCATGTGCATATTCCAAGCCTAGCGGAAGAATTTAGTTCCCATATCCATGCAGATAAAGGAGCTGTATTAATCCGAAATCATGGCATTACCGTTTGGGGTAAAGACGGTTTTGAAGCAAAGAAACTATTAGAAGCTTGTGAGTTTTTATTTCAGTATCAAGTAGCATTACTTAAAATAAAATCAAAATAAGAGAGGAAGATTGAAATGGCTATTATTAAAATTCAAGGAACAAATGAAACAATTGAAGCGCAAAACGAGGTTGCGGCATTTTTAGAAAGCCAAGAAGTTGTTTATGAACACTGGGATATTGAAAAGCTACCTGTGCATCTTCGTGAGAAATTTGATCTTAGTGATGCAGAAAAAGAGGATATTCTACAAGCTTTTCAAGCAGAAATTGATGATATTTCGGCACGTCGAGGCTACCAAGCATCCGATATCATTTCCTTATCCGATTCTAACCCTAACTTAGATGAGCTACTGAAAAACTTTGAACGCAAACATATTCATACAGACGATGAAGTTCGTTATATTGTAAGTGGTCATGGAGTGTTTATCATCCAAGGGAAGGATGAACGTTTCTTTGAAGTTCATTTATCACCTGGGGATCTAATTTCTGTTCCTGAAAATATTACACATTACTTCACACTTGCAGAAGACCGTAAAGTAGTTGCAGTTCGAATTTTCGTGACAACGGAAGGCTGGGTACCAGTTTACCAGGATGAAGTTGCACAAAGCTAAATGAAAAGACTCCTAAATTGCAGTAACAGCAATTTAGGAGTTTTTTTATCCATTATTAAACTGGGGTACAATAATAAGAGTCAGCGAATTATTAGGAAAAAATGCAGAAGTTACTGGATTAGCCCTCATTAAACTATACTATATGGTTCTAATAATTTTATACTTTTACAATCAAGTTGTATAATGTATTTAATTCACTTAGTTTAATTCGTGCTTCTAATTGTTTATTAGGTAAACAAGGAGTACTTTTATTTACAAATCCATTGGAAAGAGTATAATGTGAAGATGACGTGAGTCTATACTACTCACTAGAGTATCTATTTTGATTGAATGAATTATACTAAAACATAAGCAAACTTCACTTTGTTTGAGAAGATGGGGTGGTAAAACCAAATGACACATGAACCAGAATTGACACTTGTCGAACATTTAACTGAATTACGCAAAAGACTTATCATTGTAGCAACAACATTTATCCTTTCACTTGCACTAGGGTTTTGGCTTGCACCTAAGACATTAACTTTTATAAAACAACAACCGACAGCTGCACATGTTGAATGGAACGTATTTGGTTATACAGATGGCCTTATGATCTATGTTAAATGTGCTCTAATTTTAGCTATATTAATTACTTTACCAATTGCCATGTATCAAATCTGGCTATTCGTAAAGCCTGGTCTATTAGAAAAAGAAGCAAAAGGAACAATTTACTTTATACCTGTCTCATTCTTTTTGTTTTTAGCAGGGATTAGTTTTAGTTATTTTATCCTTTTCCCGCTTATGTTGAACTTTATGTCGAATATTAACGATTCAATCGGTGCATTAGAAACTTATGGAATGCAGCAATATTTCACGTTTATGTTTAACTTAATCATTCCGGTGGGTATTGTATTTGAATTACCAGTAATTATTTTGTTTCTAACTAAGCTAGGAATCATAACTCCGGATCGATTAAGAAAGATGAGAAAGGTTTCTTACTTTATACTAGTAGTAGTTGGAGTTTCTATCACACCTCCAGACTTTATTTCTGATTTTATCATCGTTGTTCCTTTACTATTACTATTTGAAATAAGTATTCTCGTTTCAAGCTGGTCTTATAAAAAACAACTAGCAAAACAAGCTCTTGAGGAAGAAAGCTTAGAAAACTAATCTATTATTACGAGGAGGAACATCCAATGCCAAACATCGGTGTACCAGGATTAATCATCATTTTAATCATTGCTTTAATCGTATTCGGCCCTTCGAAATTACCTCAATTAGGTAGAGCAGTTGGACAAACCTTAAAAGAATTTAAAAATTCTACGAAAGATATCGTGGATGATGTAACAGAAGAATTCAAACTAGATGACAAAGAAGTAGACCTTAAAAAGAAAAACTAATACGTAAAGCCAGCTATCCTCTTGAATAGCTGGCTTTTACTTTTTTATAAATTATTAAAGAATACGCGAATTACATCTGCGCCGCCTATAAAAGTTCCAATAGAACCGACAAGATTTGTTAAAACAACGACCAATAAAATTCGAGTCACTTTGTTCCTCCAAAAACCTTTTATCGTAAAAACATCTTCCGCTAGTGTCTCAAAGTCGCCGACATTCGGACGACGGAAATATGCTTGAACAATACCTGAAACCCAGCCAGACGCTATTAGAGGGTGTAATGTAGTGATTGGAGCTACGATGAAAGCCGATAAGATTGCGAGCGGATGCCCGAGTGCAACCGCAGCCCCAATAGCAGCAAAACTTCCAGTCCAAAGAATCCAGCTTAACGCTTGATCAAAGCCAGCAGTCGGATTTGCTATAAAAGTATACACAACTAAAGCAACGAGTAGAGCTGGTATTGCCCAACCTAAAATCTTCGGAACAATTGACTTTGGAGGGATTTCTGTAAGTTTTTCTAAATCATGTTCCTTGTGAATCTCTTTCGTAATACCAGGAACATGCGCTGCACCTAAAACGGCTACTACCTTCTTGCCTGGTGCATCTTTAATTTTTTGTGCAAGATATTGATCTCTTTCGTCAATTAATGGAGTTTTTAGCTTTGGAAAAGACTCAGTAAATTCAGCAAGCACTGCATTTAGTGTGTCTTGCGTTTTCATCTTTTCTAGTTCTTCCTCCGAAATAGTTTCCTTGCTAAAAATACTAAAGATTACTCCGTTAAGCAGTTTTGCTTTTCCCATAAACCCGAGATTATGCCAAATACGAGAAAAGGTTATTTGAATATTTCGGTCTGCAAGCACTAGCTCTGCTCCATTTTCTTTCGCTGATTCAATCCCTTGAATCATTTCCTGACCTGGTTTTATCTTGAATTGCTTGGCTAAACGGTTTTGGAAAGAAGATATTGCTAAATTCATCAAAAGCAATGTAGCTTTCTTTTCTTTGATAACTTTAAAAATATCTGTATCTTTCCATTTGCTTCCTTCCATCACGGATTGATATCGCTGTTCGTCTAGCTCTATGCATACTGAGTCTGGTTTTTCTGCCTCAATTACTTCTTTTACTTGTTCTGCACTTTGTCTTGATACGTGCGCGGTTCCGATTAATATTAATTCTTTCCCATCTAAATTTATACGAGTAATATTCTCTTCTCTCACAAGTTTCTTCCTTCGTTGAGCATATTTCTTTTGTACAAATGCATCACAAAAGACTGTCTATTATTAATAATGAAGTAGATTAGGGGAAATTTCAATTATGTTTTATTAATTTACTTAATAAAAATCTAGGTAGTTCTATAGTTGTATATTGAGATACTTCATGGTTAGGAAAACTACGAGGTAGGTAATTGATGAAGTTGTCCGCTAGATTTTCACTGCAGTCGTACGCTTTCCGCCGGGTGAGCGATGAGCCATTCCCTCCGCTTAGGGCGTCCTTGGAATGTCTCATTTTGCTCCCTCATCTGGCAGGAGTCGACGCCTGCAGCAAAAATCAATGGTAAATTCTTTTTTATGTATGAACGACTTGCTAAAAACAAAATTATAAATAGTATTTAGCGTTTGTAAATCCAATAAATGGCTAAGAGCAACCAAACAGCTGAGGAAAGCAACCAGTTCTTGTCTGAGAGCAACTAGTCTAGTCTGAAAGCAACCAAATTACCCCTGAGAGCAACCATTTTTCATAAAACAAGTTTACTTGGAGTGAGACGCCGATGACTACCGAACAGTTTCCTCTATACTGCCAACTCATAGCAATATAATATCTTACTGCATAAAGCAAAAACATCCATTCACGTTTTAACATAAATGGATGTCCTTTGTTTTATTTTAACGTACGTTTTAAGAACTCTCTCGTACGTTCTTGAATTGGGTTATTGAAAATTTGCTCTGGGCTACCTTCTTCTGCAATAACCCCTTTATCCATAAATACAACACGGTCTGAAACTTCTTTTGCGAACTCCATTTCGTGTGTAACGATTAACATCGTAAGACCTGACTCCGCAAGCTCCTTCATGACCTTCAGAACCTCTCCAACCATCTCAGGATCTAGAGCCGATGTTGGTTCATCAAATAACATTACGTCTGGTTCCATTGAAAGTGCACGGGCGATTGCCACACGTTGCTTTTGCCCTCCTGATAGCTGGCTTGCTTTTGCATTTACGTATTGATCCATCCCAACAACTTTTAAATACTTCATCGCTATTTTTTCTGCTTCTTCTTTAGAACGTTTTAGCACTTTTATTTGTCCAACGACACAGTTGCTCAACACATTATGATTATTAAACAAGTTAAATTGTTGGAAAACCATCCCCAACTTTGTGCGATATGCATGTATATCATGTTTGTCGTCTAAAATATTTTCACCGTTATAAATAATTTGACCGCCACTTGGTTTTTCTAAAAGATTAATACAACGAAGAAGCGTGGATTTACCTGATCCAGAAGAACCGATTATACTGACCACTTCCCCTTTTTTAACAGAGAAATCAATGTCTTTTAGTACTTCACGTGCTCCAAAGGATTTGCTTAAATGTTGTATATCAACTACTTTTTCCATTATTGCTCCTCCTTCTTAGCTTTCTTTTGTATTCGTTAAAGTTACTTGCGCTGGCTGACCAATCATGCTGTAGTTTTCAGGTCCATCTAGTTTTCTTTCAAAATAACGTAGAATTAGTGTTACTGTATAGGTCATAACAAAGTACAACACACATGCCACGAAAAACGATTCAAAATAACGGAAGTTGTTTCCTGCAATCGATTTTGTTTGGAAAAATAACTCCGATACACTAATGACGTTTAGTACAGATGTATCTTTAATATTAATGATAAATTGGTTACCCGTTGCCGGTAATATATTACGAATGACTTGTGGTAAAACTACATGGAGCATTGTTTGTATATGATTCATCCCGATTGCTTGAGCAGCTTCGAATTGCCCTTTTTCAATAGAAATGACTCCACCACGTACAATTTCTGCCATATAAGCTCCTGTATTTATCGATACAATGAAAACAGCTGCCACTAGGGCATTCATATCAATATTAAAAGCTAGCATGGATCCGTAATAAATAACCATTGCCTGTACAATCATTGGTGTTCCACGGAAAAATTCAATATATACAGAAAGGATTATATTTACTACCTTTAGTAATATTCGTTTTGCTGCTCTTTCAGGCAGCGGAATTGTGCGTATAACTCCTGCTAATAAACCGATAACTGAACCGATTATTGTACCGATTATAGAAATTAATAAAGTAATTCCTGCTCCCCGAAGGAACATCGGCCAGTTATCGGAAACGATTGATACTACCCACTCGAAACTCATCATATTCCTCCTTTTAAGCGTAAAAAACGACTGCAATAAAATTGCAGCCGATATGTTTCGTCATTATTCTGCAGCTGGTTGATTTTTTATCGCATTATCCATAATTTCTTGACGTTCTTCTTCTGAGATTTTTGCTAAGATCTCATTAATTTTTTCTGTTAGTTCACTATCTTTTGTAAGCCCTACTGCAACTGCCGTTTCTTCTTCCGATGCCTTGAATCCTTCTGTAAATTCAACCATTACAAAGTTTTCATTTGCAGAAGAAGCACTAATTCCTTCAGGGCGCTCGGATACATAACCATCGATTTTACCTGACTCTAATGCAACGCGCATTGCTGGAAAATTATCCATAGCAGTTTGTTTTTTTACACCGTCAATTTGATCGATCACACCGTAATGGGAAGTGTTTAGCTGCCCAGTCACTTTTGCCCCTTTAAAATCTTGAATGGATGTAGCATTCTCATAAGGTCCACCTTTTTTTACAACCATTACAAAATTAGATGTATAGTAGTTATCAGAGAAGTCGATTGTGGCTTTGCGTTCCTTTGTAGGAGACATACCTGCCATTATTGCATCAATTTTACCTGATGTTAAAGCAGGAACTAAACCATCCCATTCTGTTTTAACAATGACCAATTCTTTGCCTAAGCCTTCTGCAATTTTCTTAGCCATTTCTACATCGTATCCACCTGCATATTCTGAGTTGCCTTGAAGTTTCACTCCACCGTTAGAATCGTCCATTTGTGTCCAGTTAAATGGTGGGTATCCAGCTTCTAAACCGATTGTAAATGTATCGCTTTCTTGAGTTGACGCGCCTGAACCTGCTTTTTCTGTGTTATCCGTTCCACATGCTGCTAAAAGTAATAAGATTGATACGAACATTGTTAGTAATAGAAATTTATTTTTCACTTGTATTTCTCCCCTTTTATTTTTAGTTTATGTTTGAAAACAATAAAAAAGGACAACCTATAAAAAAGACCTGAGATGAACTCAGGTCGCAATTTGTATAGTTGCCCTAAATCCTCTACTTTACCCAAATGAGATAGCACACCACAATAAACCGGGACGTTTAAAGTGGACAGTCCTGCAGTTGTTCACTGCAGACCCAGCATGTAATACGGAGAAATATTTACAAACTTCGGCGACATTTCCTTCTCCCTAGCATCATTGCTTCTCAAACTCCGCTAAGGACTAATAAATATCGCGCCTCTACCCCACTTATCAAGTGAGGTCATATTTAATTAATTTATGTTTCATAGTCTACAACAACATCAGATATGTGTCAACCAGCTATTCATAATGACTTTTTAAACTTCCAAAAAAATCATATTTCATATGCCCTTAAAAACACTAGATTTGATAAAATATTGCCTTTATTGATATAATGGAAAATGGATGAATTGGTGAACGAATCTTTTTACAATAAAATGGAAGTTTAATATTCATAAAATTATACAAAAAGGGAGTTGATATTATGGGATCTGTCCAAGTCGCAGATCACAAAGTGTCAGAAGAAATGAAAGATGATTATTCATTAGACAGAGTGCCAAGAGATCAGAGAAAAGCGGGTTGGTTTAGTATAACTAACATCACTTTTGGGATAGCAACGGCCATTTTTTATTTTCAAATGGGAAGCGTTATGGCACTTCAATTCGGAGCCATCAATGCCATCATATCCTCCATATATGCGATAATTGTTGCTGGTATACTCGGAACGTTCATCACATATCTTTCAGCAAAATCCGGTATGAACGTCAACTTATTATCTAGGGGTGGAGGTTTTGGTTACATAGGTGCATCGTTAACCTCATTCATTTATGCAACAAACTTCATCATGTACTGTGCATTTGAAGGCCTAATTTTAGTTTCCGCAGTTCACACCTTCTTCCCCATCATACCAGAATGGGCACTAATCATTTTCTTCGGATTAATTGTAATTCCACTAAATTGGTTTGGAGTCAAGCAACTCGATAAATTACAAAAGTGGTCATTGCCAATTTTTGTTGTTTTCTTGGTGACTGCCATTACTATATCATTTTACAAACCTTCCGTTTTTGAAGGGGCTTTTTGGACTTATATGCCAGAAGGTGTTCAAATGGGTGGACAAGCTTTACTTCTATGTATCGGAATGCAACATGGGATAATGGGTTTAACAGCCTTAATTTCTTCCGATTATGCACGATTCCTTAAGCCAAAAGACATTAAATTTGGTTCTTTTATGATTGGGTTTATACCACAAATTTTCTGTTTCGGTGTAATGGGAGGTCTCGGTATATGGTTTGGTGTTCGTTTAGGTGAACCAAATCCAGGAGTTTATATTGTTCTGCTTTTAGGCATCGGCGGCGTTTTATTTACCATGTTAACGCAACTACGTATAAATGTTACCAATATATATAGTAGTTCCTTATCACTAGCTAATTTCTTCGAGAACATTTTTAAATTTACACCAGGTAGACGCTTTTGGGTAGTTGTATCAGGATTAGTTGCTATCGGCTTAATGCTAGGTGGCATTGTTGATCATCTAGATACAGCAATGACATTCCAAGGAGTCTTTTTACTCGCTTGGGCTGCTATATTAGTTACGGATGCAATGATTGTGAAAAAGCTATTGAAAATTGGACCAGGTTACTATGAAGCTCGACACGAGTTTTTATATAAATGGAATCCTGTTGGCGTCGTTTCTCTATTAATCTCCAGTGCGTTAGGAACGATAGCTGCATTAGGATATATGGGATCATTTTTGCAAAGCACTGCAGCATTTTTTGCAGCAATTTTAGCAGCTATACTTACAGTAGTTTTAGCAGTTTATACAAAAGGTAAGTATTATAGCAAAGGTACAGCCACTGACATACCTAAGGAAGATTATATTGCTTAATAGGTAGAATTAATTGCTTCTTTAACAGTAATTGACCAATCGATCAGCCCACCATTCATTTTATCGACTGATTTCCAAGTGGCCTTTTTAAGGTATTTGATTCGTTACACACTATATGCACGCTTCTTTTTTCGAGGTTGTGTTTATAGTATGCTGATCATGTGATTGGCTTTCCATTATTTAGTTCCTCTATAAGAATAGCCCCAAACTTATATAACCTCTTTACGCTAAAAAGGTGTAGCATACGCTCTATTTCTTATCAGAGCATTTGCTACACCTTTTTCCTTCTTCTCATTTATCTTAATCCAGGTCTTTTACCTACAGAAATATAATTATTAATACGATCTATTAACTTAGGAAGTTCACTCATTGTTTCTATCGTAAAGTCTGCTCCATTTTCTCTAAAAGAGGTTGCTGTTTTATCAATAGCCATTTCTTTTTTAGATTCTGATAAAGCATTATATTCATCCAAGTTTAATCCCATTTCAGAGCTTCCCACAATGACACCAACAGACCAAACGCCGGCATTAACACCTTCTTTAATATCTGAAATAGTGTCGCCTGTACGGATATGGTCTTCCTATAGATTTTGTATCATCAGGTGTGACATAAAAATCGGGATTGTAGCCTTTTTGGGAAGCACTCGATACAACGACGTCCATCATCTTATTTGTATATCCAGTTGTGAATCCAATTTTTAATCCTTGATTTTTTAATAACTCCATGGTAGCTACTACGCCAGGAATTGGAGATGTGTACTCTGACAATGAAGCCATTAATGCAGATTCAAATTCTGCATATAAGCTTTCTACATCTTGTTCATTAAATAATCTTCCGTATTTTTCTTCCCATAACTGAGTTACTCTAGGCATAGATAACATCGCTCGAATATGATCGATTTTCAGCATTCCCATTGGTTCTCTTGCTTCTTCCATTGTCACTTCAATACCAGCATTTTTAAATATATTGATAAATACATTTACCGGTGCAAAACATCCGAAATCTATCGCTGTTCCAGCCCAATCTAATATTACTCCTTCAACTTTGCTCATATCGCCACCTCTTTCATATATTCTTCTATAATATTACATAACTCTTGTATATCTTTATCAAAGATTACTCCGATATTTCCGATAGGGAATGTATCTACATTCCATAATTTACTTGGATAAATGACATAGACTCTCTCTTTTATATAAGAATAGAATTTAATTTTGAAGAACTAAATATACTCAATTTTATTTTGGGGTGCTATCAGGTTGTTAGTTATGAACAAAAAAGGAATGACATATGGTTAAATGAATGACTAATGCGGAGATGAGGGGTTTTTATATTTATTTATGTAGTTAAAACGGGCGATTCTTTATTTTCCATTGCGAACAAGTACCAAGTTTTAATGAACAGTATTCGCGCCATTAACGATTTAGCAACAGACGGTCTAGTAGTTGGCCAGGATTTACTTATTCCGACTAACATCTACATTGTGCAGCCTGGAGATTCATTGTATACAATTTCTCAGATGAGCTTCATTTCTATGGAAAAAATACGCCTTTACAATGGATTACATTCGGATGTGTTAATGATAGGAACTCAATTATATTTACCTCCAAGAACAAAGTACAGCGCAGAAAATTTAAGTTATATTACACCTTCAACGCCCAATAGAAATACGAGCCTTATAGAAAGATATGCCCCTATTAATACTTTTTTAGGCATTTTTGAATATCATGTTTTAGAAGACGGAAGCTTAAGTATATTAGACGATCAGCAAATGATACAAACTGCAAGAGAAAATAGGGTAGCCCCTCTAGCCGTTATTACGAATCTAACTTCTACTGGATTTAGCCCAGAGCTTACTAGACAAATATTAGGTTCAACGGAAATAAGAAATCGGGCTATCAATAATATATACCAGTTAGTTAAGAACAAGAACTTTGCAGGTGTAAATATCGATTTTGAACAAGTACCTGAAGAACTAAGGGATCTATATACCGGCTTTTTGCATACATTAAGGGCAAGATTAAGTCCTGAAGGATATTACACAACTGTTGCTGTTCCACCTAAGACGACTGATAATATCCCTTGGTTAAGAGGATATGATTACGGCGGAATCGGTGCATCAGTAGATTTTGTTTTTCTTATGGCTTATGACTTTCACGAAGCAAGTAGCCCACCTGGTCCTGTTGCCCCCATAACTGAAGTAAGAAAAACAATTCAATTTGCCCTTCAACATATGAACAGAAATAAAATTATTCTCGGTGTTCCCCGCTATGGCTATGATTGGACAATGGACAACGGAAATGTAGTAAGTGCTAGGGCAGTTTCTGTTGCTGAAGCGGTTGAAACTGCTATGATATCGCAAGTCCCCATTTCCTATTCCATCGAGTATCAGCAACCCTTTTATCAATATTTGGATATAAATGGGCAAAGACATATCGTGTGGTACGAGGATTCCAGAGCTCGTGCTGAAAAACTAGAACTAGTAGTGGAGTATCGTTTGAAAGGGGCAGGAGCTTGGCAATTGGGATTGCAATTTGCCCAGTCTGCTGTCTTGGTTGAAGAGTTTTTTAACACGAAGAAGGTTCTGTAAGAGCAGTGAGATTCCTCCATGTAAAGTGGGATCTTAAAGCGTCTATACGAGGGGGAACGTAGTGAAAAAAACATGGCTACTAGGGGTTGGCTTTTTTAGTATTAGCTTAGGATGGGCATTATACAATGGATTTGTCCCATATTTTCTAAATGATTATCTTTCAAGTACTGCCCTTATTGGCTTTCTAATGACAATTGATAATTATTTCGCTCTTTTTTTACAACCTTATATCGGAAACCGAAGTGATCGGACGAATACCCGATTTGGACGCCGCATGCCTTATTTACTCATCGGCATTCCTTTTGCCGCAATCTTTTACGGTCTTATCCCTTTTCATACAAGTTTGCTTACGTTAATCCTATTCATGGTTTGCATGAATGTATCCATGGCTATTTTTCGGTCACCAACTATTGCATTAATGCCGGATATAACGCCTGAAGAGAAGCGTACAAAAGCAAATGGTATCATTAACTTCATGGGTGGTTGCGGTGGTATTTTAGCGTTCAGTATAGGCTCATATCTTTTCGGTATCGAAGAGTCTTTACCATTTTTAGCAGTATCCGCTACCTTAATCATAGCGCTGGTTGTCGTTTATAAAAATATCCAAGAAAAAGAAGACACTATCCCTTTCATTGCACCAGTGAAGCCAAAAATAAACTACAAAGCAGAATTAAATAATCCAACTGTTTTTCTTTTAGCTGCGATCTTTTTTTGGTTTATGGCCATACAAGGAATGGAAGCATTATTTACACTATATGGAGTAAATGAGCTCGGATTATCCAAAAGTGCCTCTGCCTTTTCTTTAGCCTTTTTTTCGTTAAGTTTTGTCCTTTCAGCTATTCCAAGTGGCATCTTAGGTGCAAAGTTTGGAAAGAAGAGGATTATCCTTTTTGGCATAGTCGGATTATTTTTCGTGTTCTTATTATTAAACTGGGTCCAATCAGTCTTCTCTTTACGAAGTCTGCTTTTAGTAGGAGGTATGTTTTGGGCATGCATCAATATCAACTCTTACCCCTATATCGTTTCCCTTGGAGATGAACATAGCTTTGGAACTCGAACAGGCTTATATTACTTCGTTTCCTCTTTAGCAGCCATCATTTCTCCACCTACTTTAGGATTGCTAATTGATATATTTGGTTTTGGTATTTTATTTAATGCAACAGCAGGTAGTATGCTTTTTGCGTTAATCTGCATGTGGAGAGTCAGAAACGTTCCCAGCCCAAAGACATAACAAAAACCGACCTCCAAATGGATAGCCGGTTTTGTACACACATATTCTTACGCTAGTTCTTCCATAGAAGCAACGTATTTTTCTTCTTTTTCTTTATCAAATCTACCTTCCCATTTAGCCATAACAACTGTTGCTAATGCATTTCCTACAACATTTACAACTGTACGTGCCATATCTAAAAGTCGGTCGATTCCTGCGATAAATGCTAATCCTTCTAAAGGAATTCCTACTGTTCCGAGCGTAGCTAGTAACACAACAAATGATACACCAGGTACACCAGCGATTCCTTTTGAAGTAACCATTAACACAAGTACTAATGTGACTTGTTGCATAATACTTAGATCAATACCATACATTTGTGCAATAAAAATCGCCGCAATTGCTTGATATAATGTAGAACCATCTAGATTAAATGAATACCCAGTCGGTACAACAAACGATACAATATCTTTTGGTGAACCAAACTTCTCCATTTTCTCCATTACTTTTGGCAGAACGGTTTCCGAACTAGAAGTAGAGTAGGCAAGAAGTAACTCGTCCTTCAATACTTTAAGAAGGTGGAAAATATTCACACCAACGAGCTTGGCAATTCCACCGAGTACAACAAGGATAAAGAAAATCATTGTTGCATAGACCAAGATCATTAACTTACCAAGTGGCAGTAATGACTCTAAACCGAATTTAGAGACGGTTACCCCGATTAGAGCGAATACACCAAATGGAGCAAATTTCATAATAAAGTTTGTCACCCAGAACATTGCATCCGCAGTTCCTTGGAAAAATGCTAATACCGGCTTTCCTCTATCTCCAATAGCTGCAATTCCTAAACCAAATAACACTGAAAAGAAAATAATTGCAAGCATATCTCCGCTTGCCATAGACTGAACAATATTACTTGGAACAATTCCTACAATTACATCCATGAAACCATGGTCTTGTACTTGTTCCGTTGTTTGAACGTATTGATCGATGTTTCCTTTTGAAAGTGTAGACATGTCTATACCTTCACCTGGCTTGAAAATATTCGCCGCTAATAACCCAACGATAATGGCAATCGTCGTCACAACTTCAAAGTAAATTAATGTTTTACCACCTAATTTACCTAATTGCTTAATATCCCCAGTTCCAGCTACACCTAAAATAAGTGTAGAAACAATGATCGGAACAACAATCATTTTAATCATATTAATAAAAATTGTACCTATAGGCTGTAAGTAAGTTTCTACAGCTGGGTTACCAAAAAAGATAGCACCCACGATAATACCTAAGACAAGCCCGACTAAAATTTGATATGCCAATGTAAATTTAAATTTTTTCTTCAACCGTAAGTCCCCCCTTAATAAAAATGAAAACGCTTTCCTACCTTAAGAGTAAGCTTAAGGATAATTTTAAAGGAAACTTACAAAATCCGACGAAATCCGACAAAAAAATTATAGAGTTATCTTTTTGTTTGCATCTCATTGTATTTTTCTTGCACTTCCATATAAAGAACTTGGAGAAATTTTTTAATGTTTACTTTCATCTTTGCAAAGTTTTTTCTTCCTTCTTGCATGTGAATCATTTGACTTCTAATTTCTTGAAAATCGAAATAGCGAGGAGCGTAGTATTCGAAGTCAGGATTGGTGTAATCGATGGCGCCTAAAGAAGCTATATTATTCATTGCATTTAATATTGTTCGACGTAAGCGTTGTTCTATTGCCTTACTTTCCTTTTGTAAATGGGTGAAAGGAATACCTGATTTTGTAGCAACAGCTTCGTATAATTCTTTTAATGGAGGCAGTTGAATCATTGAATCCTTTTGGTCGAAGAGAAACTCTATCATCGCAACAATATCGTCACTTCCTACCTCTCCAAGAATACCCATATCACTTAATATAGAATGAACAATTTCTTTTACACTTTGTTTTTTATAGATTGGTTTAATGGACGTAATATTAGCCAAAGACTCTTTAATCGCAAGAAGGGAATCCTTCAGTCGAATTTGTTCTGCCGTTTTCCGTAAAATAGTTAGAACTTCAATTCGATTTATCGGCTTATGTATAAAGAATTCAACCCCTTTTTCATAAGCTTCACCGACCATTTCTTTATTAATAATTTGAGAAATCATGATAAACTGCCCTTGGTATCCCTTTTTTCTTAACTGTTCAATTGTTTCAATGCCGTCCAATTCCGGCATTAAAAAATCGATTAAAACAACGTCTGGCTGCATTGTAGCGATTGGAGATAAGGAACTGATACCACTATTAGCTTCACCAATTACTAGTCCAATATCCCCTTCTGTTATTATCTTTTTTAGCATATTTCTACTTGCTGGATCATCGTCAACTATAAAATAGCGCAGGTTGGTTCACTCACTTTCTTAAATTGTTCGTCGGGATTTGGATTTGAAAAGCAGTTCCTTCTTTCCTCGTTTCCACTCGAATGTCGCCAGTCATTGTTTGGATAATTTCTTTCACATGTGAAAGACCAATCCCCGTTGCGGCAACTCCTTTATCGTTATACTTCGTTGTATATCCAGGCTCAAAAATGATCGGTATATCTTCTTTTGGGATTCCTTTTCCTGTGTCCTTTATCAAAAAATATGTATAGCTAGATTTTTCAAAAAGGCTTATATGTATTTCTCCTTTATCCCCTATTGCTTCTACGGCATTGGCTACAATATTGTTTAGCAGAGCAAGTAAAGGGATTTGTTGGTCTGTTTCAAAATCTAATTCTGCCAAAACGGAAAAATGAACCTGTTTCCTTAACAACTCACTATATTTTTCATTTGCATGGATAACTAGCTGAATTACCTCAGACAAATAGATAGGGTCATCTTTTTTCCCTTCTGTTACGTTCTTTAATCCTGCTAAAATTCGTTGGGAGTCTTTTTTCACTTCATGTATTTCCTGCGCAATATGTAATGCTTGTACACTTAATGATTGCATATTATGTTGCTTTAATTTTCGGTACAGGTCATGACTAGAAACAGTGATTTGTTCAATATGATTCATCGATTTTTGCAAATAAAGTGTTTCTGCATACAGCCCTGAATTTACGTTAAGCATTTCTTCCATCCGTTTCTTTTGCTCCGACATCGCGATGGAACTAAACAACCCAACGACAAAATAACTACGAAGAACCGCCACTCCTAATAGTAATGCCCATTCTTCAAAACCTAAATTCTCCTCATGCATAAACCAGTTTCGTACAAGATGCTCTGTGCCATTGGCGATAAATTCAAAACCAACACCGAGAGCTCCTAAAAGGAATGGATTAGCCTTATATTTTTCCATATTTATCATTCGTAATCCTAATGCGAACAAAAAATAATATAAAAAAGCAGGTGCATGGTCAACAAAACTTAAAAAGAAGGAATCTCCATGGAATAATGCATCTCTTACCGTTCGAGCAATCACAACAGAAAGTCCTGTTATGGATCCCATTAAAAGGAGAGAAGCTGGAGGTCGGATAAGGATAAGTAGAAAGAATGTAATGCTCCCTAAACCAAAACGAAAGGCTTCTCCGCTAAATGGAATTACCTTAAACTCACTTGCCAACACTGTCAACAATACAGTCAGAATGATTGCATACTTACTATCTCGTAAAACCATAAAACTCTCCTAGTAAAGCTTATTTAATAATTCGAGTATAACATTGAACACTATAGAAGAAAAAAAAGACGAAACATAAAGTTACATGCTTCGCCTTTTCACTATTTTATGCTTTTTTTACAAATTCGGATTTTAACTTCATCGCACCAAAACCATCAATCTTACAATCAATATTATGATCACCCTCGACTAAACGAATACTTTTTACTTTAGTACCTATTTTTAAAGTAGAGGAGCTGCCTTTTACTTTTAGGTCTTTAATGACAGTTACAGAATCACCGTCACTTAAAATATTCCCGTTCGCATCTCTCACTATTTGCGTATCTTCGTTTTCCTCTGCTCCTCCTATAGTCCACTCATGCGCACATTCTGGGCAAACGAAAAGATTTCCATCTTCATATGTATATGCTGAATTACACTTTGGGCAATTAGGTAAATTAACCATACTTTCATATCCTCCATTCTCAAACAGTTCCTTTTATGCCTCTATACTACCATGTCTAGTTATTTTGACAACTCCTTCACAGAAAAAGCATAAGTGGTGGTTGCTTTGAAATTGTGGCCTTAGCAGAGGGTTTGGGTTCCAGGAAATGGTTTAGGGCAACCAATCAGTCATTGAAAGCAATCAATTCTATCAGGAAAGCAACTTAATTAATCTGCATAAGAGCAACCATATTACTGGGGAAAGAAACGAGTTCTAAAAATAATAAGTTTTCTTGGCTTGAGATGAAGATATTATGGGGAGTTACTCCAATAACTGCGGTCGCCAAATTGGCAACAAAGCACGAAAAAAATCGTCAGTCCATTAATGGATCGACGATTTTTTTATACATGCTTTTATTAAACTTTTTCTAACTCCTGTGTCTCTTCCTCTGAAGAATGGCCTTCGTTCGGCATATCTTCATCTAAACCAAGCACCTTCGCAGTTGAAGCATGAAGTTCGCGGAAAAGCTCTGGATTTTCTACTAGAGATACACCATAGGAAGGAACCATTTCTTTAATCTTCGGTTCCCACTCTTTTGCATGTTGTGGGAAGCATTTATTGATTATTTCAAGCATAACGTGAACTGCAGTAGATGCACCTGGAGAAGCACCTAGTAATGCAGCAACAGAACCATCAGCTCCTGTGACAACTTCCGTACCAAATTGAAGCGTGCCTTTACCGCCGGCTTCGGTATCTTTAATCACCTGCACACGTTGTCCTGCTACTACGATATCCCAGTCTTCACTTTTAGCATTCGGAACAAATTCTCGTAATTCTTCAATGCGTTGTTCTTTTGATAGCATCAATTGTTGAACTAAGTATTTTGTTAATCCCATGTTTTTTGCTCCTGCCGATAACATAGTTAACACGTTATTTGGCTTTACAGAGCCTAATAAATCCATATTAGAACCGGTTTTTAAAAATTTTGGCGAGAAGCCGGCAAACGGTCCAAATAGTAATGATTTTTTATTGTCAATATATCGAGTATCAAGATGTGGTACCGACATTGGAGGTGCACCAACGGCAGCTTTACCATAAACCTTTGCGTGGTGTTGCTCTACAATCTCCGGATTTTTACATACTAAGAAGAGCCCACTTACCGGGAATCCACCAACATGCTTACTTTCCGGAATACCTGTTTTTTGCAGTAAAGGTAAGCTTCCACCTCCACCCCCGATAAAGACAAATTTCGCATTAAGATATTCGAGTTTACCGCTATCGCTTTGCACTTTTACTTCCCATAAGCCATCTGGCGTGCGTTTAAGATCATTCACTTGATGATTGTATTTAATATCAACATTTTTACTCGCTAAGTGGTCAATTAACATGCGCGTTAAAGCACCAAAGTTCACATCAGTTCCGGAATCAATTTTTGTTGCCGCTATAGGTTTATCTAAAGTTCGTTCTTTTAACATTAACGGAATCCATTCCTTCAGTTTTTCGGGATTATCGGAAAACTCCATCCCTTCAAACAACGGATTAGTTGAAAGCGCTTCAAAACGATTTTTTAAAAACTGTACATTTTTTTCTCCCTGTACGTAACTTATATGTGGCAATGGCATGATAAAGTCTTGTGGATTGCTAATTAGATCACTTTCTACAAGATAAGACCAAAACTGTCTAGAAAGTTGAAACTGCTCGTTAATTTTTATCGCTTTACTGATATCTACTGTTCCATCTGGTTTTTCAGTCGTGTAGTTTAGCTCGCATAGTGCAGAATGCCCTGTTCCCGCATTATTCCACTCATTAGAGCTTTCTTCTCCTGGTTTATCCAGTTTTTCGAATACTGTAATTTTCCAGTCTGGTGCTAATTCTTTCAGCAGTGTTCCCAAAGTTGCACTCATGACTCCGGCACCAATTAAGATAACATCTGTATTTGTTTGTCCGTTACTCATTTTTACCATATCCTTATATGTTAAGTTTTGCAGAAAGGATGTAAACGCTCCTTCTTTGGCGTCATAATAAGACAAGACGCAACCTGGGAACACATCTTTTCTATATCAATATCCTTTTATTAGTTTATCATAGTTATTTTAATAATAAAACATCTCTATCTCAAACTATGTCGCATATTGTAGTTTTAAGTCATGGAAGCTAAGAGAAATCATGGGAAAATTCTAGGAGAGATATGTTAGAGCCTTTCCTTTATAAATGGTTGTTTTCATCAACTATTAAGGAAATAATGACAGAAATTTTCTTATTGCAAAGGAATGATATGCATCTTTTTTCGTTACAATGCCTATTTTCCAGAGAAGTGCTGGTTCCTCCAATGGTATTGTTTTAATTACTGGATTGTTTTGTTTTATAAAAATGGTTTTCGGTAATATGGTAACTCCTAATTTGGAAGCCACTAACTCTACTATTAAATCCCACTGCGAGCTCTCGTATGAAATAGATGGAGTAAAACCTGCTTCTTTACATGTCTGAATGACAAATTCATGCAAAGCAAAGTCTTTCGTGAAAACAATAAATTGTTCATCTTTTAAATCCGTTAATGCAACAGATGTATATTGGGCTAGTCGATGTTCTTCATGAATAAACAGTACAAATTCATCCTCAATAAAGGGATGAACATTAAATACCGATTCATCAGCCGGCAGAACTATTAACCCCACATCGATATTCTCTTCTTCTACAAGCTGCTCTATCAATTTAGCACCTAGTTCGACGAGTACAAGCTTCACATTTGGAAATTGACCGTTAAATATACGAGCAATATAAGGGAAAAACAGAGTGCCGATCAGAGGCGGAATTCCTATCTTAATTTCTCCGATTTTCGCATCCGTTAATTCTTTCAGCAAATTAGGTAGCTCATTCAACATATTAAACGCCTGTTGTCCTTGTCTATAAACAATTTTTCCAGCATCAGTCAAGTGGAGATGTCTCGTGGAACGGTCGAAAAGACTAACGTGGAATTCTTCTTCCAACTTTTTTACGGCCTTGCTTAACGACGGCTGAGAGAGGTATGAGTGCTCTGCTGCTTTTGTAAAGCTCCCGTGTTCAGCCACTTCCATAAACGATTTTAAATCACGTAATTCCATTTTTAGACAACCTCGTTTTATTCCTTTTTTGAATAAATACTATTCTATTTATGAATTTTACATATATTCTGACAGCTTGTAAACTCTTTCTTATGAGGAAGAAAAAGGGGGAATTATTATTAAGATAATAGTAAATTTAATGCAACTTTAGATTTCAGAAATTTTTGATCAATAAATATTATCACAGGAGGATAAAACCTTGAAAGTAATGATTTCATTATCAAACAGATTAATGCAACGATACATGCCTGACCCATATGTACTTGTAGTTATTCTTACTTTTCTTGTGGGTGGACTTGCTCTATTACTAACCCCTAGTACACCTGTTCAATTATTGAGTTTTTGGGGAGATGGTTTTTGGAGCCTATTAACATTTTCTATGCAAATGGTTTTTATTGTAGTTACAGGACATGTTATGGCGAGTAGTCCATTTTTTAAGAAGCTATTAGGAAACTTAGCGAGTGTACCAAAATCACCCGGACAAGCGATCATCCTTGTTACCCTTGTAGCATTAGTCGCTTGTTGGATTAACTGGGGATTTGGTTTAATCATCGGGGCATTACTAGCAAGAGAAATTGCTAAAAAAGTAGACGGGGTTGACTATCGACTGTTAGTTGCAAGCGCATATAGTGGGTTTATCATATGGAGTGGTGGTCTTTCGTCATCTGTGGCGTTAACTATTGCCACACCTGGTCATTTTACCGAAAACCTTATAGGTGTAGTGCCAACTAGTCAAACTCTTTTTTCACCACTTAATTTAATCATTGTTGTTGGACTAATCATTCTAGTACCTATTATTAATAGAATAATGACACCAACGAAAGATCAAGCATTTATTATCGATCGTAGTCTTTTAGAGGATACAAACGCTATGCCTGCTGCTACAGTGGACAATGTGGAGATGACACCAGCTGATCGTTTAGAAAATAGTAAAATACTTTCATTATTAATTGGTTTAACTGGTCTTGCTTTTTTAGGATATTATATTGCTACTAACGGTTTTGCTATCAATCTAAATATCATTAATTTTCTATTTCTTATTGTAGGAATACTATTACACAAAACTCCAAAACTATTTTTAGAAGCTGTTACAAACTCGGTTAAAAGCGCAACCGGTATTATTATTCAATTTCCATTTTATGCAGGATTAATGGGTATTGTAACTGCTTCAGGACTTGCAAGTGTATTATCAGATGCATTTATATCTATTTCCAATGAGCATACATTCCATATGCTTACACTATGGAGTGCAGGTCTTGTAAACTTCTTCGTCCCTTCCGGCGGGGGACAGTGGGCTGTACAAGCTCCTGTCATGCTAGAAGCTGCACAAAGTCTAGGCGTTTCTTTACCTAAAACAGCAATGGCTGTTGCTTGGGGAGACGCATGGACAAATATGATTCAACCATTCTACGCATTACCTGCTTTGGCAATTGCAGGGTTAAAAGCAAAGGATATTATGGGTTATGGATTAATAATCATGCTTATTACAGGAATCTTTATTTCGGCTGCTTTTTTGTTTATATGATGAATTTAGACCTCACCAGTAATGTTGAGGTCTTTTTTAATTAACTTTTTCTATATACTATTATATATTTAAACTAGGTGATGATATGAATACAAAAATATACGTAAACAACGAAAAATTCATAGCAGGTTTGAGCTTGAAAGATAGTCGGGAATCCGAGCAAAACAATATGGCATTGCATGTATGTGAAAATGTTAGTAATGTATTAGAAAATCGTAAGAAACTTGCTGCATCTTTAAATTGCGGATTGGAGACTTTTGTATGTGCCAATCAAACACATAGCGCTAATTTCCACCGAGTAACGCTCGACGACAAAGGCCGAGGTGCTGATACAACAGAGAACGCTATATTGGATACAGACGCCTTGTATACATATGAGCCGGATTTGTTATTATGTAGCTTCACCGCTGATTGTGTTCCCGTTATTTTCTTCAATGAGCACACGGGCCTCATTGGTGTCATTCATTCTGGATGGCAAGGTACTGTCAAAGAAATTACTTGGAAGCTTTTTGAACATTTAAAGCAAGTAGAGCAATGTAATATGCATGATATACACGTCCAACTTGGTCCAGCCCTTAGTCAGGAGAAATTTGAAGTAGATGAAGATGTATATGTTCAATTTAAAGAGCTTGGTTATACAGATGATTTTATTTATTACAAGGACGAAACACGCAAGTATCATATTGATAACCAGTTAACCGTGAAAAGGCAGTGTGAGTTAGCAGGAATCCCTTCTCAGCAAATTACGATAGACCGTACTTGTACGTTTTTGAGTCCAGATGGATTCTCTTACCGACGAGACAAAAAAAGTGGAAGACATATGAGTTTTATTATGAAAAAGGGCAGTTTCGATAGAGCTTAACATTTAAAAGAGTTAATTACACTTGAATGCTAATTTCTATGTGGATAAAGATTAAAAAGGACCTACGGCATAGGTCCTTTTTAATCTTTATCAGCTCTTATTTTTGTATAAACATTTGTGTCCAGTAATTACCGTCTTTCACATATCCTACTCCAATATGCGTGAAGTTTTTATTGAGAATGTTTGCTCTATGCCCTTCGCTATTCATCCATGCTTTTACTACATCAGATGCAGACTGTTGACCTTTTGCAATGTTTTCTCCGGCTGCTTTATATGTAACACCATAGGCTTTCATCATATCAAACGGTGAACCATAGGTTGGGCTTGTATGATCGAAGTAATTCTTATCATGCATATCTTGAGACTTCGCTTCTGCTACTCTTGCAAGCTCCCAATCGTCTTTCAGTGCTGGAAGCCCAGCATTTGCTCGTTCTATATTTATAAGCTTAATCACTTCTTGCTCTACACTAGCTTGTTCTTTTGTTGGAACATTTATCTTTTGACCAGCGTAGATAAGATTTGGATTCGCAAGCTGTGGATTTGCCTCAATTAGTTCCTGAACTCCTGTTTGAGTCTTCAACGCGATTTTCCAAAGGGTGTCTCCCCCTTCAACTGAATATGAACTATCCGCCGCCATTGCGCTCATCGGTACTAATAAAGATATAGATAAAACAGAAGCAATCGTAGCTTTCCCAAATTTTTTAAGCATTCTATCAATCCTTCCAATTCGTTATATATTCATATTAAGTAGTTTCATAGAGTTATTCACTACTTAATATTTGGAAGTATTTTTACAATTTCATTACATGTGTAATAAACAATTTGTGGTTTATGGTGAAGTCACGTTTTTTACTAAAGAGGTTGGTAATATAATTGAAATATATCCCAAACAGGAAAAAGTTACCTATGAGTAATGCCGCTATTCAAATTAGTTATCCCATACTTCTTTTAATGTTTCTCTAAACAAAACATCTAGTTTTTCTGTGGGATCTTCTATTTTAACTGTTAATGTTTGAATATAAGCTTCCAGTCGTGCCATTTCACTTTCTAAAAAATCATTGATCACTTCAATTCTTGGCTCCATGTCTAATTCATCGCCTTTTATCTTTCTTTCTAGAAGATGATCGATCTCGTTTTTTAATTTGTCATTAAAAATCATTGCTTGTAGTAATTCATGAAAGTCAATTGGTGGTACCGTTTTATACTCTTCAATCCATTTGCAGGCCAAGACAGGTCGAAGCACATAAAAGTACTTCTTTATTTTCACTTCAGAGCCTTGTAGATATTCTCGATAATTGTTTTTCGCCATATTTAAGTAGTGGTACAGGCTTGCATTTGGGTAAAAAACTTCCGATTCTAACCCTCGTAATTTATCGATAAATGAGTACTTTTGAAAATAAATAATATTACTTCGCATCCACTCCAAAAGAGGTGGATTACTCTTTCTAAACAGTCGTAAAGCTTTTGTAATTTCCCAACCACTTATATCTAATAAATCATTGATCGGCACTTCAATTACATCTCTCTTTGTACCAACTCCCTGCGGATCAATCGATAGATACCAATCTGGTTGATGCACATAAATAAATCGTACATCGTAATCACTATCTTTAGAAGGAAATCCCCAAGCACGGCTACCAGATTCGACAGCATAGAGAACCTTTACTTGATATTTTTCTTCAATTTCTAACAATTTTTTTAGAATAATTTCATTCATTAAAAAACCTCCCTGAAGTTATATTTACTTTTTATTGACATTAACTTTGTTCTTTATGTTTTTTAGTAACTAGGAATGCTTTCCATGCGTGCTGAACTTCCACTTATCTATGATATAATAGCCTGGTTGTTTTGAGTACCAAGGAGGTATTATATTGAAACTAAATAAAGGTATTCTATTTATATTATTGGGAGCTTCATTTTTTGGTTTTACACCAATATTTGCGAAGCTTGGATTTGGTTACGGCTACTCCCTTGGCCAAATCAATATCGTTCAAATGTCAATTTCTTTTATACTTTTATGGTCTTTTACTTTAATGATGAAACGCTCCAGTTTCAAGGGGCTTACTAAGAAGAACTTTCTTCAAGTCATGGTGACCGGTTGTTTTATCGGTTTAACAAGTATCTTCTATTACGGTTCTATGCAATACTTACCCGCTTCATTGGCTATCATTTTAATGTTCCAATTTGTTTGGATTGGGATTATTTTAGAATGGGTTTTCAGCAAAATTAAACCTGCTCCTACGACAATAATATCCATTATTTTAATCCTAATAGGAGTTTTTTTTGCCTCAAATGTTTTAGATGGAGACATACAAGGTCTGCCAATTAAAGGTTTCATTTTTGGAATTTTATCCGCCTTTACGTATGCGGGATTTATATTTTTCAGCGGAAAGGTCGCTGTAGAAGTGGATGCGTGGACACGGAGCTCTTTAATGGTAACAGGATCAACCATTTTGGTATTTATCCTGTTCATCCGGGATATTCCATCTGTACTGCCGTTAGAGCAAAATTTACTAACTACCGCGGTCGGAGTTTCATTGTTTGGAGCTGTGCTTCCACCATTATTTTTTGCAGTAGGTGCACCATTAGTATCTGGAGGAATTGCCAATATATTAACCTCCATTGAGTTACCTATTGCTATTCTATCTGCTAGCATTATTTTATCCGAAACAGTTACGCCTCTTCAGTGGTTAGGTACAGTTATTATTTTATTAGCTATTGCATTTAATGAAATTGGAAGTAATATTTTTAAAGTTAAACAGCATAAAAAGCAGGGACTCCATTCATGATTCCCTGCTTTTTATGTTATTTTATTTCACTCTTTAAAGAGAAGCATTACATCGTTGCTGCCGAAGAAGCTGCTGCTTGATCAGCCTTGACGCAATCGATAGCGACAACGATTGCTATGATGACGCCCTCCATCTCTTCATCCAGAATTTGAACTTGGTAGCTATCGCCCCATGTAAACCATTCCTTGCTCACTTTACCGACGACTTTTCCATGCTGTAACACTTGGAAATCCATATCCCACCAGTTACCATGTACTTCCACACCTGCTGCATCAATCGTATAGCGGGCCTTAAAAAAGGAAAACTCTTTCTTTATCGTTAATACTTCTCGACCATTTACTTCCACAAAAAACTTAGGTAAAAAACTGAATACCCTCTTTGTGATGAGTGCTATTTCTTCTCTTGTTGTATCCATAATGGAGAAAGTCTTTGGAATTTGCATAAAACTGCCCTCCACAAAGTAAACATCTCTCTCCTGCTGATCCTTTACCGTAAATTTGCCACCTAGACTGAATACCTTTTGTTTTATATAAAGTTGCTTCATACGACGGCCTCCCCCTGTAATATACTACTAAAAGTATAACATTGAACGGATTTTGATACTAAAAACCCTACCTATTTGAAAACCAGTCTTTGGTTCATCTGTATATGTTACTCCGAAGACAAGCATAAACATGATTAGGTCTACTTTATAATTCAAGCGAAAAATAGCAAAGTAGTCCTTATTACATGCTTCTAAAAATTATAATATACTTGGCAAGCGATGCTTGAAAGATGGTATCGTGAAAGAATGGATGGGGATACACCCGAAATGCCAGCTCCAGGTTATAAATGGCGTAATATTGATGAACTTAACTTACTCATTTGGCGAAACTATCAAGATGTAAAATTATCTACAGCTATAAAAAGAGTAAGACTTAGCCATCAGCGGATTATGCTTCTAATGGAAGGTCATAATGATGAAGAAATATTTACAAAAAAGTATTACAAATGGACAAAAACAAGCAACCTCTATAGCTATTTGCAGCCAATACTACAAATCACTATAACTGGGCAATTAAAAAATATGAAATAATAGCGGAAGAAATTAAAAGTAACAAAACCACCTAAGACGTTATAGATTCAAGGTTTTAGGTGGTATTTCTGATTGTATTTACTATTGTTATTTCGCATTAATCAAAAATTGAACTACTAAAGCATTTTACCTGTATAGAAAGAACTAGCTAATTGATCAAAATCATAATCTTTCAATTCCTCTAGAGTAATATTTGCATGCGAACCTTCATGTACCATTAAATTACTGTTTGCACCAAGATGGATTAAAATAACAGGCTTGTCAGTGGCATAAGCATAACCAAGTTCCCAAGCTGTTCCACTGTCCGAATAGTTACCATGATAGATACCTACGACGATTTCTGCCCACTTAATATGTTTTATATCATTCATAAATGTTTCAATGGACCATTGACGTGAACCCACCTCAACACGTTCATCAATTGGATTTCTAAGCGGAGAGAATACTTTCAAACCTTTTTCCGCCAAAATTGCTTCCACCTGTTCTAAGCATTCAATCTCCTTCTCGTTAAAAAATGGGCTGGCTAAATATACTCTCTTCATTGGTTTAATCTCCTTCAATTTTTGATAATTACTTACAACGGTTGAACATTTTATCATTTACTAGCCAATTGTATCTCAAACGGTCTTCCATTCAAATACCCCGAGTAAATACTAAAATCTATTATAGAAATTAGCTGACCATCAGTAAGCTGTTTGGCAATCATTTATGATAAGGTTCATTTTTTATTATCCGAAAAGCACGATAAATCTGCTCCACCAACACCAACTTCATTAACTGATGAGGTAAAGTCATTTTACTAAAAGATAACTTTTCATCCGAACCCTTCATTACATCCTCATGTAAACCAAGAGATCCTCCAATTACAAAAGCAATTTTGCTTCGTCCATATGTCATCAACGACTCTAAATCACTGGCAAGCTGCTCAGATGACTTCATCTTTCCTTCAATTGCAAGCGCAATTACATAAGTATCAGCTCCAATTTTGGAGAGAATGCGTTCACCTTCTTTTTTCTTCACGATTTCCATATCCGCTTCACTTAAATTTTCCGGTGCTTTTTCGTCCGGTACTTCCACCAAATCAATTTTCGCATAGCTACTTAATCGCTTCGAGTATTCCTCTATCCCCAATTTTAAGTATTTTTCTTTTAACTTCCCTACCGAAACAATTTGTATATTCACAAGTTATCCACCTTTACATTCTGTTTACAAACAAGTTATACACATAACTTATACACATATCCACAATAGTTATCTACATATTGTGTTTTATTTTTCATCTTCTACAATATATATTGCAGCGACATCACAGTATGTGCATTTTGTGGATAACTTTTCGTTCTCATTTATTTTTTCAAGCATTGGGAAGGTTTTTTGTTCTGCAACGAACATGTCCAAAGCTTGATTTATATGGGTTTCACAACTGAATATTCTCAATTTTATACTTCCTTTCGTTTTCCGAATAATTTAATAAGTTATACACAAATCATTCGTGCTTATCCACAATCTATTTTACCAAATGAAAAACGAGTAGGAAAGAACAGCATTTCTTTTCCTACTCGTTGTGTAAATCTTTTATTTACAATTCATAGTTATCCACATGTTTATAATGTATCTGTTTCTTTTAATACAATCGTTAGTTCCACTAATTTTCCTTGGCGATATACTTTTACTTTCAGCTCATCGCCAATTTCTTTTTCATTGTATAAATGTTTTCTTAGCTCAATCGTGTTTTCTATTTTTTGACCATCCATTTCTACAATAACATCATAAGGTTTCATCCCTGCTAAAGCTGCTGGAGTATTTTCTATTACTTGATCTACTACAACTCCTGTTGTCACTTCAGCTGGTAATTTTAACGTATCACGTTGATGGATCGCAGGTACATTTGTTACATCGACCAACGTAATTCCCATAGATGGACGATTTACTTTTCCGTTAGCCTCTAGGTCTTCTATAATTGGGATAGCCGAATTAACTGGTATTGCAAGTCCCATACCTTCTACGGTAGACTCTGAAATTTTCATCGAATTTATTCCTATTAATTGTCCTGCTAAATTGATTAATGCTCCACCGCTATTCCCTGGGTTAATCGCTGCGTCTGTTTGTAAAACTTCTGCTTGCCAATCTTCTACACCATCTCCGTTTATATCTGTAGGTATAGCACGATCTTTACCAGATACAACACCTGTTGTGACAGAACCATAGAAATCAAGCCCTAGTGGGTTTCCAATCGCAATAACAGATTCTCCTTGCTTTAATGCATCTGAATCTCCAAACTCTATGACTGTATCCACGCCCTTATCGTCAATTTCTAAAACTGCTAAGTCTGTCCATACATCACTACCAACTAATTTAGCTTCCACTTTTGCACCATCTGCTAAAGTTACTTCTACTGCCTTTGCACCTTCGATTACATGGTGATTCGTAATGACATATGCTTTACCATTTTCTTTTTTATAAATTACCCCGGAACCTGTTCCAGCTTCCTGTTCCGATTGGGATTGACTCCAGAAATTCGTTACTGATTGGATATTTGAAACTCCAACGACGGCCCCAGAAGCTTTTTCTACGGCGCTTGTCACGTCTGTAGTTATATCCACGGAAAGCTGTTCTGTTTTTGCATTAGTATTAGTTGTTTTAGTAGCATTGTCGGCGGGTAAATTTGTCACGACAGAAGGTACTAAAAACCATACAAGTAAAGCTCCAACTAATACACCCGCTAATGCACTAAAAAAATAACCAGCTACACCTCGTTTCTTTTCCCTCTTTACTTCTCGTTTTTTTACTACAGGTTCTTCTATTTTCGATTCTTCTTGTGGTCCGTATGGATTATTTGGTTCCATGTTTTATCTTCCTCTCTTTTTTATGTAACTGTTTGTACAGTTACTTTACCCAACTCACATTAAAATAAGATGAAAATTGGTTGAAAGATAAATAAAAAAGTTCCAAAGCCTGAACTTTGGAACTTTTACTATTTAAACGGAAACTAATTCGGTTGGAACATTCGCATCTGTATCGTGAAGATGTACATATTCTCCTGCAATAACTCCACAAGATTCTAACGTTTGTGCAACGCTCATTCGTGCAAGATCTTTCATATTATTATCTTTACTTAAATGCGATAAATAAATATGCGTGTTTTTAATATCCACCACTTCACTCATTGCAACTGCAGCATCTTCGTTGGATACATGTCCTACGTCACTTAATATCCTTCTTTTAATAGACCATGGATAGCGTCCCATTTGAAGCATACTCACATCGTGGTTGCTTTCAAAAACAAATGAATCCGCTCCTTTTATATGCCCTTTCATCCTGTCGCTAACATACCCAGTATCCGTAATTAAGACAAGTTTACGACCATTTTCATGAAAGATATAAAACATTGGGTCTGCCGCATCATGTGATACTGCAAAAGACTGAATATCAATACTACCAAATGTTTTCACAGCTTCCATATCAAATTGGAATCGTTGTTCAACCGCCACATTCCCAATAAGAGAATCCATTGCTAGCCATGTTTTTTCATTTGCATAAATAGGAATCCCATGTTTTCTGGCTACGACACCTAGTCCCTTGATATGGTCACTATGCTCATGAGTAATAAAAATACCGGATAACTTTTTTATATCTCGATCTATCTCGCTAAAAAGCTGCTCCATCTTCTTACCACTTAAGCCTACGTCTACTAAAAAAGAATGCTCCTCGTTTTCCACATAAATAGCATTCCCACTGCTTCCACTTGCTAAAACACTAAACTTCATTGTTAAAACTCCTTACTTTACTTCAGGTTGTTCCGTCTTTTTAGGAATTTCACTAACCGTTCCTTCTACTGCATTGACAAAATACTCTTCCATCGTTCCGTCTGAAAGTTCCACTGGTACATACCAAGTTGGCGCAAATACAAATACTTGTGTTTCCGTTAGTGTGGCTAACGTGGAATATCCAAGTTTAAAATCTTTTACCGTCGAATCCGTTTTTAATAATGCGCTAGAGTACAAAACTCGAAATACAAACATAGGTGACACTAATTTTTTCGATTCATCATACTCTTCTAGATTATCCAATAAGGTTTGTTCGTACCCAATAAGTTCTTTCTCATCATTCCAATATACGATTAGTTGTGCATTTTGATTGTGGTAAACAAGTCGATTATTTACTTTTTGAAAAAACGTTGCGGATTTTTTCTCTTCATCTATTTTCCATAATCCATATGAATTACCACGAATAATGTTATCTTTTACTAACTTTTCTATAGAATTATCTGTTGTGACCGGAAGTGGCTCTTTAAATGTACCTATTAATGCATAACCATCTTTTACTTCTAAGGTCTGTTTTTTTAATTGTTCCAACTCTTCTGCACTAAATAGATGTACATTCCCAGAAATGTACGAGGCCTCTTGGATAAATGATTCAGTTTTAGGTATCTTAATATTATCGGACAGCAGTCGTTCCTCAATAGGAGTATCGATGCGCTCCTTTACATTTAGTGCCTCATTATATCTATTCGAATAAAGCCAAAATAAAAATACATTTAAAATAGAAAATACAATGATAAATATCGTTTTCGTTTTATTCCAATCCAAATTTGCCGCCTCCTAATAGTTCGGGAGTGATTCTAGTCCAAGAACCATTCGACAAATAATACCAGGAAGGTTCTAGATTCATTAATCTCTGCTGACCGTTTCGTGACAAGTTATATCCTATTGCAATGTCATCTATGGAAAGCACTTTATTCTCATGAAGGGCATGGATCAAGTCGTATATATCTTGTCCAGACCGCAACTGAATATCTCTTTGTTTACTCGCATCAGCTATCGCAAAATACGGTCTAATATAACGGTAAACACGATTGGTTCCCCAATGTACGTTAATCTCGGTTTCTGGATCTTTGCTGAAAACTGGCATTCCATGAAAGTATAGCTGGTAACTTACTTGTTTGGTAGTATTATTTATCCGACTATATCGATAGTCATCTGTCCATCCACTATGCTCATTAACGAAGTTCAAACTTTGTTGTATAAGCTCATCCGATTTCTCCACTTTATCACTTTCGGAAGCCGGATGCACATAACTTAAACTTTTAACTAAATAGTCGACATTCATGAGTGCACTATCATCCGTATACTCCCGTCCACTTACCCCTAGTGGATTACTTCGAACGAGACTCGGATTCGTGAATAAGGCATTTTTAAATTTCTCCGGTGAAATTTCTTCTTCGATATACGAATAGCTAGACATGTTTATAGGACTAGCAGAAACATAAAGCGAAAGACGATTTTCTCTCACTATCTCATTGTACACTGGTAAATCCATCGTTTCATTTTTTAAGCGTTTAATAAAATCTTCTCGATTGGCCAGTCCGATATTAGCCATATAAACTTTTTTAGTAATGGTACTAATGAAGTATACATTCAAATTATCTCTAGCATCATCTTTCCATTCAACGATTAACCGATCGAATGAAGCATTTGGTACATTATAATCACTAAAGGTTAAAACATTGTTATATATTTTAAATGGAACTTCCGCTGGAAAAAAGAAAGTAAGATGATTCGGCATTTTTATATAATCATTAATTTGCTGCTCACTTGCTTGATTGTTTAAAAGCTCTACCGTTTGTATTTCTCCTGTTTTCATCCACTTTAATACATCTTCGATTATAGGCGTATTATCAGAACCTTTTAATGCCGATTCTTCACTAACCAATAGTCGATAAGGTTTCACCACATCTTCCAGTTTCTTTTTCTCAGCAATTGCAATATCTACTACTGGTGTGCCATTCAGATCATAGGAAGGTGAATATGTCCATATCGAAAAAGTCAGTGTTAAACTAAGTAGGATGAGTATGAGTAAAATAACTGATTTCACTTGTTCAATATACTTCAATCCCACTCACCTTCCTCGTCCATTTCAACTTTTAGAGTAAAGAATACAGTCGTACCATATCCTTCTTCACTTTCTGCCCAAATCCTACCACCATGCGCTTCTATCATTTCCCGGGCAATAGCCAGTCCAAGACCAGTTCCACCCATTGACCTTGCTCTTGCACGATCCACACGATAAAAACGATCAAAAATTCTATTAACATTTTCAGAAGGTATTCCCATACCTTCATCTGAAATCATTACCGTTAATATATTTTCTTGCTCAGCAGCTCCAAAACGGATATTTCCTCCATCTGGTGAATACTTCATAGCATTGGAAATGATATTATCCAATACTTGCGTCAATTTATCTGTATCGATATCTACATAATATGCTTTATCAGACAGCATCCGATGAAAAGTAACATGCTGAGATTTAGAAAGTTCAAATCGATCTATAATTCGATTGAAAAATTGGTTGAAATTCACAATCTCACGATTCAAATCATAGTCCCTACTATCCATTTTAGATAACTGTAGCAAATCATTCACAAGTCGAATCATCCGCTGTGTTTCCGTTTGTGTTACCTGTAAAAATGCAGGTGCAATTTCATCATCTTTCCATGCACCATCTGCAAGTGCTTCTAAATAACTGCTCATTGTCGTTAATGGAGTTCGTAGTTCATGAGAAACATTTGCAACAAATTCTCTTCTTTCCATATCTATTTTTTCTTGTTCCGTGTTATCGTGTAGCACCGCAATTAGTCCATTAACAAAGCCTGTTTCTTTTTGAATAACAGAAAAGTTGGTACGTAATATAAATGGACGTTCCTGTGTACTTAAATCTAAATTCATCGATTCCTTTAAATGGATTAAATCTTCAAATGAATAGGCAGAATCAATTCCAAGAACAGATATAATCGGACGATTTAAAACCATTTCTCTTGGAATACGCAATAATCTGATGGCCGGGTCATTAATAAGGATGACTCTTCCTTTACGATCAGTTGCAATAACACCATCCGTCATATTAGCCAGCACCGATGCAAGTTTTCTACGCTCTGCCTCTGTGGTGGATTGAGCTTCTTGTAAACGATTCGTCATATGGTTAAAAGCGATTGCTAATTGGCCGATTTCATCATTGCCATATACACGTACTTTTCGAGAAAAATTCCCTTTTGCCATAGCCTGAGCTTGCTTTCTCATATCGGATATTGGTCTAGTTATCGTTTGTGCGATTAATATACCAAGAGTAATTGTAATGGCAAGTGCAACGGCTGTACCTCCGGCAAGAATTTGGTTTATCTCATTCATCTGGCCAAATACATTTTCAATATTCGATTCGATATAAAGAGAACCAATCACTTCTCCCTGATAGACAATCGGCGTTGCTAAAATCCAAATTCGTTCGCGTGTTTCCCGATCGATGAAAATATTATCCTCTTGAGTTGCCGCTGATATCGAAAGCTTTACTAATTCATCCATCGACCTTTGTCCAACGATCGACTGATTGCTCACGTCGGAAGTTGCAAGAATTTGATAATTTGCATCTATGACACGCACTTCTTTAATATCGTATGAATCTAGACCATTTAGAATGGAACGTAGGCTTTGTTGTACCGTCAGATCATCTTCATTTCTTACTTTTAATAATTCTTCTCTAGCACTAAATTCTAGTAATCCAACTCGGTCCGATATAGATTTTTGAAAATTTCCTTTTAACGATTGCTCTAACTCTCGAACAAAATATAAACCAATAATTTGCATCGCAATAATTATTAGTAATATATAGATGAAAACAATCTTCATATGAATTGATTTGAAATAACCAACCTTTTGCATATGTTTACTCCTGTTCAGGATTTCGTAAGTAGTAACCGACGCCTCTTCTAGTTACAATCCAAGTAGGATGACTAGGGTTATCCTCAATCTTCTCACGCAGACGACGAATAGTTACGTCTACTGTTCGAACATCTCCAAAATAATCATATCCCCATACCGTTTGTAATAAATGCTCACGAGTCATCACTTGTCCAACATGCTTTGCTAAATAGTGCAATAGCTCAAATTCACGATGGGTCAGTTCGATTGTTATATCTCTTTTTAATGCTAAATATGCATCTGGCTGTATCGTAAGTGGTCCAATTACAATATCATTCGTTGTAGTTTCAGCATCGCCAGTTATTGTTTGATGTCTACGCATATTAGCTTTCACTCTTGCTATTAACTCTCTTGTGCTAAATGGTTTTGTCACATAGTCATCCGCACCTAACTCTAGACCAAGCACTTTATCGATCTCTGAATCCTTTGCAGTTAGCATAATGATAGGGAAATCATATTTTTTCCTTACTTCCCGACAAACCTCCATACCATCCCTATTTGGAAGCATGATATCTAATAACATTAAATCCGGTTGTAGCTCCTCAACCTTTTTCATCGCATCATCGCCATCGTAGGCACAAAATACTTGGTAACCTTCTTTTTTTAGATTAAATTGCAATATATCTGCAATCGGTTTCTCATCATCTACTACTAATATTTTTTTACTCATTTATAGAACCCCTTTCGTTCTTTTCTCTGTATTTTATAGAAATGAATTATTTTTCTCTTCATATATTTACTCTATCATGCTTTTAGACTCTTCGCATCCTTAAAGGAAGTAGTTGGTAACAAGATAAGAAAAGTAAATATTTGTCGAATTATTTCCCAGGAAATTATCAAATTCGACATCTAACAGAAAGTAATTCGCCATGATAAAGTAAAAAGATTATCCTTATAAAGATTGCATCCTTGTAGCAATGGCTTACTTGTGTGTTTAGAAAGCTTTCCTTTTGACGCGACGTTTTTAGCAAAAGTTCCTCGAAGTGTTCAGCGGGATCTATAAACCTTTGTCGAATAAAGGAAAAATTAAAAAAGAGACAGCCAAACTAGTGACCGTCTCTACCTTTTTTAGTTTAACACAGATAATGGATCAATCGTTACACCATTTTTCTTCACTTCGAAATGTAAGTGCGTACCTGTTGAACGACCAGTACTTCCCATTATACCTAACTTGGAACCTTGAGGCACAACATCCCCTACACTAACGCTTATAGAAGAAAGATGAGCATAGGTCGTTTTATAACCGTTTTGGTGATTGACAATTATTCGGTTACCATATGTTCCATCCCATCCTGCTGCTTCCACGACACCATTGTCCGAAGCTTTTATCGTGAAACCATTAGGACGTGCAATGTCTATTCCCTCATGCTGGCGGCCCCAGCGATAACCCATTTTACTGGATATATATCCACCTTCAGCTGGCCAAGCAAATTGACCAGAACCTCGAGAAGGTATCACTTTAGTCCCTTTTAGGACGATATGCTCCTTAGGTTCTTCAAGGATTGTCTCTTCCATAACTGATTGGCCTACTTCAATACCATTTTCTTTACGTACTAAATAAGTAGCTATTTTCTTTCCATCAGAACCTTCTTGTTTTACTTTAGTATCACCTTTATACATTTCATCTGATTCTATTACTTTTTTCGTATGTTTGATGACTTCCTCAGCTTTTTTTTCATATAAAACTTCTACATTAATAAGCGGTTTTAAGACAGTTACATTTAACTCTTGCCCTATTTGCAATAAGGTAGATTCTGTAATCCCAGGATTTAATGCAATAAGCTCAGCCGAAGTTAAATTATGCTTGTTAGCTATAGTACCTAATACGTCACCTGTAGCTACTTTATATGTTTCTTTTTCTAAAGTTCCTTCTAAAAGAAGTTTAACTGCTTCATCTGGCGAAACAACTTTTTCTGGATTAATATTTACAGTAACACCTGATACTTTTTCTTTTATGATTAAATCCATTATACGTGTTTCATTTTCTTTTAATTGGGGTAAAGCTTCATTAGAATCTTTTTGTGCTTCAATTGTTTGTAGCTCTTCTTCCGAAACAAAATGTAATTTTAATTTATGTACGGCTTCTTGGTAAGCATCTAAGTCTTTGACGTAGACCGCCATCTCGTCATTAACGGATAATGCAAAAGCCTTTGCCTCTACTTCTATTAAATCATCTAGTTTTTGAAGTGTTGCTTCGTCATTTGTAGAAGCTGTAAAAACTTGTTCTGGTACAATAGATAAGTTAGAGCCAGCTTTTAAAGAAAGATCCTTGTACTCAGAATGCAAATCCTGAACTTTTTGTTCCATCATTGCTTTCATCTCTGATTGATCAGATATAGCTCCTATGTATTGTCCATTAGAATATATATGGTAAATTTCTTTCAACAGATGACTGTCATCTTCATTAGCAAAAGCGATATTAAAGGATAGACTAGAAATGAGCAAAATTGATACGGTTGCTTTTTTCAATATACTTGACTTTCTGTTTGCCAGAACAGTTTCTTGAAATTCCTGTTCCTTCTTCTTTCTTTTCAAAAACATGGTAAAGCCCCTTCCAAACTATTTACAATCTACTCTATTTTTCACACTACTTTAATTTAACATATTTGAAATGAGGAAGTGAACAAATTACGCCAGTTGTAAAGAAACTGTAGTATTGGTTCCAATATATTCTATTAGATTCCAAAAAAAGGCGAATCACTAATCTATTTTTCTATTTTTTTTATTCTTTTATATGCCTTGTTGCTAAAATAATAATCTATTATACAAGAATTTACTCTCTTCTTTGTTATATTTGTCATATTAGAAGTTTTAAAATGCTAATTTTCCTGTAACTTTTGAACGAAACGACAAAAAGCTGTCAAGAAGTCTACACTTCTCGACAGCTTTTACTTTTTCCTATCTCCAAACGCTCGAAATAATATTAGTTTGTGTACGATCTGGTCCCACTGAAAAGATGGATATTTGTACACCGGTAAGTTGTGCGATACGCTCTAGATAATGACGTGCATTTGCCGGTAACTCATCAAGCGTTTTACATTTCGTAATATCTTCGTTCCAACCTGGTAACTCTTCATATACAGGTTCACATTCCGCAAGCATACGAAGATTCGCTGGATATTCCGTGATTAATTCATCTTTGTATTTATAAGCAGTACAAATTTTTACCGTATCTAAACCAGTTAAAACATCAATGGAGTTAACTGTTAGATCCGTTAAACCACTTACACGTACTGCGTGTCTGATTACAACAGTGTCAAACCAACCAATTCGGCGTGGTCTACCAGTAGTTGTCCCATACTCTTTTCCAACTTCTCGAATTTGACTTCCTACATCATCAAATAACTCTGTCGGAAATGGTCCATCACCTACACGAGAAGTATAGGCTTTACAAACACCTACCACATGAGAAATTTTTGTTGGTCCAACACCTGCACCAATCGTTACCCCTCCAGCTACTGGATTGGAGGAAGTTACAAATGGATACGTTCCTTGGTCAATATCCAACATGACACCTTGTGCTCCTTCAAAAAGCACTCGACGACCTTCGTCTAATGCATCGTTTAATACTTTTGAAGTATCTGTGACATACTTCTCAATTTCTTTTCCATAACCATAAAACTCTTCTAAAATTTCCTCTACGGTAAAACCTTCTGTTTCATAAAACTTCTCAAACATTCTATTTTTTTCAGCTAAATTAAGTTCTAACTTTTCCTTAAATACCTCATAATCGAGAAGGTCTGCAATACGTATACCAACTCGTGCTGCTTTATCCATGTATGCTGGTCCAATCCCTTTGCCTGTAGTACCAATTTTATTTGCGCCTCTACGCGCTTCTTCTACTTCATCTTGTTTAATGTGGTAAGGAAGGATGACGTGTGCTCGGTTAGAAATACGTAAGTTATCCGTTTTTACCCCTCGATCATGTAGTCCTTTTATTTCTTTTACTAGTGCCCTTGGATCTACGACCATACCGTTTCCAATGACAGAGATTTTATCTTCGTAAAAAATACCGGAAGGAATGAGATGAAGCTTATACGTTTCGCCTCCGAAAATGATTGTATGTCCTGCATTATTTCCACCTTGATATCGTGCGATAACTTCTGCATTTTCCGAAAGAAAGTCTGTAATTTTTCCTTTTCCTTCGTCTCCCCATTGTGTTCCAACAACTACTACTGATGGCATTGCCGACACCTCCGTCGGACATTCATATGTCCTAAATAAAATCAGTGTTATTGTACCAATCATCTAAATCTCCGTCAACTAATTTCATTAAAAAACACGAACGATTAATGAGTTAAACATTAATACGTTCGTGTTATCAATTAGGCTGGTGGAGCTTGATGCTGACTCCAATCAATATTAACGAATTTGTTAAATTCTTTCACAAAAGCAAGCGTTACCGTGCCAGTAGGGCCATTACGCTGTTTTGCAATAATAATTTCAATCATATTTTGGTTTTCGGTTTCTTTATCGTAGTAGTCCTCACGATATAAGAAAGATACAATATCCGCATCCTGCTCAATTGATCCAGATTCTCGTAAATCGGACATCATCGGTCGTTTATCTTGTCGTTGTTCTACCCCTCGAGATAGCTGTGAAAGTGCGATGACTGGAACTTTTAATTCACGAGCTAAACCTTTTAGAGAACGAGAAATTTCAGAAACCTCTTGTTGACGATTTGCTTGACTCCCACCGCTTCCTTGAATAAGTTGTAAGTAGTCAATTAAGATCATTCCAAGACCAGATTCCTGTTTTAAACGTCGACATTTAGCACGTATTTCATTTACACGAATACCAGGCGTATCGTCGATATAAATACCAGCATTTGATAAGCTTCCCATCGCCATCGTAAGCTTACGCCAGTCTTCCGTTGTAAGTGTACCAGTACGAAGCACTTGCGCATCTATATTTCCCTCTGCACAAAGAATACGCATTACTAACTGTTCTGCCCCCATCTCTAAGCTAAAGATGGCTACGTTTTCATCGGTCTTTGTTGCTACATTTTGGGCTACATTAAGCGCAAATGCCGTTTTCCCAACAGAAGGACGTGCAGCTACGATGATTAAGTCGTTTCGTTGGAAACCGGCGGTAATACGATCTAAATCACGAAATCCTGTAGGTATACCAGTAACTTCCCCTTTTTGTGAATGAAGCTTTTCAATGTTATCATACGTTTCTACTAACACATCTTTTATATGCTTAAAGTCACCAGCGTTTTTTCGGTTGGCAACTTCCATCATTTTTCTTTCTGCTTCTGATAGCAAGGCTTCTACTTCGTCTTCTCTAGTAAATCCGTCTTCTACGATTGTAGTAGCCACACGAATAAGTCTACGTAAAATAGACTTTTCTTCTACTATCTTTGCATAGTGACCAATATTAGCAGCAGTAGGAACACTATTTGCAATCTCACTAATGTATGAAATACCTCCGACATCTTCCAATTCTTTTTTAGCTGAAAGTTCTTCAGTTACAGTAATGACATCTATTGCTTTTCCTTGATCACTTAACCGTAGCATCGTTTGAAATATCTTTTGATGTGCGACCCGGTAAAAGTCCTCTGGCATTACAATTTCTGCTGCAGTTATTAATGCTTGTGGTTCTAAAAATATTGCTCCAATGACAGACTGTTCAGCTTCTTGGTTATGCGGCGGTACACGGTCCAACAATGGATCGCTCATTCTTCTCTCTCCTTACGCTTCTTCTGTAACATGTACTTTTAATGTTGCTACTACCTCGTGGTGTAGTTTAACTGGAACATTTGTATATCCTAATGCACGAATAGCATCGTCTAATTCCATTTTGCGCTTATCTAATTTGATATCATGAGATTTCTCTAATTGTGCTGCAATTTGTTTAGTTGTTACTGAACCAAATAAACGACCATCGCTACCTGATTTTGCTTTCAGTTCAACTGTAAGTTGCTCTAATACTTCTTTTAATTTTTTTGCTTCTGCTAACTCTTCGGCAGCTTCTTTTTCAGACTTTTTCTTTTGACCTTCTAATGCACTGATTGCAGCTGTATTTGCTTCAACTGCAAGTTTGTTTTTCAATAAAAAGTTATGTGCATAGCCGTCTGCTACGTTTTTGATTTCCCCTTTTTTCCCTTTACCTTTTACGTCTTTTAAGAATACGACTTTCATTCTGTATTTCCTCCTTTAGTTGTTTCCGTAATAGCATCTTTTAATAATGCTATGGCCTCATCTATTGTTATATTTTCTAATTGGCAAGCTGCATTCGTTAAATGGCCTCCGCCATTCAGGCTTTCCATTATTAACTGTACATTTACATCTCCGAGGGATCTTGCACTTATACCTATTTTAGAATCACTTTTACGCCCAACAACAAACGAAGCAGTAATATTATTCATCGTCAATAAAATATCGGCTGTTTGCGCTAGCAATACCTGACTATAAGTAATATTATCTTCACCATGTGCAACGGCAATGCCTTCACCGAAAAATTCAACCGTTTGCACGATTTTAGAACGCTCAATATACGTATCAATATCTTCTTTCAGTAAACGTTGTACAAGTACCGTATCTGCTCCATTCGTACGTAAATAGGACGCTGCTTCAAACGTTCTAGCTCCCGTACGAAGGGTAAAGCTTTTCGTATCAACTATTATTCCTGCAAGCATGGACGTGGCCTCTAAGCTTGTTACCTTTTGGTGTTTAGGCTGATATTCGATTAATTCTGTAACAAGCTCAGAAGTAGAAGATGCGTATGGCTCCATATAAACGAGCATCGTATTAGATATAAATTCTTCTCCTCGTCGGTGATGATCAATGACGACTATTTTTTCTGCTCGTTGAAGCAATTTCTCATCAATAACTAAGCTTGGTTTATGTGTATCTACTACAACTAGAAGCGTTTTATCTGTCATTTTACTCATTGCTTCATCCGGGCTGATAAAACGATCATAAAGCTCAGGCTTTTCTTTTATTTCATCCATTAATCGGGTCACACTATTATCTAGTTCATTAAAGTCGATCACGACAAAGCCCTCTACTTTGTTCATTTCGGCCATTTTTCTAACTCCAACAGCAGATCCAATCGCATCCATATCGGGCATACGATGTCCCATCACAAACACTTGATCACTGTCTTGGATCAAGTCACGAAGCGCATGCGAGATAACCCTTGCCCTAACACGCGTTCTCTTCTCTACTGGATTTGTTTTACCACCGTAAAATTTCACTTTTCCACTTGGATGTTTGATGGCTACCTGATCACCACCACGACCTAATACTAAGTCCAAGCTCGATTGTGCTAATTCTCCAAGTTCTACAAGCGAAATAGATCCTGCACCAACACCAACACTTAACGTTAAAGAAAATCCAAACTTAGCTGTAGTCTCTCTAATATCGTCTAAAATCGAGAATTTATTTTTCTCAAGTTCTACTAAGATGGATTCATTAAAGACCGCTAAAAAACGATCTGATGAAATTCTTTTCACGTAAATTCCATACTTGGCACCCCAGTCATTGACACAGGAGGTAACAATACTATTTAATTGTCCTCGTGTTTGATCATCCATCCCTTGGGCAATTTCATCATAGTTATCGATATACAGAACACCAATAACTGTTCGATCTCCATAATATAAGGATTCCATTTCTACTTGTTCTGTAATATCGAAGAAGTATAATAACTTTTCTTCTGCTTTATACAACACCTTATAGTCATTGTCATCAAATGATATAATCATTTCTTTTAAATCTTCTTGCTTCAAAAGCTGTTTAAAATCTTTAGATATAGAAAATAACTCTTCACCTATAATTGTATCGAACGGTAACTTTTGCATCATATATGGATTTGCCCATTCAATGACATATTGATCATTTATCAATAAAATACCAATAGGCATCTCTAATAGTGCTTCTTCTCCTACCTTTTTCATACGATAAGAGAGTGTTTCTATATGTTTTTCTGTCTCTTCATATACACGCTGTTCTAAAATCCATGCGTAAATAGATACCCCTATTACTAATAAAGTAAATAACAATCCGACTAATAAATTGTTAGATAACAGTATATAAGCTGCCACTCCACCGAGTAACATGAACAAAACGAGTGGATATCGAATTGGCCGTTTCCTAAAAAAAGATGCCACTTGATCAGCTCCTTATTTTTTGTACCTGTCTTTTAAATACGCTCGCAAATTAAATCCTAAATCTAAAACCCCTAATATAATTGTGAACGTAAAAAGTGGTACGGCAAGAATGCTTGCTAAAACCATCGACCATTTCGGCCACCCTTGCACATAAAAATAGTAGTGAATGAGCGAAACACCTTGTAAAAACAAAAGTACTCTTAAAATGAGTGCCGCATTCACAAATAGTAAATACCCAAAAGTGCCCATTTCAAATTCCATAAATAAAGAGAAAATGGATACGATTAAATAATACCACAACACCACTCTAGGTAGTCTAAAATCCATGAACTTTGAAAACTTTGGAACATCTAGCTTTAACTTTTTCAGTAGTGATAGATTAATCACTAGGTAAAGAAAAGCATATATATATACAATTCCAATATATAGAGATGGTACAATCATTTTCAACAGTAATAAAAATTGTTCCACCATTTCCTCATAATTAGCTGGCAACTGGCCAGTTAATTCCATGATATTTCCTGCTTGTTTATAAGATATTTCAAGAGCCTCAAAAAATTGCTCCAAAATATTAATATTTAATACTAAAATAAATACTATGTATTGTATCGCTGTAATAAATAACAAATAAATACCTGAAGCCATTAATATATAAAATTTTGATCGCTTGTTTCGAATGGCATCTCCGATGATAAGACCTAGTGGAGCTAGTGCTATCCCCAAAAATAATCCAGCAATGCCTCCAACCAAGACAGATAATACAACTGCGATAAGTGTAACTAATAGTGCATGCTTCCGTTCAAACTTTGTGCTATACCAAGCAATTGGTAATGGTAATATGAATGAAATAATAACACTTAAAAATGGCACATATACAGACATTGCCAAGAGAATAGCAAATAGGGCAATCATCATAGATCCATACGTTAAATAGTTTGTCTCATTTTTTTGCATGAAGTACCTTCCTTTTTTTAATCATCTATTTATTGTAACAGATTTACTACGACAACTAAAACCCCATACACTGCAGGCACACCTTTTTCAAATTTAGGAATAAAAAAAAGACCGGTTTCCCGGTCTTTTGAATTATAAACTTATCTCTCTTCAGAAGAGAATGGAAGTAAAGCCATGATACGAGATACTTTAATAGCTCGTGTTAACTTACGTTGGTACTTCGCGCTAGTTCCTGTCACACGACGTGGAAGAATTTTTCCACGTTCTGACACGAATTTTTTCAACAAATCTACATCTTTGTAATCGATGTGAGTGATGTTGTTAGCTGTGAAGTAACAAACTTTACGGCGTCTTTTGCCTCCGCGACGTGGTGCCATAATAGATTGCCTCCTTTTCGGTTAAAGTAACATGTGTGTTGTCCTATTAAAATGGTAGATCGTCATCCGAAACTTCGATTGGTCCACTACTATTTGCAAAAGGATCATCATCTACACGTGTATAATTTTGCTGATTCATTGGTTGGTTTTGCTGATATGTTGGATATGGATTTTGCTGTTGTTGCTGTTGTCCGCCACCATATGGTTGTCCCGATTGGCCACGGTCTCCAGAACTGCTACGTGGTTCTAAAAACTGAACACTGTCTGCGACAACATCCGTCGTATAAACACGTTTTCCATCTTGTCCTTCATAACTGCCTGTTTGAATACGCCCTTCGACACCAGCTAAACTTCCTTTTTTCAAAAAGTTAGCTGTGTTTTCCGCTTGTTTTCTCCAAACGACACAGTTGATAAAATCAGCTTCTCTTTCACCTTGTTGGTTGGAAAATGTTCGATTGACAGCTAGTGTAAATCTTGCCATTGCCACACCACTTGGTGTATAGCGAAGTTCCGGATCTTTTGTTAGTCTTCCAACTAAAACGACACGGTTAATCATCAGTGTACAACCTCCCTCATTCAGCTTTTGTTAGTCGATTTTATTATTTATCGTCGATACGAACAGCAATGTGACGGATAATGTCCTCATTGATGTTTGCTAGACGAATGTATTCATCGATTGCTTGAGAATCAGCGTTTGCTTTAACGATTTGGTAGAAACCTTCACGTAAGTCATTGATTTCGTAAGCTAAGCGGCGTTTACCCCAGTCTTTTGCTTCGATGATTTCAGCACCGTTTGAAGTTAGGATTTCGTTAAAACGCTCAACTAAAGCTTTTTTAGCATCCTCTTCGATTGCTGGTTGAATAATGTACATTAATTCGTACTTTCTCATCTATTTACACCTCCCTATGGTCTTTGGCCGATTGTTACCAATCGACAAGGAGCAAGTAATTCTATTACTCACATCAATGAATTGTACCATAAGGAGTTAATTATTTCAAGAATGATTGTCATTACTTTTTCAATTCATGTATATTTATTAATTGGAGGGATCGTTCATGGAAAATAGAGAGCATTATTTATCCATAATTGAAATTGATTTGAAAAGGGTTGCCTGGTCTAGTTTATTTATGACTGTTATTATTTCCATTGTTGGACTGGTTGTCTATACCTTTTTACATGGCGACATACAACTAACTTTTACATTTTGGGATTTTTTCTTATTTTGTATTGGGTATATACTTCTTATTGTCTTACATGAATGTTTTCATTTGATCGGTTTTTATCTTTTCGGGAAAGTTCCATGGAGTAGCATGGATTATGGTGTTAATTTGAAGATGGGGATTGCTTACGCAACAACTACCGTTCCTTTACCTAATCACGCAATGAAAAAAGCATTGTTGCTGCCTTTTTGGATGACCGGTGTTCTTCCAATGCTCGTCGGATATATAATAGAAATGCCAGTACTTGTTCTGTTGGGGGCATGGCTTGTAGCTGGTGCAGCTGGTGACTTTGCGATGTATAAAGAGTTAAGAAGATATCCAAAAGATGTTCTAATAAAAGATGATCCTATAAAACCAAAACTATATATATTAAAAAAAGATTAGCGAGAGATTTCGCTAATCTTTTTTATTAAACGTTGAAACGGAACAGCATTACGTCGCCATCTTGTACCACGTATTCTTTTCCTTCTAGACGAACTTTTCCTGCCTCTTTTGCAGCTGCCATCGATCCAGTACCAACTAAATCATCGTAAGCAACTGTTTCTGCTCGGATAAATCCTTTTTCAAAGTCAGAATGAATGACTCCAGCACATTGTGGAGCTTTCATCCCTTTGCGGAACGTCCATGCACGTACTTCTTGTACACCTGCAGTAAAGTAAGTAGCTAGTCCTAGCAATGAATACGATGCTTTAATTAGTTGGTCTAATCCTGATTCTTCAATTCCTAGTTCTTCTAGGAACATTTGCTTTTCATCGTCTTCTAGGGCTGCCATTTCCTCTTCGATTTTTGCACAAACTACAATTACTTGTGCTCCTTCTTCAGCAGCAAATGCACGTACTCTTTGTACATATTCGTTTTCTTCGTCTGCCATAATATCGTCTTCTGATACATTTGCAACGTACAACATCGGTTTAATAGTTAATAAGTGCAGACCTTTTACTACTCGAAGTTCCTCTTCCGTAAAGTCGACGGAACGACCAGACTTGCCGGCTTCAAAAGCTTCTTTTAAGCGTGAAAGGATCGGTTCTTCTATCATTGCATCTTTATCTTTTTGTTTCGCCATTTTCGCAACACGTGCTAAACGTTTATCTACACTTTCTAAATCCGCTAAGATTAGCTCCAGATTAATTACTTCTATGTCGGAAATTGGATCTACTTTACCGGAAACATGTGTAATATTTTCATCATTAAAGCAACGTACTACTTGGCAAATCGCATCTACTTCGCGAATATGAGCTAGGAACTTGTTTCCAAGACCTTCACCTTTACTAGCACCTTCTACAATTCCTGCAATGTCTGTAAACTCAAATGCCGTTGGAACTGTTTTCTTAGGTGTTACTAACTCTGTTAATTTATCTAAACGTGCATCTGGAACTTCTACAATACCTACGTTCGGATCGATCGTAGCGAATGGATAGTTAGCTGCAAGTGCCCCCGCTTTTGTTATTGCATTAAACAATGTGGATTTTCCTACGTTTGGTAATCCTACGATTCCTGCCGTCAGTGCCATATATGTCACAACCCTTCTCTATATTAACTTACACTTTTTTTAATTATAACCTGTTCATTATATTGATTTTAATGCTAAAAGTCTATCTTTACTCCGTATCTGCTTGTTTTAATAGTCGCTTCATTTTTTTTTCAAATTCTTTTCTTGGAATGAGCACACTATGCTGGCAACCTTCACATTTGATCCGAATGTCTGCTCCCATTCGGATAATTTTCCATGCGTTTGTCCCACAAGGATGTTGCTTTTTCATCTCTACAATATCATTTAATTGAAATTGCTTACTTTCCATTTCAATCACCTTCTTTTACTAGGATTAATATCGCTATTTAATTATGAAATTTGAATACCTTTATGCTCCAGGAACTCTCTCAAATCTCTACGTACCTTTCTAGCAACCCCCGCTTGTTTTGTCGGTATTGTTTCAGCGGTAATACGGACAACTATCTCCGTTGCACTAAAGCTTTGTACTCCTAAAAAACTTGGTGGTTTAACAAGATCCTCGTATTTGCTCGGTAAACCTTTCAGAAATTCTTGTATATTCTTCTCTAATGTTAAAAGATCTGTTTCAGAAGCTACACTAAAGTCTATCAAAGCTAATGAATTAAATATGGAGTAATTAACCACGTTCGTAATGCTTCCATTTGGAATAATATGAAGTTCCCCTGTATAACTTTTCACTTTCGTTGTACGTAAACCAATTTCCTGCACAATTCCATTGGCTGTACCAATTTGTACTTGATCACCCACAGCAAACTGGTCTTCAAATATTATAAAAAATCCTGTAATTATATCTTTTACTAAGCTTTGCGCACCAAAACCAACTGCAAGTCCCACAATTCCGGCTCCGGCAAGTAGTCCTACCACTTTTATGCCAAAAGTGCTTAAAATCGCTATGATCGCAGTAAAATACACTACATTAGCTAAAATATTTTGTAATAGCTTTTCCAAAGTGTTTTGTCTGCGTTCCGAATATCCTAAAGGACTTTTTTGTCTCACAAAAAATAATTTTTTGATAATACGTTTACCGACTCTCACTACAACTGTTGTTAGCAATAAAATAACAATTATTTTTATACTTATTATTCCAAGCTGTATCCATGTGTCCTCTGTAAATAAGTAATCCTGTATTTTCTGAATAGTATTTTCCATAAAGTCGTTTATCACCTCTACTTGAATAAATAATCTTCTAGATGCATATACTATGCTAAAAAGAAAGCGAGTAAAACTCATGAATTCTGAAGCGACAGTTACTCAACATCCCTCTACTATCTATTATAAAGAAACAGGAGTAGTTTGGCGATTAAGCAACTACTTTTTAGAACATATTCCTTTTGATCACCAAAACTTAGTTTTTTGCTGTATAGGAACGGATCGCTCTACAGGCGATGCGCTTGGTCCAATGACTGGCTCCTTTTTAACGCAACTCGTTTCTTTTCCATTTCAAGTTGTCGGAACCTTAGATAATCCTTTACACGCTTTGAATCTAGAAGAAATAACAGAGGAATTAAAAAGGGCACCTGATTCACCTTATATTATTGCTATTGATGCTTGTTTAGGGAATGCAAACAATATTGGACAGATTATTGTACATCGTGGTCCGTTATTCCCTGGAAAGGCAGTAAAAAAAGAATTACCCCCAATCGGAGAAGTCTCCATTAAAGCTGTTGTTAATATTGGAGGTTTTATGGAATATAATGTTTTGCAAAGTACCCGACTCAATCTCACCTTTGAAATGGGAAGAGTGATTTCACGCTCTCTTCTTTTAGCGTGGCATCGTTATAATCTAAAAGATATAAATAATAGCAACCGCAATGCCAACAACCACTAAACTTGGTAAGAGATTCGCCACCCTAATATTGGTTAAGCCAAGTAAATTTAAACCAATTACTATAATCATTATGCCGCCAGTAGCTGTCATTTCTTGGAGAAATAACTCGAGCGCAGCTTCTGGTATAATTTTTGTGATTTGTGTTGCAAATAAAGCAATTACTCCCTGGTAAATTGCTACTGGAATTGCTGATAACAATACTCCTATTCCTAGCGTTGCTGATAAGATAATAGAAGTGAAGCCATCTATAATTCCTTTACTTATGAGTAATTCATGATCATTTTGAAGTCCACTATTTAATGCTCCTAATACACCCATAGCGCCGATAACGAATATAAGAGTACTCGTAACAAAGCCTTGTGCGATACTTCCTCCTTGAGAAGCTTTTGAACCAAACTTTTTCTCTAAAAGTTGACCTAGTTTATTTAACCATTTATCTATATCAATCCATTCACCTATAACCGCTCCAAACACTATACAAATAATGATTAATACAAAATTACTACTTTCTAAGCCCATTTGAATACCTAAAACAGTCACCACTATTCCAATTGCACTTATAACCGTTTGCTTCATATTCTCAGGAATTCCTTTTAACAACCGTCCAGCAATAGCCCCTATAATTATTAATAGAGCATTTACTAAAGTCCCCAACAACACCATCCGTAATCCTCATCTCGTCTCTAAAAATACAACCTATTCCTAGGTTGCCCTAGAAATAGGCTGAATCAATTCTCTAATAGTTCTAATATTCTTTCTAAATCATCTTCTGAATAAAATTCAATTTCAATTTTTCCTTTTTCTTTACCTTTTGTTATCGAAACAGATGTACCAAATAGATCTCTTAATTCAGATTCTTTTTCTTTCGTAAAAATATCTTTTTCTTCTTTTTTTGTTTCACGTGGAACATTTTCATTTAACCTTTGTACTAATGCTTCTAATTGACGTACATTTAAGTTTTCTTTAACCGTTTTTTGCATGATTATTGGAATGTTTTTTTTCTTTTTTAAACCTAGTAAAGCCTTCCCATGTCCCATTGTTAGAATACCATCAGAAATAGCATTTCTTACGACTTCAGGTAATGTTAGTAATCGTACATGGTTAGCAATATGTGGTCTACTTTTTCCTAATCTAAATGCAAGTTGTTCTTGCGTTAACTTTAAATGTTCCATTAAATTTTGATAAGCTTCTGCTTCTTCTATTGGTGTTAAATCCTCACGCTGCAAATTTTCTAGTATAGCGAGCTCCATCATCTGTTGATCCGTCAGCTCTCGAATCACAGCAGGTATTATATCTAAACTAGCAAGCTGAGAAGCTCTGAACCTTCGCTCTCCAACAACTATTTCATATTTTGAACCTTTTTTACGAAGAATAATTGGTTGTAATACACCATGTTCTTTAATAGACTCAGTAAGCTCTTTCATCGCTTCTTGATCAAATACTTTTCGAGGTTGATAAGGATTAGGCTTAATATCTGTTAAACTAATTTGCTCAACTCTCTCTGTTTTTAATTGATCTTCCCCCGGAAAGAGTGCGTTAATACCTTTTCCTAAAGCTTTAGCCATTACGAATCACTTCCTTCGCTAGTTCTAAGTATACTTCTGCTCCTCTAGACTTCGGGTCGTAAATAATAATTGGTTCTCCGTGACTGGGTGCTTCACTCAAGCGTACGTTTCTAGGAATTATCGTTTTATATACTTTCTCTTGAAAGTATTTTTTTACTTCTTCAATGACTTGGATACCTAGATTAGTTCTGGCATCAAACATAGTTAATAAAACACCGTCAATCTCTAGATTTTTGTTTAAATGCTTTTGTACAAGTCGTATAGTACTTAACAATTGACTTAACCCTTCCAAGGCATAAAACTCACATTGAACCGGTATAATAATAGCATCTGAAGCAGTCAACGAATTTATAGTCAATAATCCAAGAGACGGTGGACAATCAATAACGATGTAATCATATTGATTTTCTACTTCTTGTAATGCTTTTTTTAATCGAACCTCTCGAGAAATAGTTGAAACTAATTCTATTTCTGCTCCTGCTAAAGAAATAGTAGCGGGAACAATATACAGATTCTCCACTTTTGTTTCTTGAATTGTTTCTAAAACACTTACATCATCTATTAAAACATCGTAAATACATTGACTTATATCACCTTTATTCACACCTACGCCACTAGAAGCATTTCCTTGTGGATCAATATCTACAAGTAGAACTTTCTTGCCTAAGTAGGCAAGGCAGGCACTTAAGTTAACAGATGTAGTAGTCTTTCCCACACCACCTTTTTGATTGGCTATTGCAATAATTCTTCCCACTCTTGCACCTACTTTCGTCGTAATTTTTTGACTCTATTCCATTCTATCAAATTTCTCAAGAAAATTGGATATTATTCTTGTAACAAAAGAAAAACTCTTGCAAAAATGCCAGAGTTTGAATTTGATAATATATTATGATTTCTTTTTAGGTATTCTCACAGTAATTTGATAAAATTCTTCCATATCTTCTTCTTCTGTTTTAATATTAATACCACTCTTGGTAACCATAGATAAGGACTGTTTTATCGTATTTAAAGCAATTCGTACGTCTTTGCTAACAGCTTTTCTTTTTGATTTTGTTGCTTTTTTATCCTCTTTCACAGGAGGATTTATAATTTCTTCTACTTTTTGTTCCAATTGTTTTACATTCCAATGATGTTCTATTGTCATGTTCATCAATTGCATTTGGATTTCTTTGTCTTTAATTTGCATTAATGCTCTTGCATGTCTTTCTGATAACTCTTTTTTCAGAATTGCTTCTTGCACTTCTTCCGGGAGTTTTAGCAGTCTTAGTTTGTTAGCCACAGTAGATTGCCCTTTTCCAAGACGTTGTGCTAATGCTTCTTGGGTAAGCTCATGCAGTTTTAGCAACTTTTGATAAGCGACTGCTTCTTCAATTGCGGTTAGTTCTTCCCGTTGTAAGTTTTCTATTAAAGCAATAGAAGCAGTTTCTTTGTCGCTTAAATTACGAATAATTGCTGGTACTTCTGCCCACTGCAATTTCGACATTGCTCGAAAACGTCGCTCCCCAGCAATAATTTCATACTTTTCATCATCCATTTTACGGATGACTATTGGTTGAATTACACCATGCGTATGAATAGTCCGAGCAAGTTCTTCTATTTTTGCTTCATCAAAAACAGTTCTCGGTTGATATCTATTGGGTATGATTTTTTCAATTGCTATATTCACTACTTCTTCTAAATGATGTTTTGTGGGTTCCACAACTACATCTTGTCCTTGTTTTTCAGAGCTTCCGAAAAAACGAGAAAAAGGACTTTTCATCTAACAAGCACCACCTTTTAGAAACTCTATACACTTAATATTCACGAAAAAATTACACTACTATAAATGTTTCACGTGGAACGTTCCTCAATTTAATGCACCTTAACATACTTGCTTCTTATCTCTAATTCTAAAGAAAATAACTTTGTAATATATTAATGAATTGTAGATAGAAACAAGCCGTTTAGTAAGGTTAAATAATAGGCGTTTTGTTTGGAATACCTGGCTTTCGAGGGTATCTTTTCGGTGTGCTTTTTGTTTTAGAAAAGACATATAACGTTCTCTCACTATTTTCTATAGGTAAAAGAAATGAATACTCTCCACTTTTCTCAGCACCTAGCACATCTAGTGCTTTTTTCGCATCTTTTAACTCATCGGAAGCACTAGCAGCCTTCATTGCAATAAACCTGCCCCCCACCTTTACTAGGGGGACACATAATTCAGATAAGACAGAGAGCCTTGCTACAGCTCTTGCAGTTACAATGTCATATTTTTCTCTATATTCACTATTTTGTCCAAATTCTTCTGCTCGAGCATGCACAAATTGAACATTGGATAAGTTTAATTCTTTACTTAAATTAGTTAAAAATTGAATTCTTTTATTCAATGAATCAACTATAGTTACTTTTATATGTGGAAAACAAATTTTTATAGGAATGCTTGGAAATCCAGCCCCTGCTCCTACATCGCAAACAGAGAAAGGGCCATTAAAATCTTCATAAAAAGAAGCACTAATAGAATCAAAAAAATGTTTTAAATAGACAGAAGGTTCATCTGTGATAGCTGTTAAATTCATTTTTTCATTCCACTCAACTAGTAGTTCATAATATTTTTTAAACTGTTCTAGTTGAACATCACTTAGTGAAATTCCTTTTTCATGAAGGGCTTGTTTAAATTGTTCTTCGTTCATGTAGTTCTCCTTATCATTTAAGACTATCCAGATATTTTAGCGATTTTTCCTTGTTCGATATAGATAAGCAAGATAGAAATGTCCGCTGGATTTACTCCTGATATACGAGATGCTTGTGCAATAGATAATGGACAGACTTGCTTCAATTTTTGTTTAGCTTCCGTAGCAATTCCAGAAATTGCATCATAATCAAGTTGGTCAGGAATTTTTTTGTCTTCCATTTTTTTAAGTTTTTCTACTTGTTGAAGAGATTTTTCAATATATCCTTCATATTTTACTTGAATTTCAACTTGTTCTTTTTCTTCTAATGTTAATTCTACTTCTGACGGAACCAATTCGGCAACTAAATCATAGTGCATTTCTGTTCGCTTCAGTAGATCAGCAGCACGTATACCATCTTTTAGTTCACTACCATCTACACTACGTATTAACGCCTGTGTTGTTTCATTTGGCTTAATGATTAGAGTGCGAAGACGAACTAATTCATCTTCTATTCGTTTCTTTTTAGCTAAAAATTGATCATATCTCTCTTGAGAGACCAAACCGATTTCATAGCCTATTTCAAGAAGTCTTAAATCAGCATTATCATGACGTAATAACAAACGATATTCTGCACGTGAAGTAAGTAAACGATATGGTTCATTTGTTCCTTTTGTTACTAAATCGTCGATTAATACTCCGATGTATGCATCTGATCTGCTTAACACTTTTTCTTCTTTGTTTAGTACTCGCAGTGCCGCATTTATACCAGCCATTAATCCTTGACCTGCTGCTTCTTCGTATCCAGAAGTTCCATTAATTTGACCTGCAGTGTATAAGTTTTGAATCTTTTTTGTTTCAAGTGTTGGCCATAATTGAGTTGGTACCATTGCATCGTATTCAATTGCATAGCCAGCACGCATCATTTCTGCATTTTCAAGTCCAGGAACTGAGGCTATTAGTTGTCGTTGAACATGCTCAGGTAGACTAGTCGATAATCCTTGAACATATACTTCTTTTGTATTTCTTCCCTCTGGTTCTAAGAAAATCTGATGGCGCGGTTTATCATTAAATCGAACTACCTTGTCTTCAATAGACGGACAATATCTTGGTCCAGTTCCTTTAATCATACCAGAATACATAGGAGATAAATGTAAATTCTCATTAATAATTTGATGTGTTTTTTCACTTGTATATGTTAACCAACATGGTAATTGATCCATGATAAATTCAGTTGTTTCAAAACTAAATGCTCTAGGAACGTCATCGCCAGGTTGAATTTCTGTTTTACTATAGTCTACTGTTTTACTATTTACACGTGGTGGAGTACCTGTTTTAAATCGAACCAAATCAAAGCCCAAATTTCGGATACTATCCGCTAATTTAATAGAAGGTTGCTGATTGTTTGGTCCACTTGAATATTTTAAGTCTCCAATGATTATTTCTCCGCGTAAAAATGTACCTGTAGTAATGACCACTGTTTCTGCTCGGTAAATAGCCCCTACTTGTGTTACTAATCCAATGATTTTTTCATCTTCTACAAGTAATTCTTCTACAACTGCTTGGTGAATCGTTAAATTATCTTGTTCTTCAAGTAGTCGTTTCATTTCATGTTGATATAACACTTTATCCGCTTGCGCACGCAGTGCTCGAACAGCTGGACCCTTCCCAGTGTTCAGCATTCTCATTTGAATATGTGTCTTATCTATTACTTTTCCCATGGCTCCGCCTAATGCGTCAATTTCACGCACAACAATTCCTTTCGCTGGCCCTCCGATGGATGGATTACATGGCATAAATGCAATCATATCAAGATTTATTGTCAAAACAAGCGTTTTTGCACCCATTTTAGCAGCTGCTAGTGCTGCTTCCACGCCTGCATGTCCTGCTCCAACAACAATCACATCGAACTTGCCTGCTTCAAAGTTTGGCATGTTCGTTACTTCCTCTCAATTTTTTATTTTCCTAAACAAAACTGTGCAAATAACTGGTCAATTAGACTTTCTTCCACTGTATCTCCAACTATCTCGCCTAGTATTTCCCAAGTTCTTGTCACATCTATTTGAATCATATCCACTGGCACGTCATTATGTGCAGCTTCAATTGCGTCTGTTACAGTTGCTTTTGCTAAATGTAATAAGGATATATGACGAGCATTCGACACGTATGTTAGATCTGATGCTTCAATAGATCCTTCGAAAAATAGAGTAGCTATTGCTTCTTCTAATTCATCGACCCCTTCTTCCTGAAGTAAGGAAGTCGTGACTACTCGTTTATCGCCTGCCAACTGCTTCACTTCGTCCATATTTATTTCGGACGGTAAATCTGTTTTATTAATGATGATAATGCAATCCATACCTTCAACCGCTTCAAATAGTCGACGGTCTTCTTCGGTTAGTTGCTCTGCATTGTTTAACACAAGTAAAAGAAGATCTGCTTCTTTTAATACTTGTCGTGATTTTTCTACACCAATTCTTTCAACGATATCTTCTGTTTCTCGGATTCCAGCAGTATCTACTAATTTTAACGGAACTCCGCGTACATTAACATACTCTTCTATAATATCTCTTGTAGTTCCCGCTATATCCGTAACAATAGCCTTATTTTCTTGTATTAAACTATTTAATAAAGAAGATTTTCCAACGTTCGGTCTGCCAATAATTGCAGTCGAAAGTCCTTCACGAAGTATTTTTCCTTGAGATGAAGTAATTAATAGTTTATCAATTTCTTCTTTCACCCAAGTACATTTATCTATCATCAGTGGAAGTGTCATTTCTTCCACATCATCGTATTCTGGATAATCAATATTTACTTCTACCTGTGCCAAAGTCTCAAGAAGAGCTTGTCTTAATGTGTTAATAAGTCTAGATAATCGTCCGTCCATTTGCCCTAAAGCAACATTCATCGCTTTATCTGTTTTTGCTCTTATTAAATCCATGACAGCTTCTGCTTGCGATAAGTCGATTCTTCCATTTAAAAATGCACGTTTCGTAAACTCACCTGGCTCTGCGAGTCGTGCACCATTTATTAAAATGAGTTGTAAGACACGATTGACCGATACAAGTCCTCCATGACAATTTATCTCTATTACATCTTCTCTTGTAAATGTTTTTGGTCCTTTCATTAAGGATAGCATTACCTCTTCTACTACCTCATTCGTTTTAGGATCAACTAAATGTCCATAATGTATCGTATGAGATGCTTGTTTTAGTAAATCTTTTTCGTTTGGTGAACGAAAAATTTTATTTGCTATAGCTACTGCATTAGACCCACTGATTCTTACTATTGCTATAGCCCCTTCACCAAGCGGTGTAGAAATAGCTGCTATTGTATCAAATTCCACTAGTGTCTACCTCCTTACAGTTTAACACTTATCCACATGTGAATAAGTAAACGAACACGACTATCTAACATATAACGATACCACAAAATACCCAAAATCAGAAGCATAGATACTTTTATTCGTGTGAACAAAATGTACCAATTTAACCATATCGATTATCTTCGTATAAATCCGACTTGGCCTGGCTGACATTATTCTCATACTTCCTTCACAATCTGCGGTATTGCTAATAAAGTGAAACTTCAATCAGTGGGGGGTTCCGACGCACAGGACGTGCTAGTGCGGACGTTGCGACATGGACGTCGCGCTTTTAGTCCGCTATCCCCCACTGATTGTTAGTTGAACCAATCGGGCGCATGCCAGCAGTTGATCTCCCACTTATCTTTTCGCTTTTCTTCAATCTTAAAGTGGGAGTCTTACTGCTCGTTAATGCGGGATAAAATTTAAAAAATGGATTTCAGCTATTGAGAGCTAAAACCCATTTCTTTTTACTTTATTGGTTCTATAACTAAATAACGATTTGGATCTGTCCCCATTGAATAGGTTTCTATATCTACACGAACAGATAGTGCATGATGAATTATTTTTCTTTCAAAAGAAGACATCGGCTCAAATTCTACTTTTTTACCTGTTCGAACAGCTTTGTCTGCCATTCTTTCTGCAAGCTGCTCGAGTGACTCTCTTCTACGCTCTCGGTAATTTCCAACATCTAATTTAATAATAATGAAGGAATTAGAAAACTTATTTGCGACAAGCTGGGATAAATTTTCAAGCGCATTCAGTGTTTGTCCACGCTTTCCTATTAATAACGCCGCTTTATCACTATTTAGATGAAGATGAACAAACTTTCCATCTCTTTTTTCAGTTATTACTAAATCATCTATTTTCATCTCTTTAGCGATTTTCTCTATATATCGTGTAGTTTCCTCTAATGCCAACTCATTCGTTTGTTGCTTTACAGGTGTTTCTTCTTTCTCACTTAGTACACTTACTTCTGTGTTATGAAGCTGGCCCTGTTGAGGTTGTTCTATTTCAATTTTTTCTGTTTTAGGAACTTCTTCTACTATTTCTTTTTTAAAAACAGTTACTTGTACAACTGCAGGTTTTACTCCAAATCCTAGAAAACCTTTTTTACCCTCTTCCACTACTGTAATCGACACATCTTGCATGGGTACTCCTAGCTTTTCTAGTGCAATAGTTATAGCTTCTTCTTTTGTAGGCGCAGTTTGTGTAATCTGATTCATTTTTTAGCCCCTCCCGATTTAACAGGTTCTTTTGCTTTCTTGTTCCAAGGTTTATAAATGAATAAATTTTGAATAATAGAGATGATGTTTCCGATAACCCAATATAATGTTAATGCAGCCGGTAATACGATACCAAATCCAATAATCATAAATGGCATGATATACATCATAATTTTCATTTGCGGATTATCCATTGCCGGACCAGTACGTAAAACGATCAATTGCATAATACCAGCAAGAACTGCAAGTATTATACTAGGCTCTGCTAACGCAAATCCTAAAAAGTCACCTAGATTGATTTCAGGTGTATTATTCATGCGGCTAATTGCATGATAAAAACCTATTAGTATTGGCATTTGTATAAACACCGGTAAACACCCAGCAGCTGGATTGATTCCTCTTTCTTTAAAAAGGGCCATCATTTCTTGCTGATACTTTTGCTGAGTTACTGCATCTTTAGAACTGTATTTTTCTTTTAATTTTTGTAATTCAGGTTGTACTTCTTGCATGTTCTTCGAGCTTTTTGTCTGTTTAATCATTAAAGGCAAGATTATTAAGCGAATAATAATTGTTACCGTAATAATTCCTAAACCATAAGTGCCTAGTAAATCTTTAAAGTAAGTAATAGCTGAAACTAACGGCCAAACGATGTAATGATTCCAAAATCCTTCTGAATCAGAATAGATCGGCTCATTAAATTCAGAACAACCAGCAAGTAGTGCAGTTACTACTACTAGTAATAGTACTAATGATAATCTTTTTTTCAACCTTCTTTCCCCCTAATTATATATCTTCATTTCATCTTACCATTTCTAAGAAAGTCTACACTAGCTTTTCTTTTTGATTGCCTTTGCAATTTTTAAAACATGTTCCAAACTTTTTTTGGTTTCATGAAAATCTAGCTTGGCCGCCGGATTTCTGGCGATAATTATATAATCCATATTCGAATACACTTGATCATGTATTTCTAAAAAGGTTTGTCTAATATATCTCTTTATACGATTTCGGACTACTGCATTCCCTACTTTTTTACTTACCGACAATCCAACACGGTAATAATCCTCTTCTTTTGCTAAGCAATAGACAACGAATTGTCTATTGGCAAATGACTTTCCTTTTTTAAAGATCTCTTGAAACTCTGCGTTTCTTTTTATTCGTTGTCTTTTATTCATCGTTTCACCTGCTCCGACTAATCGTTATAAAAGAAAAAAAAGACCACTGAATGGTCAGTGGACTTATGCTGATAATACTTTTCTTCCTTTTGCACGGCGTGCTGCTAATACGCGGCGACCGTTTTTAGTACTCATACGTGCGCGGAAACCGTGGTTTTTGCTACGTTTACGGCTATTTGGTTGGAATGTACGTTTCATCTATATGACACCTCCTGAGTGATCATCTTACAAATTTCTTTAGACAGTCTCCGATATTATATATAACTACTGTGATTATGTCAATCGTTTTTCAAATTCTTATAGTCCTCGTTTAAAAGATAGTTTATCCACAATTATTATTACTCCTCTTTTTTGCTTGTGTATAAAAAAATAAACAGAAAAAAATATCCACAAGACTTATGAACATGTTCTGAACATAATCATACCTTGTGGACAACCTGGAATGTTAATAATTTGATAATTGTGGATAACTCTTAAATCTCTTGTAATTACAATGTTTTTTTGTTACGATATTTGTGTTTTACTTTTTCAATTAAATTTTACCACTTTTTCTTATCCACAGTTGTTAATAATCTGTGGATAAGTTTTTCCACGTACGTTTACAATATTTATCCACAGGAAGTGGATTTGTGTATATGTCTTAAATCTATACATATTAATTATTTTTGCAAGTTGTAAATATGAACGTTTTACTACTCTAAAAAAGGAGACTAGATTATTGGAACATTTAGAAGAACTTTGGGCAAAGGTTCTCTCTGAAGTAGAAAAGAAAACATCGAAACCTAGTTTTGAAACTTGGTTAAAGTCGACGAAGCTACTTTCATATAAAGGAGAGACTGTTACAATAGCTGCGCCGAATTCCTTCGCAAGAGACTGGCTTGAAAACCATTATGTCCATTTAATTGCTGGAATTTTGACAGAAGTGACTGGTAACGAACTTCTTATTTCTTTTGTTGTACCAAAGAACCAAGACGTAGAAGAGTTTGATATACCAAAACCGAAAATCCCTAATAATAATGGAGAACAATCTGAGTTTTCCCCTGGAATTTTAAATTCTAAATACACGTTTGATACTTTTGTTATTGGATCAGGAAACCGCTTCGCTCATGCTGCTTCTTTAGCTGTAGCAGAGGCACCTGCAAAAGCATATAATCCTCTATTTATATATGGAGGAGTTGGACTCGGAAAAACCCACTTAATGCATGCGATTGGTCATTATGTACAAGAACACGATCCCAATGCAAAAGTGGTTTATTTATCTTCTGAAAAATTTACGAATGAATTCATTAACTCTATTCGTGACAATAAAACTATTGAGTTTCGCAATAAATACCGGAACATAGATGTCCTGTTAATAGATGATATTCAATTCCTTGCCGGAAAAGAATCAACTCAAGAAGAATTTTTTCATACTTTTAACGCATTACATGAAGAATCCAAACAAATTGTCATTTCAAGTGATAGACCGCCAAAAGAAATTCCTACACTGGAAGATCGACTTCGTTCTCGCTTTGAATGGGGCTTAATAACTGATATAGCGCCACCAGATTTAGAAACAAGAATTGCTATCTTACGTAAAAAGGCAAGAGCTGACGGACTGGATATTTCGGATGAAGTAATGGCCTATATAGCAAATCAAATCGATTCGAATATTCGGGAGTTAGAAGGGGCATTAATACGCGTAGTTGCTTATTCTTCTCTTGTAAATAAAGATATAAACCCGGAACTTGCAACAGAAGCACTAAAAGATATTATGCCTAATGCACGTCCAAGAATTATTACCATTTTAGACATTCAAAAAGTAGTTGGGGAGCATTTTCACATTAGGTTGGAAGATTTCGCAGCTAAAAAACGTACTAAGTCTATTGCATTTCCTCGTCAAGTCGCAATGTATCTTTCTAGAGAACTGACAGACTTTTCTCTGCCGAAAATCGGGGAAGAGTTTGGTGGCCGAGATCATACAACTGTTATTCATGCACACGAGAAGATTTCTAAAATGCTTAAAGATGATACAAATTTGCAAGATGACTTAAAACAAATAAAAACTATTTTAGGGAGATAAATCATTGTGGATAAGTTTATTCTTTATCCTTTCACTTAAGAACAACTTATTCACATGTGGATAATCAGGCATATAAAGGTTAAAATACACTTATCAACATATCCACAAGCCCTATTACTATATCTATTATTCTTTTAAATAAATAATAACTATATAAGTGAGGTACAAAAATGAAATTCGAAGTAATGAGAGATAGTTTATTAGAGGGATTAAATGACGTAATGAAAGCAGTAAGTTCAAAAACAACTGTCCCAATTTTAACTGGTCTTAAATTAGAAGTTTCACAAAAAGGACTTTATATTACGGGCAGTGATTCCGACATCACTATTCAAACCTATATTCCAACAGAAAAAAATGGAGAACAAATTATTAAAGTGACAGAAGCAGGAACAATAGTTTTACAAGCCCGCGTGTTCAACGAGATTGTACGAAAACTTCCTACTAACGAAGTAGAAATCGAAGTAACCAATCAATTTCAAACACATATTCGTTCAGGTAAATCAGAGTTTAACTTAATTGGTTTAGATGCATCTGAGTATCCATTGCTTCCACAAATTGAGGAGGATCGTCAATTCTTTATTCCTTCTGATTTACTAAAATCAATTATTAGAGAAACGGTATTTGCTGTATCTACTTCAGAGAGTCGTCCAGTCCTCACTGGAGTTAATTGGTCGGTAAAAGAGGGAGAGCTTCACTGTGTAGCAACAGACAGCCATCGTTTAGCAAAAAGAAAAACAGCACTAAAAGATTTACCTCAAGAAGAATATAGTGTTGTTATTCCAGGGAAAAGCTTAAATGAATTAAATAAAATATTAGAAGAAACATCCTCTGAAGTAGCAATCGTTATGACACAACAACAAATACTGTTTAAAACGGGAGATGTGTTGTTCTATTCAAGGTTGTTAGAAGGAAATTATCCTGATACGTCAAGATTGATTCCTAATGAATACAAAACAACCATTTTAGTTAACGGAAAATCATTGCTCCAAGCAATTGATCGAGCTTCATTACTCGCAAGAGAAGAAAGAAATAATGTTGTTCGTTTTTCAACTATTGGTGATGGTTTTGTTGAAGTGTCCTCTAATTCTCCTGAAATAGGAAATGTAGAAGAACAAATTCAAGCAGAATCCATAGACGGGGAAGATTTGAAACTTTCTTTTAGTGCAAAATATATGATGGATGCTTTAAAAGCAATCGATGGTCAAGATGTAAAAATCATGTTCTCTGGAGCAATGAGACCTTTTGTATTGAAATCTGTTCACGATGATTCTATTTTGCAGCTTATATTGCCGGTAAGAACTTATTAATTTGAAAAAAACAAAAAAATTGGGGATAGTCACTATCGTGGCTATCTTTTTTACGCTTGAGTAAATTATCAACAGTGTGGATAACTTTGCATTTAACCAAATCTACTTTTTTAGGGGTACTGTGCGGTAGTATGTTGAATGATATCCGCTAGATAGGCGATGTGGAAGATCATCTGCCCACAAAGGGAACAAAGGTTAAAAATGCCACATCGCGTGAAGATATTGATCGCTTTATTAAATAATGCTCCATTTTGAAAAACTGTTTATGATTTTGTTTTTTAGTAAGTTGATACCTGTTTTCTAAAAATAAGAGGTTATTTGTCATAAGATGACGATGACTGTTACACATAATTCGAAATAAAAAACTTCGAAAACAAGCTACATTGCAAACCATTTACGCTTTTTTTTACTTATTCGGTTATTTGGAGTAAAATGAAGGGATAATGAAAATGAGAAGAGGTTGAATTATTGTTGGAAGAGATTCGTTTTGACTCAGAATTTATTACACTTGGTCAACTATTGAAAATGACAGATGCAATAGATTCAGGTGGAATGGCCAAATGGTTTTTAAGTGAACATGCCGTTTATGTGAATGGTGAAGTAGAAGATCGAAGAGGCCGTAAGCTGCGTCACAAAGACGTTGTAAATATTCCGGGGGTAGGAAGATTCCAGATGATTGGACCAGAGAACGGGGATTAACATGTATATTGAACGGTTAGAGTTAAAAGATTTCCGTAATTATGAATCAATTGAGTTGGACTTTTCCTCCAAAATAAATGTCTTTATCGGAGAAAATGCACAAGGGAAAACAAACTTGATGGAATCCCTTTATGTATTGTCGATGGCAAAATCACACAGAACCTCCAATGACAAAGAATTGATACGTTGGGAAGCAGACTATGGTAAAATAAGAGGGGCTATTCAAAAAAAGTATGGTCATTTGCCTTTAGAATTAACATTGTCAAAAAAAGGTAAGAAAGCGAAAGTTAATCACTTAGAACAAAAAAAATTAAGTAATTATATCGGGCAGCTAAATGTCGTCATGTTTGCTCCGGAAGATTTATACTTAGTAAAAGGAAGTCCACAAGTTAGAAGGCGGTTTCTGGATATGGAAATCGGCCAAATTTCCCCTGTTTATTTACATGATTTACTTCAATTCCAAAAGATACTAAAACAACGAAATCATATATTGAAACAGAATCAAGGGAAGCCTTTTCTTAAGGATGTTATGTTTGATGTGTACACGGAACAATATATAGATGCTGCTGTGAAAGTAATCCAAAAAAGATTTCAATTTATGGATTTACTCCAAAAGTGGGCAGAACCAATCCATTTTGGTATTTCTAGAGGTTTAGAAAAGTTGACCGTTTCATATAATTCGACTTCTGGTATTAAAGCAGATTGGACAGAGAACGAGATGAAAGAACATCTTGAAAAAAAAATAACAGATAATCAAAAAAGAGAACTTGATCGTGGAGTGACTTTAACAGGTCCGCACCGAGATGACCTTCAATTTTTCGTTAATGATTATGATGTTCAAATATATGGATCACAAGGCCAACAAAGAACAACGGCTTTGTCTTTAAAATTAGCTGAAATCGAATTGATAAAACAGGAGGTAGGTGAAGCTCCTGTTTTATTGCTGGATGACGTTCTATCAGAATTAGATGACTATAGACAATCGCATTTGTTAAACACTATTCAAGGTGATGTCCAAACATTTGTTACAACGACAAGTGTAGAAGGCATTGCACATGATACGATTCAACATGCAAAAATGTTTCATGTGGAACAAGGAGCAGTTATCGATTAAAATTTTTTTTAGATATGAGTCACCATTATTGAAGTGATGAAAGAGTAGGTGAGCAAGTTGGCTATGGAAGAAAAAGAGTTAGAAAAATCTTATGATGCCGATCAGATACAAGTATTAGAAGGATTAGAAGCAGTTAGAAAACGTCCAGGTATGTACATCGGTACTACCAGTTCGAAGGGACTTCACCATCTTGTATGGGAAATAGTCGATAACAGTATTGACGAAGCACTTGCTGGATACTGTGATCATATTATCGTAACAATTGAAAAAGACAATTGGATACGAGTAGAAGACAATGGTCGTGGTATTCCCGTAGATATACAAGAAAAAATGGGTAAACCTGCCGTTGAAGTTATTATGACTGTCTTACATGCAGGTGGTAAATTTGGTGGCGGAGGCTATAAAGTATCAGGTGGACTTCATGGTGTTGGTGCCTCCGTTGTAAATGCCCTTTCAGAGTTTACAGAAGTATATGTAAAACGTGACGGAAAAATTCATTGTATTAAATTTGAACGTGGTGCTGTGATTACTCCTTTGGAAGTAATTGGAGAAGCGGATATAACTGGTACAACAACTCGATTTAAAGCAGATGCAGAAATTTTCACCGAAACTACTATATATGAATTTGATATATTGGCACATCGTGTCCGTGAATTAGCTTATTTAAACCGTGGTTTGTCGATAACAATTGCGGATGAAAGAGAAGGCCAAGAAAAATCCGTTAAATATTTATACGAAGGCGGAATAAAATCATACGTTGAAGATTTAAATAAATCAAAAGAGCCGATAACGGAAGAAGCAATTTTTGTAGAAGGAGAAAAAGATGGAATTGCCGTTGAAATTGCTATGCAATACAACTCTGGTTACGCATCTAATATATTATCCTTTGCAAACAATATTAATACGTATGAAGGTGGAACACATGAGTCGGGGTTTAAAACAGCACTAACTCGTATTATTAATGACTATGCTAGAAAAAATGGTCTGTTAAAAGAAGCAGATGCCAATTTAACAGGGGACGATGTGCGTGAAGGATTAACAGCTATTGTTTCCGTTAAACATCCAGATCCTCAATTCGAAGGACAAACAAAAACAAAGCTTGGTAACTCTGAAGTGAGTACGATTACAAACAGCTTGTTTTCAGAGGGCTTTGATCGATTTTTGCTAGAAAATCCACAAACTGCCCGTAAAGTTATTGAAAAAGGACTTATGGCTGCAAGAGCACGAGTTGCCGCGAAAAAAGCTCGTGAATTTACACGTAGAAAGTCAGCATTAGAAGTTTCTAGCCTACCGGGCAAACTTGCAGATTGTTCATCCCGTGTACCTGCGGAAAGTGAATTGTACATCGTAGAAGGTGACTCTGCTGGTGGATCTGCTAAATCAGGTCGTGATCGTCATTTCCAAGCGATTTTACCTTTAAGAGGGAAAATTCTAAACGTAGAAAAAGCACGCTTAGATCGAATTTTAGGAAATGCTGAAATCCGAGCAATGATTACTGCACTAGGAACTGGCATTGGAGAAGAGTTTACGTTAGAAAAAGCACGTTATCATAAAATTATTATTATGACGGATGCTGATGTTGATGGTGCGCATATTCGAACGTTATTGCTTACTTTTTTCTTCCGTTTCATGAGACCGCTTATTGAAGCAGGTTATGTATACGCAGCACAACCACCATTATTTCAAGTGAAGCAAGGAAAACATGTCGAGTATTGCTACAATGATGAACAATTAAAAGAGATCCTAGATCGTTTACCAAAAACCTCCAAACCCAATATTCAACGTTATAAAGGTCTAGGAGAAATGGATGCAGAGCAACTTTGGGAAACAACGATGGATCCAGATGCACGTACTTTACTTCAAGTAAACTTAGATAACGCAATGGAAGCAGACGCGATATTTGAGCAGTTAATGGGTGAAGAAGTAGAACCGAGACGTCAATTCATCGAAGAAAATGCTGTGTATGTGAAAAACTTAGATATTTAAGAATGTGTATGATTGGAGGTCTTTAGGATGTCAGAAATACCGAATAAAGGTGTCAAAGGGATCAATATTAGTCAAGAAATGAAAACATCGTTTCTTGACTATGCAATGAGTGTTATCGTATCTCGTGCACTACCAGATGTTCGAGACGGGCTAAAGCCTGTTCATCGACGAATTTTATATGGAATGCAAGAGTTAGGAAATACTCCGGATAAACCCCATAAAAAGTCTGCTCGTATTGTAGGAGACGTAATGGGGAAATACCATCCACATGGTGACTCCTCTATTTACGAAGCAATGGTTCGTATGGCACAGGATTGGAGCTACCGCTATATGTTAGTAGACGGACACGGTAACTTTGGTTCAGTTGATGGTGATGGAGCAGCTGCCATGCGTTACACCGAATCCAGAATGTCTAAAATTGCGATGGAGTTATTGCGTGATATTAATAAAAACACAATAGATTACAAAGATAACTATGACGGACAGGAAAAAGAGCCTGTTGTATTACCAAGTAGATTCCCTAACTTACTTGTAAATGGAGCTTCTGGAATTGCAGTTGGTATGGCAACAAATATTCCTTCTCATAATTTAGGAGAAATAATCGATGGCGTTTTAGCATTGTCTGAAAATCCTGCAATTACCATAGAGGAATTAATGGGTATTATCCCGGGGCCTGACTTTCCAACAGGCGGTATCATTTTAGGAAAAAGTGGTATTCGTCGTGCATTCGAAACAGGTAGGGGTTCTATACTAATTCGTGCAAAAGTAGAAATCGAACAAAAAGCTAGTGGTAAAGAAGTAATTATCGTTACAGAGTTACCATATCAAGTAAACAAAGCTCGTTTAATCGAAAAAATTGCAGAGTTAGTTCGCGATAAAAAAATTGACGGTATTACCCATTTAGCGGATGAATCAGATCGTAATGGTATGCGAATTGTTATTGAAGTTCGAAAAGATGCAAACTCACATGTACTTTTAAATAATTTATATAAACAAACGGCTTTGCAATCTAGCTTTGGGGTTAATATGCTGGCCCTCGTGGATAACCAACCAAAAGTATTGAACATAAAAGAAATGCTTTATTATTACTTAGAACATCAAAAAGTAGTTATCCGCCGTCGTACACAGTTTGAATTAAATAAAGCGGAAGATCGAGCACATATTTTAGAAGGTTTACGAATTGCTTTAGATCACATTGATGAAATCATTGCTTTAATTCGTGCATCGCAAACAGGCGAAGAAGCAAAAAATGGTTTGATGGAAAAATTCAATTTGTCTGAACGTCAGGCCCAAGCAATTTTAGATATGCGTTTACAACGTTTAACAGGCTTAGAAAGAGATAAGATTGAAGAAGAATATACAGCTTTAGTTAAACTCATCGAAGAACTAAAATTCATCTTAGCAAATGAGTATCGAGTAGTTGAGATAATAAGAGAAGAAATTACAGAAATTAAAGATCGTTATGCAGATAAGCGCCGAACTGAAATTGTTGCCGGTGGAGCAGAAGTTTTAGAAGATGAAGATTTAATACCTGTAGAAAACTCAGTACTTACTTTGACAAACAAAGGGTACATCAAACGATTGCCTGCTAATACGTATAAGAGTCAAAAACGTGGTGGTCGGGGTGTTCAAGGGATGGGTACAAACGAAGATGATTTTGTAGAACATCTATTGTACACATCAACACACGACACTATTTTATTCTTTACGAATAAAGGAAAAGTTTTCCGCGCTAGAGGATTTGAAATACCTGAGTATGGTCGCACCGCAAAAGGATTGCCGCTTATCAACTTACTGGGTGTAGACAAGGATGAACAAGTTACTGCAATGATTCCAATGGCATCCTTCGAAGAAGATAGCTATTTTATCTTTACGACAAAACATGGTGTAACCAAACGTACACCTGTCTCTGGATTTGCACATATCCGAGCAAATGGTTTGATCGCCATTTCATTACGTGAGGATGATGAATTGATTGCTGTTCGTTTAACGGATGGAAATAAACAAATTATCATAGGAACAAGACAAGGTAAGCTAGTTCGATTTGAAGAAAATGATATACGCTCTATGGGTAGAACTGCCGGTGGGGTAAGAGGTATTCGTCTAAAAGATGACGACTATGTAGTAGGGATGGAAATTATAGAACCGGATCAAGAAATATTAGTTGTTACAGAAAATGGGTATGGAAAACGTACACCAGAATCTGAGTATCGTTTACAAAGCCGTGGTGGTATGGGTGTTAAGACATGTCAAATTACCGATAAAAACGGTCCATTATCTGCTGTAAAAGCAGTAGATGGAACAGAAGATTTAATGTTAATCACGATAAACGGGATGCTCATTCGAATGGACGTAAATGATATTTCTATAACTGGTAGAAGTACACAAGGTGTCCGACTAATGAGACTTGCAGACGATGAGCTAATAGCTACTGTCGCAAAAGTTGAAAAAGAAGAAGATGAAGAAACAGAAGTAGAAGAAAATTCTCCTACCGATACGGAATCATCCTCTACAGAAGAAACAAGTGAATAAGTAAATGAAAAACACTCTTAAACAAATTTGTTTAAGAGTGTTTTTCATGCATATACAGTAACCAATAATATTTAGTATAATTAAAGAAACATTTAGAAAAAGGAGGGAATGGAATGTACCAGACTTTAGAAAATTTAGAGGAATTGAGATTAGGAAGTGTACTTGCGGAAGATATTTTGGTTCATACAAAAAATCCTATCATTCGAAAGGACACTAAAATAACAAGAGAACATATTCAAGTGTTACGTGCCTTTAATGTTAAGAAAGTACCTATTATAATAGAAAATGTATTTAGTAGAACGGAAGACGAAATAAATAAATTAAACGAAGAGCAAGTATATGCTATACAAAATAAAGATGAACCTGCTATCCAAACAAATTTTGTAAAGCTATATAATGATGCAATAATTAGTTTTTACAAAGAATTTTCTTCTTGGGAAGCTGGAATAAAAGTTGATTTAGCAAAATTACGCAATATAATTATGCCCTTAGTTGAAAGGGCTATGGACGATAAAAAAATATTCTCTTACCTAAATAGTTTTTCTTCTTTAGATAACTATATTGCACATCACTCGATTGCTGTCGGTATAATATCGGGTGCAATAGCAAAAAAAATGAATTATCCACCAGGAATGATTAAGCAAATAGCAACTGCTGGTTTGCTAGCTGATATAGGAATGGCAAAAGTGGATGTGAAGATTAGAGAGAAAAAGTCCTATTTAACCGAAGCTGATTTTTCAGAGATAAAAAAACATACTATATATAGCTTGCAAATGATACAAGACAGCCCTTTATTGAAATCCGAACTGAAGCTTGCAATCTTCCAGCATCACGAGCGATTAGATGGAAGCGGTTATCCAAAAGGAGAAAAAATGGATAATATATCTGTTTACTCTCAAATAATTGCTGTAGCAGATGTTTATCATGCAATGACATCCGAACGTGTTTATCGTGCGAAGAGCTCCTCATTCAAAGTATTAGAGATGATAAAGGAAGAAGAGTTTGGCAAATATAATATCGAAGCCGTTCATGCATTAATTTCACTCGTGGGTGATTTGCCAATTTCAACTCGAGTTCACTTGTCAGATGGAAGAACAGGGGAAGTTGTGTTTTCCCATAGAGATTCCCAAATGAGGCCTATGATTCGTTTAACAGAAACTGGCCAAATAATTGACTTAGCGGCCAAAAGATCTTTGTACATAGAGAATATTATAGAATGACTTAAAAATAACTCTTTCCTTATTTCTAGCTGAAAAGGAAAGAGTTTAATTTTTTTAGATTAAAGTGTTGACATATGTGTGGAACCTTGATATTATATAGAAGTCGTCAAAACGAGACAACAACATGAACATTGAAAACTGAACATGCAAAACGTTAAGATATGAGCTATTCAGGTTAACTTGTTAGTCTGATAGCTAAACAATTATGACATCATTTAATGATGATGCCAGCAAAACAAAATGAGCTTTTTAAGTTCTCTATTATGGAGAGTTTGATCCTGGCTCAGGACGA
>NZ_JBIVOJ010000014.1:0-106114 GCF_044754065.1 Psychrobacillus sp. NPDC093180 | reverse complement strand
TGAGCCAGGATCAAACTCTCCATAATAGAGAACTTAAAAAGCTCATTTTGTTTTGCTGGCATCATCATTAAATGATGTCATAATTGTTTTGCTATCAGACTAACAAGTTAATCTGATAGCTTATATCTTAACGTTTTGCATGTTCAGTTTTCAATGTTCATTTTTCGCCACCACCGATTATTCGGGGCAACTTTTATATGATAACAAGTTCAGTTGTCGTTGTCAACAACTTTTAATATCGTTTTTAAAAATTAGTAATTAAAACGACAGGTGATTATCATATCACCCTCTAAATATTATAGCAAGTTTTTTCTCGAAATTTCTTAAAAAAATGTCGAACAATCGATCTATATATAGAAGAAACTCATTTCACGTATTTCCTCTCACTAAGAAGAGGCCGACCAAATGTTACAGTAACAGAAGAGTTTAAGATCCCCTAAGACCGTAGTAGTTATAAGTACACCTTCAAAATTTAAGATTTGAATTTCTTTTATTTTTCACTCTCTGATATTTTCAAGTTTAGATGTTTCATCAAACGGTGCCTATCCATTCTTTAGTTTAAGCAGCACAGGCAGATCTAAAACTTGATCATTCATTGCTTTTTTTCGACGGAAGAGAGGGTACTCCCACTCTTTTATAATTTTGATCGTAGACGAGTAAATAGACAAAAATAAGTATTTTAAGCCCCCTTAAAAGTTACTTTAAGGGGGCTAGTATTTTGTCTATAAAACGGTGGTTAAATAGAATTTTTAAGTTATTTTACTCATAGCTACTTCATGATAGTAGTCTTCCATATCTCGTTGGTGTTCTTTATACTCCTCTTTAGTTAATTCAAATATTTCTTGGTCAATGATTTCTAGAGTACCGGGTAGGTGTTTATCAAAAAAGACAATAGAATTTTGGTAAGTGAATTTAATATTGGATATTAGAATATCAACTTCTGAACTATCAATTGATATTGAATGGTGAGTAATCATATTTCTATAATCATTCAGATATCTAACAGCTCCTTCTAGATCTTCGCTTATTGTCGTTTCATAAATATATTTAACTCGTTCAAGAGCTTCAATAAGAGTAATTGTTTTTAATTTTTTCCCCTTTTCAACATCAAAAACACCATGCAAGTTATTTCTATTTTGAACAAATCCTTCGCCAGGAAGATTGGTGCATATTTTTTTCTTTCATTATTAAATGATTTTGACTTGTAATTTCTTACAAAATAATTCTACAGATTTGTCCTAGCCAAATCATTTTTCTTTGTTTTGAAGTATACACAATAAAAATGAGTAAATAATACCTCCAAATAACATTTATGGGGGATTAGATATGAGTGTTTTATACACAATTGAAGATCTGAAAAGTATTGCTGCACAAAAAGGGGGTAGTTGCTTATCCAAAACTTATACAAAAGTAAAGGATAAATACCATTGGAAATGTATTTGCGGACATGAGTGGGAGGCTAGTTTTAACAATATTCTATACTCTAATAATTGGTGCCCTTCCTGCAATGGTAATACTAAAGGCACTATTGAAGAAATGCAAAATATTGCTATAAAAAAAAATGGGCAATGCTTGTCTAAAGAATATATTAATAACAAAACTAAATTACTTTGGGAATGTGAATTTGGGCATCAATGGCCCGCAACTCCTGATAGCATTAAAAATAAAGATTCTTGGTGCAAAGAATGTAATAATCCAACTTATAATTTGGATAAAATAAAGCAAATTGCTGTTAATCGCGGAGGAATATGTCTTTCAGATACGTATATAAACTGTAGCGTGGAAATGACATGGGAATGTGAATTTGGACATCAATGGGAGACAGCAGCTAAAAATATACTCAAAGGGCATTGGTGTCATACATGTTCAAATTCATTACCAAAAGATCTTGAGCATTTACAAGAAATCGCAGAAAGTCGTAATGGAAAATTATTATCTAATGAATATAAAGGTATGCAAGCTACCTATGATTGGGAATGTGAAAATGGTCATCAATGGCCTGCACCAGGCGGTGCGGTAAAAGCTGGTCGCTGGTGTCACGAATGTCGAAAAATCTCATTAAGTGAGTTAAACTCAATAGCTGAATCCAAGGGTGGTAAATGCCTTTCTACTATATACTTGGATGCAAAATCCCCCATCAGATTTGTATGTAAAGAAGGACACAAGTTCGAGCTTCTTCCGACAAATGTTAAAAATAAAGATGCATGGTGTACAAATTGTAATTATTCAATCAATGAAGAAAAATGTAGATTTATTTTTCAAAAACTATTAGGGTCCACATTTATTAAAACCCGTAAAATCTTAGGTGATTCACTAGAGCTTGATGGATATTGTGAGTTATCAAATCAATTAAAGATTGGTTTTGAATATCAAGGCGAGCAACATTATAAATTTAATAAGTACTTTCATGGAAATGCTGAAGGATTTATGAAACAAATAATTCTCGACTTAGAAAAAAGGCATCGTTGCAAGGAGTTAAACATTCATTTAATTGAAATCCCCTACAATCATCCCGAAGAATTAAGTGATTTTATCAAACATGAATTAATTAAGCGTAACATCCCTTATAACGAGAAGATAGAAATTAGTACGGACTTGGTTTACAAATCTAAAAGTAAAATAGCTTATCTGAAATCTCTTGCAAAATTGAATAGCGGCGAACTCCTAACTAACCATTATGAACATTATTTGACCAAACTCGACTTCAAGTGCCACAAGGGCCATACTTTCCAACTAAAACCTTATGAATTAGAAGTACTCGGTAAATGGTGTAAACATTGCAATTCTGAGAAACGGCGTCAAATACATTTTGAAGAATTACTTAAAATCGTTCATGAAAGAGAAGGAACTTGTTTATCTAATGAGTACATTGATTCAAAAACACCTTTAGTTTTCCGTTGTAAGGAAGGTCATAAATGGCATACTATACCATGCGTAATAAAAAAAGGACATTGGTGTCCAGATTGTGCAATTAATAAGCGCCGGAAAACAATCTAAGTAACTCCACTTACAGAACGAGCGGTTTCATTTATACGTAAGCGTCTTATAGAAGAAGATTTTTGTGATACTCCTCCCTAGAGCTTGAATTTCTGGGGGGATTTTATTTGTAGAAAAAAGAAAAAATTTGGATAATTAGTATTAACGAATATCAGGAAAGTGGAAAGTCACTAAAACAGTAGTGATCAGATTCAGATATCACGATTCATTTAGTATGATCTACTGGCTTAGATGTGATTACGCTAAGCGATAATAAGAAATTTATGCATAAGTTTATATTTAGATATAAATTTCAATTTTATTGCGATAAATTTGCGACAAACCAAAAATATATAAAAAAACACCCCAACCATTTCTGGAAGGAGTGCTCTATAAACATTGCTATTATAAGCTTTTTAGATAAGCCGCCTTTGCCGTATTTTATTAGAAAGTTTTAAACCACCACTCCTCAAAGTGGGTGTTCGCAAAAGCTATCTTGCATGTCCTTATTGTCAAAAGAGAATAAGGCCTGTCATTCCAGCTTCTATATAAAACTCCCTGTTACAGCATAAAGGTTAAAACTTAATATCCATACGTACAATGCAGCTCGTATTTATATAATAAACCTATTCCCTGCGAAAATCAACGGAAATGATTGGCACAGATTATTACTTTTAGTTAGTGTGCATCTGGGAAAACTCTTTTTACCGTATCCGAAAACTCTTCAAAAAATCCTTCTACAGGTTCATTAGCTCTAATTTTCTCGCCGTATTCATTAAATTGTTTAGTGAAATCTGGATTCGTTGTCACATATACATTATTAAAGTTTGCATTTGCCGCTCTAGCTTCATCTGCAACTTTATTTTCCAATTCTTCGCTCGCGTCTACCCCATCTTTCAGGTCAACAGCAACATATGCATTGTTATCTGTCACAAATACACTTGCACCTTTTACTTCTTCCATTCCTTGGATTTTGTCAGCCACATCATCCGCTAACTCTACTTTATGACCTTCGTGACCATTTGTATCATCCGTGTCCGTATTAACTGTATCGGTGTCCGTATTGATGTTTGTATCTGTCACATTATCCGTTGTAGTTGCACTATTGTCAGCGACATCATCATTTTTGTTATTTGTCCCACACGCTGCTAATGATCCAACAAGAAGCATCATCATAGAAATTTGAAGCAATTTATTCATACTAATTCCTCCTTTTAATCTAACTACTCGAGGATAGTGTGCGTAATTTTTTACTATTTATTCATTTATTTTTCTAATATTGGAGGGTAAAATCGAGCTTTTTTCATAGTGGAATAATGAGCTAGGGGACGCTTCATACTAAAATTCTCTTTTAAAAAAGGAGCCATTGTATTCTCATAAACAAGCCCATTTACATTTTGCAGTCTCCAGGGAGTATGGCTTATATCTACCCGGAACAACCGTCCTTTTGTTTTCGTCCATAGGCTATATCTTTCTGTTAGCCAAGTATTAAGCCGAGTACTTTCCAATGGTTTAGTGATTGGTTCGAATGTAGTTAGGATATTTTCATTTTGGCGTTCGTATTTGCTGTAGAGTGAAAATATTTTTTTGTGCTTTTTAAAACTTATTTTAGCGTTACGATACGGTAAAAAATCACCCAAATTCGCTAACTCCACAATTAAGGGATGATTAGCATCTAAACTGAAGAAATAAACACCCGTTTTTCCTTTGTAAGTAACATACGTTCGAACGTTTAGTTCTAAATAAGATTTGAACCCAGGTAAAGGAGGGATGAATCTTGGGCGATTTCCTTTCACTTGGAAAAATACTATTCCAATCCATGCTTGATGATTATATAAATCCAGTTCTAGTTCTGCAGGGATATATTTGCATATTTTCTCAGGAGAAACCGGCCAATGCAGAAACAATACGTGATGCCATTCCTGAGTCATGATCCAAGTTTTTTTCACATGAAGTTTCTCCTTTCATACGAGATAACATGCTTATAGTGCCCTATTTTTTATTCCTCAAACACAAAAACCCCTTTCTATTAAAAAAGGGGTTGAAACTTGTTTCTTTAAGCATTTAAATCCTTACCGAAAATAGAAACATTTTGCCGATTGAATACAAATTCCTGTCCATCCCATTTCCATTCATTTTGAACGTATCCCAATGCATCCGCGTGATATCTACCTGCAATTTCTTGATAAGACAGGAGCTCATAAGTGCCATCCCTTGCATAATCAACCGGATATAAACCACTAATCGGGTCTACCCATCCTTCTATCGGTTCTTTTAGCGTACCGTCCTTATTATAAATTTCCGATAAATACTCTTCTCCTTTGTACATTAAATCTAGTGTGTATTCCTTCTTTGGATTCGAGCTAGTTACTGTTACTTTATAATGGTCTCGGTAGTTAACTTCATATTTGGAATGCTCATTATATACATCGGTATCAAATATTTGTTTCATTTCCCCATCTAAAAATGCAAATACATATGCATAAATCGTTCCGCCACTTCCACCAGTATCAATCACTATTTGTATGTCATCTACATGATTTCCAGTAAAATCACCGAGAAAAATCGTTGGGTTATATCCCATATTTTCCTTCAAAGAAATACTTTCATACATATTGGTTTTTCCATTAAGTATTACAAGGGTAATGTTTTTCCAAAGTGGACTTCCCTCTGTCATTTCCCCGGTTAAATAGACAGTATCCTGGACTCCATCACCGGTTACATCTCCCATCGCCCAATCTATTACAACTGGTCTATCTGAATTTGTTGTCCCCTGTTGTTTTAAGATTTCCTCTCTTTTTTCTGTTAGCACTTCTTTTGATGGATAAGGAGAAGAAAAAGATAGAGCTTTATCAATAGAAGCTAAAGCTTGATCCAGCTCTCCCGCTTTCCTTTGAGCATCAGCCAAGTAGTACCAGTAATAAGAATAATCATTTGTTTGTAGTAGCTTTTCATAATAGGCTGCGACTTTTTTAAAATAATATGGATAGACATCTTTTGCCTGTACAAGATTATTTTTATCAACCCGATAAACTTCCACTTTATAAGCTTCCCCGGTATCATGCGTCCAAATAGCAAGTTCATACTTGCCGTCTTTGTTCATATCTTCTGTTTCCAACTTACTATAGACAATATCATTCGTAGGTAACCAGACAAAACCATTATTTGTCCATTGCAGTAAATTTAATTGGGACCATATACTACCTTGTTGCCAACCAATGATTAGCGTATTTACACCAGTATCTGTGAGTGGTAAGGCTACTAAATCTGAAATACCATAACCACTTCCACTTATCATAATTAATGGCTGCCACTGATTGTTTCTGTTTTTTAATATTAAAATATAGTTTTTCCCTTGATACTGGAACGCCCCGATTAACTCAGCCACCTGATCCCCATCGATATCTGCTACTATCACTGCTGGTTTCTTTTCAGGCTGTTGTAATTCTAATACAGTTGCAGTTTGCGGCAAAAATTGTTTAAACATCTTTATATAATCGTTCATCATACACCCCTTCTACACATCATATGCAGAAATTTGGGCAAATGTGGCCAATTAGTTTAAAAATAAAGTGATTGATCTTTTCATTAGAATTAATGGTACGGATTAGACTTAGCCAAACCATAAAGATACAACTACTACTAGAGCAGACACTACTTTCCATCCTTGCATACCGAGATATATGAGGGCTTTTGTAACATTTGTAATCAAACTGTAAAGTTCCCCGACAAACCTTTTAGTGGCAAGGCTTCCTTCCTGTCATATTCTTGCGTGGAATAATCTACCTAAAAGTAGTTATACTTTTACATGCTAAAATCAGTGCAGTGAAAGCCACCAATAAAAATTCTGGAGGGACATAATGAAAAAAAAATTCGTCACAACTACATTATCAGTCGTAATCGGTTTTAGTGCATTAGGGGTTTCTCCTACTGTTATTCATCCAATAGATGCTTCAGCTGCAGCCGTTAATAGTCAGCATAATCAACAAGCAGTAGAAGCAAAGGCCAATCAATTAATTCAAACAGCTAAGAGTTTAATAGGCAAAGCTACTTATAGTAATACAGTGTACAAGGATACATATCCTTACAAATTTTCATGTGCAAGTTTTCTAATGTACATTTTCGAGAAAAATGGAGTAGACCTTGGAACGTATAATGAAGATTATATGATGAAACAAGGAACAGCCGTTTCCAGAACTCAACTACAAAAAGGGGATCTTCTTTTCTTTGATAGCAGAGGTGGTAAAGTGCCAAATCACGTTGCCATGTATATAGGGAACAATAAAGTCATTCACATGGCAGACCCAAAACAAAATATTGTTATTTCAGACTTAAACAGTAAGCCATATTATAAAGATAACTATATTACAGCAAGAAGAGTATTACCGACTCTACTTCCTGCAAACCCTGCAACTAAAGGGGATAACATCGTTGCAAAAACGATCAGTTTAAAGAGTAAAGTGAAAATGGGTAATGTCAATAATTCTGCAGCATTACGTTTCACTGCTACTGGATTTGTGGATTATGTATACAAAGCAAATGGTGTTAAATTAGGGACAACTAATATGAAAGAACTAATGAAAAAAGGGACAACCGTGTCTCGCTCCAACTTAAAGAAAGGTGATTTAGTTTTCTTTAACAGTACTAAAGGATCTAAAACACCAACTATGGTAGCAATTTACGCGGGGGATCACCGTATCATTATTCCAAATTCAAACGGAGTTATAACAAGAGTGCTATTTGTTGATTATTATAATCAGCATTATATAACAGCAAAACGCGTTCTTTAAGTCACTATAATTTAAGAGGGAAGGAAAGTGGTCCGCCACTTCCCTTCCCTCTTTTTCGATATCTTAAAAGCTGTGAAAACAAAAGAAGTATTCAATGCGTAGTGCCTGAATGCTTCTTTTTTATCGTTCTATTATTTTCTTTTATTTTCTTTCAAGCTATTGGCGAAGTCAATCATCGATCGGCTCGACATTGGACCTTTTATCAATAATATGGAATTTTCGTCAAGGATAGGCTCTAATACATCAATAGCCCCTTTGACATCTTTGAAAATATGGACTGTGGCCTCTGTTCCTTCTTTCTTTGCTTGGTTTGCTATATCTTCTGCTTTGCTCCCTATTGTAATAAGTGTATGAATGTTTCTTTTTGCAACCATACTTCCAATTTCCCGATGATATTTCTTTTCAAAGTTTCCTAATCGCTTAATATCGCCGAGTACAAGGATGACCTTTTTCCCCTGCCCAATAGAATCTAGCACCTTTAATGCAGCTTCGACAGATGTAGGATTATTTGTCCAAGTATCATCTATAATTGTACTTCCACCTAGTCCATCTGAAAACTCTAAGTGTCTTGTCATATTTTTAAAGGTCGCTAATTGGGAAATGGCTTCATCTATATCCATCCCCATTTCGTTTACAGCTGCGATTGCTGCAAGCGCATTATATACTTGATGTTCACCATATCCTGGTATAAATGCATTATATTTTTTATTGGATATATGAATTTGAAAATTCATTCCATTATTTGCAAATTTAATATTGGAAGCTCTAAAATGAGACTTCTCACTTACTCCAAAATAGATTATTTTTCCTTTAAATGATTGTAAAGGAACTTTTTTTGTATTGGCATCATCGGCATTTAGTATTAATGTGCCGTTTTTCTTTATGCCATCCACTATCTCTGACTTCGCTTTTATATATCCTTCCAGATTTCCACAACCATCTAAATGATGAACGCCGATATTTGTAATAATTCCGATTGTCGGCTGATAAATATTGCACTGATGTTTTATATTCCCGGTATTACCCAATCCAAGCTCAAAAACAGCTGCATTTGTGTTTTCAGCAATGCCCATCAAATAAGGCAAAGATTGACGTGGTTCGTTTTTGCTGCTAATTGATGCTTGCACATTCCATCTTTTACTTAAAATATGTTTGATCATTTCCTTCGTTGTAGTTTTACCACATGTCCCTGTTATTGCAACAACTGGTATTTGAAATAGATTTCTATAGTGGTCCATAAATTTCCAATACGCTTGCACGAGACTTCTTACTCTTATAACGGTTGTATCCGATAGAGCATTTTTCAATTCTGAGGAAGGCTTATCTGAAATCACAAGAGATGGTCCCTTATTATTAATTTCCTGCCAGTTAATAGAATCACTCCTGCTTACAAACATTAGCGAATTTCGTTTTGTTAGTTCATGCCGATTATAGTAAATAGCATTACTTACATTCCAAAGTTCGGAACCACTTATTAGTTCCCCTTGTAATAAATTTCGGATTTCTTTCACACGTAAAGGTTTCATAGTACCCTCCTTCCCTCTGTATAGTATGAAATCAGTTTTTAGATGATTAGGTATGAAATGTGCACAGTGTTTGTCCATCTTTTTAAATTTATTTATCACCAATATTTCCGAACAGTATTATTAGTAGCTTGGTGCAGTAATGAATTATTTCTTCTTCCTCAATAATGCAGCTAACTCAATTATAGGTTGGCTGTACATATCTCCCTTAATCAGAACAATTGTATTGGAGTCTATAATTTTATTTAATAGATTTAAAACGAGGACTTCATTCCTAAATGTGTAGACCGGTGAAGTTAAACCTCTCTTTACCGCATGTTCTGCTATTATGCTCGCATGCTCTCCTATCGTAATGAGTACATCCACTCCATTCTGGTAAATTAAATCTCCTGCCTGTTCATGAATAATATAACCCCATGAACCTAAATCAGTAATTGTCCCTATGATTGCTACCTTCTTTTTTCCTTTGCCAATTTCATTTAATACTTTTAATGCTGCTTCTAAAGAGGTTGTTGTTATACTCCATGTATCATCTATAATCACAGAGTCATTTATACCATCCACCACTTGCAGTTGCTTATTGAACTTCCGAAACGTTTTTAATTGATAAGCAGCTTCCGGGATAGTTACTCCCATTTCATAAACAGCCGCAATAGCTGCAAGCGCATTATAGACTTGATGAACCCCCAGCCCAGGTACATATACTTGATAATTTCTCTTCTTGTGCTTAACACTGAATTCCATACCGTCTTGACAGTACTGAATATTACGAGCTCGAAAATGACAAGATCTATGAGTCCCTACTTTTATAATTTTGCCTTTAAAGCTACTCATATTAATCTTGCTTGTATTGCTATCCTCCGCATTTATAATTAATATTCCTGCCGGATTAACAATTTGTAACATCTCTCCTTTCGCCTCAATATAGGCTTCTAGCGTTTTACAATAATTTAGGTGATGTGCTCCGATATTCGTAATGATCCCTATGGTAGGTTTGAAATATTCCCCTGCTTTTAATACATCCCCTGGTGAACCAACAGCCGTTTCAAAAATAGCCGCATCCGTTTCTTCATCTATGCTCAAAAGATACTGCAAATTTGCCGTTCTAGAATTACTAGTAAGACTTGTAGCTGTAACTATCCTATCTGCTGAAAGAATATGCTTGATCATTTCTTTTGTTGTTGTTTTTCCTGAGGTTCCTGTTATGGCTACCACAGGGATATGAAATAGACTGCGATAGTAGTGAACAAATTTCCAATATGCTTCGTCGGCATTCGTTACTTGGATGACAGTTACATTCTCAGGAATTTCATCTTTATTATATTTCCACTCTGTTGCAAGCACTAAAGGGAAAAACTTTTTAAGGCTTCTCCAGTCGATAATTCTTTTATCTGTAAAAAGTATGGTATTTTGATTTTTTATTTGTTTTAAACGGTATGCTCCATATTTTACTAGCACTTCATCAGAACCTTGCACCAACTCACCAGAGATGATTGTTCTTATATTGCCGACTGTATGGGATTTCATTTGCTTATTCACACTCCTTTCCTCTATATAATATGTTTTTAAACGGAAGTTGACTGGATAAATGGAACATAATTGCGTGATACATAACTATGCCAAAGCTAGAACATGTCATAAATATAGAAAGAAACATATTAATGAAAATTTTGAGAAGGGAGTGAGCCGTTTGAAAGCAATTATTTTTATCAGCACAAACAAATCCGGATCTAGCAGGGAAGCGATTAAAGCAGCTGGAGATTTAGGATACTTTACCATCCTTTTCACAAATAACGAGAAGCAAATCCAACAAAGACAGGAATATACAGACGTCCATAAAATGGTTTTTGTAAACACATACGAGCTAGACGATATGAGAGAAGAAATTTTTAAGTTACAAAAAGTTGGTGTCGATATAAAAATCATCGTTAGTTTTGTTGATCCTTTTGTTCATACCGCTTCTATCCTTTGTGATGAATTTTGTCACAATTATGTTCTGTCCAAAGCCATTGAAATAATGGAAAATAAAGAGGAGACACGGTCGGTTTTAAAAGATCAGCCCTATACCCCTAAATTTTTCTTGATCAACCCAGGCGATTCAATTCCTATAGAAACGATATGTGAACAGTTTGATTTTCCTATTATTATAAAATCACCCAAATCCACCGGATCTAAAGACGTATTGTTAGCCGAAGGAAAAGAACAACTAAAAAAACATATTGAAAATCTTCTAAGTAAGAATCCAGATACCACCATAATGATTGAAGAATATATAGATGGTGATCAATATTTGGTAGAAGTAATCGTTCACAAACATAAACCTCGTATTGTTGCAATTCTTGAACAAGAAATTACAAAGAACAAGCGATTTATCATTACAGGTTATGGTGTGCTTGCAAATGTTCCTTTAACGATTAGAAAAGGAATTGAAAATGTTCTGCAATCCATTATTCAAGAGCTCAATATTGAAAATGGCGCTTTACATTTGGAAATCCGTTTAGCCAAGAATGGTTGGAAACTCATCGAGATTAATCCAAGAATTTCCGGAGGTGCCATGAACAAAATGATTCAAGCAGCATTCGGAATTAATTTAGTAGAAGAGACGCTTAAATTATATTTAGGAAAAAGTCCTGCTCTATTACCGAAATTTAAGAAATTTGTTTTTACCAAATATGTTATTGCCACAAAGAAAGGAATACTAGCTAAAGTAACTGGTAAAGCGAGGGCTAAAAAATCGCCGGGAGTCGTAGAGGTTTACGTGAAGCCTAAAAAAGGAACTCTTTTAACGCCACCATTATCCATGGGACATCGATATGCTTATGTAATTGCTGTTGGCAGTAGTTTAGAAGAAGCCAAAAAACTTGCAAATACAGCAGCAAGCGAAATTACTTTCCATTTAGAAGAGGAGTAAAACTAAGAACACCTTACAGGTGCTCTTTTTTTAATTTTATCAATAAAAGTGTAGTTCCCTAGCTAAGATGGAAAGATAAATCAAGTGACGAACGTTATAGGGAAACTGCGCGGTAGTAAGTTGAAGAAAGTGACCGCTTGTATTTAGCACGGTGGCGCTTCGCTTTCCCGCAATAGTCTCGCGCCGCCGCACTAAATCCCTCCAATTAAGTAGTTGCAGAATAAGTATCTCCAATAAATGGCTAAGGGCAATCAAACAGCTGTCGAAAGCAACCAAACAATTGTTGAGAGCAACTAGGTCTAGGCTGAAAGCAATCAAATTACTCCTGAGAGCAACCAATTTTCATAAAACAAGTTTACTTGGAGTGAGACGCCGATAAATACCGTGCAGTATCCCTATATGAACGCATCATAAAAAATTCCATAAGTCTTATCCAAATACAAGAAACCTGATTAACGCTCCTTTAGTAAGAGTGTTATTCAGGTTTCTTTAAGATTATTCTTTAAACGTTTGATCCAAAAACTTGACTGTATCAAACATATTCGTTTTACTTGCTCCTTTGATCAAAATCGTATCGTCTTTCTCCACAATTTCTGCCAATAATTCATGTAATTGTTCCTTATTTAAAAAATGATAAACATTTTTAGAGGGAAATCCTTTTGCTTTCGCTTGAGCTCCAATTTCTTCCGTTCTAAATCCATAGGTGATTAATATATCAATGCCTTTTTCTTGAACGTAATCGCCGACTTTCCGATATTCTTGTTCTCTTAACTCCCCTAGCTCTCTCATTTGACCAATAATTGCTATTTTTCGTTGTTTCCCTATATTAGCTAGTACATCCAACGCAGCACGTACTCCTTGTGGATGAGAGTGGACAGTGTCATCAATTACTGTAATGTTGTCCCGACAATTATATATTGTTAATCTTCTAGGCGGTTTTCTAAAAATTAACCCGGCTTTAATTTCCATTGGGGTGAATCCTAAATAGTCAGCCACAGCAATCGCATTTAAAGCATTGTATACATGATGCTCCCCTAAAATAGGGATAAATAGTTCAATTTCTTGTCGCTGCAGTCTCATTTTGAAACTCATACCATTCTCTTTATATTGAATCTTATAGGCCCTGTAGTTAGCTGGTGATTTTGTACTGACCGTCATTATTTTCCCTTTAAATTGCTGAGTCTCCAAATACTTAGAGTTTTCATCATCTTTGTTTACGACGAGGATACCTTCTTGATCCATCCCGTGAATTAGTTCAGATTTTGCATGAGCGACTCCTCTAATATCACTATCAAAGTTTCCGACATGTGCAAGACCGATATTGGTCACTATGCTAATGTTTGGTCTAATAATGCTACAATGTTCCGTGATAACCCCTGGATAAGCCATACCATATTCTAATACTACCGCCTCGTGAGCATCATTAATTTCTGCAGCATGTTTTTTGGTATGCTCCGTTGTATTCCAATAATCTTTGGATTCAAAAATGTTCCACCTCTTAGACAATATCGATGCAAGGAATGCCTTAGTCGTTGTTTTACCAGCGCTTCCCGTTATCGCAATGATTGGTATTTCTCCTTTTTCTTCGATCTTTTTCCTCTTTACTTTGCTAATTTCCTTTTTTATTTTCGATTGATTTTCTGCTATAAATTTTGCATATTGAATGGAATGGATTACTACATCTAGTTCCAAATAAAAAGCAGGAGGACAGCCTGGACGCCAGTTTACTTCGTAAATCCAAATTTTTAAATTTTCATCTAGTCCAACGTCAATTCCTATTTCATCGATAACTTCTCCATATTTCACCATTTGTATTTCATCTAAATGATTAGCTAACGACAACGAAAAGTGCTCAAGCATCCGTCTAATATCAAATGCTTCTTCCTTAAATTCCTGTAGCAAAAATGGATCTAAATAATTTGTGAAACCACCATTATTAATATTGGGAATGATAGATCCATTTGGAGCGACTCGTGGATAAATAGTAGTAATCACCCACTTGCCTTCGCCATTTTTTTGGACATGAAGCCTAAAATCATACACTTGACCAGATTTATTGACCGATTGTATATATGGTTGAACTATAAAAGTGCCGGACGATAGCTTATCCTCCAAAAATACATTCAGCTGTTCCCTTGTATAAAATACATTATCTGAGTCCTTCCTCACTTCATAACCCTTTTCTATTTCAGAAATAAAAAAGATTCCTTTCCCCTTTCTTCCATCAATCGGTTTAAGGACAACTTTATGAAAAGAAGAGATGAACTTGTAAAAATTCTCTACATTCTTTACCACTTCAGAGGGGATTAAGTAGCTTGCAAATTCCTTTGCCTCCATTAGGCGTTCAGTTATATTCCACTTATTACCTATCGAGTTTGTAGTAAATGGGATTTCACTTTTCAATTTATCAATGATTTCTTTTGACTTCGCTAATTTTTCAGGGCTCCCTGCATTATAAATAACATCTGGAAAAGGCATTATTTTCTCTTTCCAGCTACCATTTTCATAAACTTGACCTCGAATAGATCGATTCACAAAATTTACTACACCTGGTGAAAAGTAAAAAAAGTTGACCCCCTCCGCCTTAGCGACTGCAGCATATGCATATGACTTGATGACGGATTTTGGATCTTTACGATGGTGCAGCATTCCTATTGTTGTCATTTAATATTCTCCTTTTAACATTCGTGTGATTATATTTGTATTAAATTCATCCATCTTGCATTGGATACGGACAAACGTTCAGTTTTTTAAGTAAAAATAAAAAACACCCCAAGACTTGTAGGGTGAAGAGGTGCCATTACCATTTCGGCTCAATAATTATTTTTCTTGTTAACAATTCGGTCTCCAATAGTTGTATGGCACAAATACGTGACAAATCAACATTCTTGCATATAGATGTTTTTTCTAATCTAACCAAATCACAAAAAGAATTAGAGTAATTCCCTTCAATATCAAGAGGACGTAGTAACGAAATTGTTGTACAACATCTTTCTTTATCGATGGACTCTATTCTAAAATAAATTGTTTCAAAACACTCTTCCGTACTGCTAAAGCTTAATGGGTCCCCTGTTTTGGTTATTAAGAGTAAGGGAATCGTATCGGTACCTGCTATTTTGGCAAGTAATCGACCGAAAAATTTCGTTTGGGAATTATTTAATAAATCCTGGAGCAATTTTAATTCACAGAGTGCATCACATATACATTGGTTACTTTTTATTTCGCTGCTCAATTGATTTTTCAACCCCCTTCCTACTCTTAGTACTTATAATATTACGGCTTGAGAAGGTTACACGGGTAAACAGACTACCTTATTGAACCACTGTTGCTTTCAAAAAGGTTCTAGATAAAATTTAATTTCTTTTGCAGCTTCTAAGGCAATCTCTTCTGCTTGTTCCGCTGTTTCTGAAACAGCAATGACACATGCATAGCGATTTCCCATTGAATATGGGCTCGTTATAATTCTTCCTTCAAGCGGTTTAATGTGAACATGTCTCACACCTTCATGCATTAAAGCCTGTTCTTTTCCGGAAATTTTGAGTAGTTTTCCACGGGAACCTATTGTTAAATATTTGGCATACACTTGCTTTTTCTTCTTTTCTAGTAAAATAGGCTCCTCACCTAAATATATTTTTAAAATTTGTTCTAACAGATTAATCCCGGTTCCTTCTTCGATAATTCTATTCATCTCTCCTCCAGCCATTCTCGGATTTATTTCTATTAGTTTCCATTCACCACTAACAAGTTTCATTTCCATATGACAGGATCCATTCTCAAGACCTATTTCTTCTATAATTTTGGAAATGCAAGCATATAAACTGCGATATTCATCCATATCGACTTTCCCAGGAAAACTATAACCAGTAACGATAAATCTGCCATTGTATAACACTTCCTGCTCCACTAATCCGAGGAACTTAATTTCATTTTTATAAACCAAAATTTCAATAAGATACTGTGGTCCTTGTAAAAATTCTTCTATTAAAAATGGGTAATGTGGGTGATTTTTTTTTAGTAACGATAAAGCATTTACTAGCTTTTCTATCGTTTCAACAAGTAGTACATCCTTTGAACCATTTGATATTGGGGGTTTTATAATAAAGGGAAAGAGGGATTTATATTCTTTTTCAAACTTTTCAAGGGAATCATCTGGCCGAAAAATTGTATAAAAGGGGGTAATCGGAAAGTTCTTTAGTTTTTCCCTTATCGCTATTTTGTTTTCCATTAATCTTAAGGAATCGATGGACGTTTCAGCTAGCTCAAAAGACTTTGATATCCTGGCTGCATAAGAAACATATGGATCAATTAAACTGACGCATGCGCAAATATGCTTCCCTTGTTCCATCAGCCTCGTTATTTCTTCCACCATTTGCTGTTCGTCTAATAAATCTTCCATTAGCACAAACTGATCCACTTCCGAGAAATCAGAATTACTCTTTATGCGCTTAGTCTTGTCCGTGCAAAGAACGACACAATATCCCATTTCTTTTGCTATTTTCAGGGCTTCCTTACTTGTTCCATATTTATAACTTCCAATAAATACAATTGTTCTCATAGGAATAGCCACCTATTCATTTATACACTTTTTCTCTATAAAGTATGTATGGAAAACCATTTAGCCACTACATTCGCCTAATAGGATAATTCTTTTCATTAAGTTGTTTTATAGTGGGTTTTATTGTAGTATTAGTTGTTTACTTTTACTATGTAATATAAATAACGGTAGGTGCTTTTTCATCTATTCGTTAGTAGAAAGTCTGGTGAAAAAATTGAATAAGAAAGCACTCATTTTAGCCTCATTTACAGTCTTTATTTGGGGATCCACTTTTGCAGCAATTAGTTCTAGCTTACACGGTGGCTATTCTGCCGGTCATTTGATATTATTCCGCTTTACCATTGCATCCATTATTTTCGCAATAATTGCATGTTGGCCAGGGGTTAGTTTTCGCTTGCCGAAAAAAGAAGATTTACTCAAAATAGCGTTTCTTGGATGGATTGGAATCAGTTTATATCATATATGTGTAACCTTTGGACAACTGACTATTACTGCCGGCACTGCAGGGATGCTAATCGGTTCTGCTCCCATCTTCACAACTATTATCGCAGTGATCGTATTAAAAGAACGTCTCGGAACGATTGGATGGTTTGGATTAGGATTTGGTTTTGTTGGTATTGTGTTAATCGGAATAGGTACTGGAGATTCCATATTCAACATCTCGCCTGGCGTATTTTTAGTTATTATAGCGGCTATTGCAACTTCCATATTTTTTGTATATCAGAAATCATTACTGTTAAAATACAATCCAATTGAGTTAACCGCTTATTTCACTTGGACAGGTACCATTCCTTTTCTTGTGTTTGTTCCAGGATTGCTAGACGACATCGGGCATGCAACTCTTGAAGCAAATTTGTCCGCAATATACATAGGAGTATTTCCAACAGCCATTGCCTATTTAACTTGGGCGATCGCTTTATCGCTAAGTAAAGCAAGCTCCATCTCTAGCTTACTCTATGCAGAACCGGTTATTGCGATAGTGGTCGCTTGGTTGTGGTTAGGTGAACTACCAACCATTCTTTCTATCATTGGAGGATTTATCGCAATCGCAGGTGTATTAATCGTACATTTGTATGGTAGAAGACGAGGATCTGTTCCCCAAAAAGAAATATAAAATTAGAAAAGCACCTGTTTCTGATCCGATTTAGCTCAAGGTGCGTTAAATGCATAACGCACATGATAGAGAAACTGCGCAGTAGTGAGTGGAATTAAGTGTCCGCCTGGATATAAGGACGGCGGCGCTTCGCTTTCCGTGGGCGAGCGACTGTAGGGTCTCGTCTACCTCTCGCTGCCACAATAAATTTCTGTAATTACGTAGTTGCAGAATAAGTGAATCCAGAAAATGGATAAGGGCGACCAAACAGTTGTCGAAAGCGACCAATTGTAGTTCATGAGCAACCAAACGACGGTTGAGAGCAACTAGTTGCAGTCTTACAGCAACCAAATTACTCCTGAGAGCAACCATTTTTTCATAAAGCAAGTTTACTTGGAATGAGACGACTATTTTGTTGAACTTTATCCGGAATCATTCACCAAAAACTTCCACTTACTTGGCTTTGTCGTGTGAAATCACGGCGGACACAGTATAACCTTATTTTTTCGTTTTATCTATTCTGTGGTATTCGGATATTTGAGTCACTCGAACATTTCGCGTATTCAGTTCATGGTAAATTCCTCTACTATCGGTGAAGGAAATATATTGATCTCGCTCCATTTGAACGAGTTCTTCCGCTTTTTCTTGGGACTCTACATGGATGAATCTTCGAATATAATGCTCTTCATCAAAAAAGTAAGTTATTTTGAATTCTTTCACTGCTACTATCTCCTGTCCCATACTATATTCGTTTGACGTTTTTAAGAATTACTTTGCTATGAGGCATACTTGGCATGCTTACCAGACTGTAACTCAAATCTTGCGAGGGAATTTGATAGGATAGACGATTCGCTAAGTAATCCAAGCTTACCTTCATCACTTCAATTGTGACAAATTCTCCTGCACAGCGATGCCCCATCATATAATCTCCACCGCCTTGAGGAACAAAACTAAAAGGACTCCCCTTCCAATCAGCAAACCTTTCTGGATTGAATGTATCAACATCATCCCAAAGCTCAGCATCATGATTTGTTCCATACAAATCAAGCAAGGTTAGTGTTCCTTCTTCAAATGTGTAATCTTTCCATGTGAATTCTTTCTTTACTCTAGCCGCAACTAATGGGAAAAAAGGATAGTAACGTCGAATCTCTTGTACAAACATATGAGCATACCGGTCGTCACTGTTTTTCAACTTTTCACTTTCCTTAGGATTATGATGTACTGCCAACGCCGTAAAATTAATGAATATGGCAATAGCCACAATCGGTCGTAATATATTGACCAATTCCACAGCAGCTATTTCTATATCCAACAATTTTCCTTCTAAATCACGATGCATAGAAAAAGTATATAGCGCAGATTCTTCAGAGCATTTCATCGTTCCTTCTCTTACTTGTACGATCATCTCCTCTATCCACTTTTCCACTTTCTTGCGGGAATGTCGGACTTTCCAATACCCTGGACCTACGGAGATTGGAGACTCAAATAGATTCCCTAACTGATTTGCTCGTTCTAGTACTTCTCTTTCCTCCAATGGTATACCAGCCCATTGGCAAGCTGTGCGGCACATAATTTGTTTGCTTTCTTCATAAAGTATGATCTCTTCTTTAGGTTCCCATTTTTTCGCGGCGTATGCCCATTGGTTGGTAGTAATATTTTTAAGTTCTTCTAGCTTTTCTGGCGTCATTAAGGACATGAACATCTTTTTACGATGGGTATGAGCCTCTCCATCTAAGGTTTGAACCCCTTTTTCACCAAATAATGTTTTCTGCACACGTTTGGGAGCTGCCCCATTTCTTATGAATTTTTCATTATCATAAAAAATCTCTGCTGCTCCTTCTCCTCCCATACAAATTGCTTTTTGCCCTAATAAACGTGTTTCAAATACGTCAGTTGCAAAGCTATGCCTTCTATTTGGAATATACATGTATCCTTCTCTTAACAAGCTTAAACTATTATCTAATCCCTCTTCACGCGGTACTTGTCTAGAACCTGTCATATAATCCGTCTCCTTTTACTTCTCCATAGATTTCTCCCTTTCTTATTCTTCCCCTTTCATTCCCATTAAAACTCACAAAATAGATATCTGACGATGAAAAACTTCTGCTATGTTAAAATGGATATACTTTTAGCTTGAAAGGAAGAAATGAAATGAAATCACCTTTTACGTATAAACATACAGCTCCTGTGGAAACTGGAAAGCAACCGGCTATTTTTTTATTACACGGCATGGGAAGTAGCGAAGAAGACTTACCACAGCTAGTCAGAAATTTTGAGGAAAGCCATCACATTTTCAGTTTACGTGGCCCGATTGTTTACAATCCAGGCTATGCGTTTTTTACAATTGCAGAAGTAGGTAAACCCGATCGGGATGTATTTGATAAAGTACTAACTTTTGTTCAATCTTTTATACACGAAGCAATCGAAGAGTATGACCTTGATCCAAACGATATTACACTATTAGGCTTTAGCCAAGGAGCCATACTCGTACAATCTTTAGCACTAGTTATGGGGAATTCGATTAACAGAGTTGTTGCATTAAGTGGATACATACCTGATTTTGTAAAAGAAGAATATAGTAAACGTCCAGTCGACCATCTGAACATCTTCATTTCTCATGGGGATTATGATTACGTGATTCCTTCCCAGTGGGGGGCAGAAAGCAAAGATTATTTCGAAGCGCTCGGAGCAAATGTTACGTTTAAAACATACGGGGATGGGCACGGTGTAACACCGGAAAACCATCAAGATTTACTAGCATTTCTAAAGGATCAATAATACCAACTTGTGGGACTCTGCTAGAGTCCCTTTTCAATTTCGAGAATAATTATCGTACTGGGAATTTTCGTATATTTAACTTCTAGCATACACTTGATTCTTACCATTTTGTTTTGCCTGATACAGCCGCATGTCGGCCAGATGAAAAAGCTCATCAAAAGAATGAATGGACTCATGTTCCGTAGAAGAAATCCCAAAACTGGCCGCTATTTGTATAAATTGCCCGTTTTTCACTAATTGTAGGCTTGCTATAGTTTCTTTTAGGACATTCGCAAGTCTAAACGTCTCCTCAAATGATTCTCTACCGATTATGACAAACTCATCTCCACCGTAACGACCAACAAAGAACCCAGCACTCAAAGTATTTTTACATAGCATCCCTACTTCTCGAATAACTTCGTCACCTACTAAATGTCCATGTACATCATTAACCATCTTAAACCCATCTAGGTCAAATGCTATACAACTAATTGGTGCATTTACATTTTTCAAGTTACTGAACCAACTTGTAGCAAGTTCATTTAAGTAGCTTCGATTGTACAAACCTGTCAAATAATCTAATTCTGCTTTTTTCTGCATCTTGGATAATTGATGCTTTACATTCAGCTTTATAGCCTTAAATTCAAGTTCTCGTTCATTAATCTTCTGCAGCAGTTGGATATACTCTTTTTGCACTTGATAGGATTGATGGATGTCCTTCATAGCCTCGCTTATTTTCAATCGTTTTTCTTGGATAGTCTTCAATAAATACACATCCTGATAAGTATCTACAATTTCCTTTGCAGAGGAATATGCTTCAAAGGATTCTTTATATGCCCCTCTCTTACTCAACCAGTTCCCTTTTAACATTTGAAACTGTGCACGTTCTCGTATAAAGGATTCGAACACATTTTTCTTTTCCATTTCATCCATCACTAATTTCGCTTCTTCTAATAGATTCAAGCAAATATACGCATGAGCAATATTAAACATTACCCGTACTTCTAAAACAGGAGAATAAGGCTCATGTAGCTTTGCGGCAGCAAGCCCTTTTTTAGCATTTTCTAATGCTTCTTCATAAGCATCAAGCTTAATACAAACATGACTATAATTACTATAGGCATTACTCAAGATGTTATATCTCTTTAGTCGCTTCGCAAGTTGCATACTTTTGTTTAAGGTTTCCTTTGCATCCTCATATTGCTTATTGAATTCATATAACAAGAACATAACATTATATAATTGCAGATAATCTGTATCATCCCCATGAACCATTGTAATTTCCTCATACCGTTCCATACTTGCAAAGGCTTCCTCTATGTATCCAATTGAATAATAAGAAGCGGCCTGAGTGATATGAGCAATAAGTATAGATTTGTAATCTTTATGTACTATTCCAAGCTCTAATAGCTCGTTTGCCAGTTCTATTGTTTCTTGGTATTTCCCGTCAGCTCGTAACTGCGTAACCTCCGCCTGCAAACTGCTTAATACTTCTTTCATGATCACTTTACTCCAATCTTTTCAGGATTCTAGATTAAAATAATATGAATGATACTTAACACCTATTTTATAAAATGTGTTGAATATCCTTTTTCCCTATATATCCATTTTTTTATAATCACTTTTTACTCAATTCATTATAACTTGGAAATGTCTAATTATCTAATCATTGCATTTATTCGTAAGTGTGAAATAATTTGTCAATAGATTGTAATTTATCATTACTTTTAACATGCCATATCTCTAATTATTAATAACTTTACCGAGTTGCCGATACATATTAAGTGGAAATAATAAATAGTTAGGAATGATTTTATGAAGAAGAGCATCATTTTATATATGGCCATCATTTTTTCGCTTATACTCACTGGATGTTCGAATAAGGAAAAGAGTACAGATGCCAAAGAAAGAGTAAAGATAGGGGTGATGCTTTCAGATGACGGTCTAGGAGATCAATCATTCTCGGACCTTGGATTGATAGGCTTGGAACAAGCTCGTGATGAGTTAAATATATCTTTTGATTACCGAGAAATTCAACATACAAATACATATGAAAATGGACTGGAAGAGCTAGTTGCACAAGGGAATGATTTAATCATAGGTCTGGGCTTTTCTTTACAAGAGGCGCTTGAAACAATAGCTCCAAAATATCCAGATACTACGTTCGTACTTATTGATTCCGTATCGGATGTGCCTAATATTTATAATGTTACTTTTAAAGAAGATGAAGGTTCTTATTTATTAGGAGCTTTAGCTGCACTTAGAACAGAAAGCAATGTTGTTGGATTTATAGGAGGTATGGATACCCCCCTTATCCAAAAATTTGAGAGAGGTTTCACAGCAGGAGTCAAATCCCAAAACCCAGAAGCACAAGTGCTTACTACTTATGCAAATAGTTTTGGCGACGATAAACTCGGAGCAAGTATTGCAAAAGAAATGATTGCTGCTGGAGCAGATTTTATTTATCCTGCAGCTGGATTTACAGGAGTTGGGGCAATTCTAGAAGCCCAGAAAGCTGGTATTTACTCATTCGGAGTAGATAGTGATCAATACTATTTGGCTGAGAACAGTATCGTGTCCTCTATGTTAAAACAAGTAGACATCGCTATTTTCAATACGATCAAAGAGTTCGTGGAAACCGGGAAAATTTCCGAAAAAAATCAGGTGTTAGGCATAAAAGAAAACGGTGTAAATTTGGCTCCTATTCGTGTCATTAATCTTTCACCCGCCGAACAGAGTAAACTCGATAAACTACAAGAAGATATTTCAAATGGCTCGATTACAATACAATAATAAAAAAGTGAGGTGAAATTAGATGAAACTTAAACAAAAAATATTATTGATCTCTCTTATCCCATTACTGCTTTCAACTTGCATTATTGGATATAACATTACTCAATTAGCTTCACTAAAATCTTCTACCGAACAAATCGTGAAGGACTTAGTGAAAGTAGAAGAACTGAATAGCACAGCAAAAAGCCTTCAAAAATCTTTAAGCGCTTATTCTTTAAATATTTCCGAGAGCAATAAAAACGATATAGACGTCGACTTAGCAAATATGCAATCACTCTACGACGCACTAAGCCCTACCTTAACAAAAGAGGACCAGCAAGCTATTTCGAAACAACTTTTTCGTAAATATGAAGAAATTTTAAACGAGACAAATAACGCGTTAAGTACGCAAAATATAGCCGAAATAAAGCGGCAATCTCTTCGAACAAAAGGGATGATAAATGATGTAATCGAACTAAAACGAAGTATTACATCTGAATATCTAATGATGCAGTCTGACTTACAAACGAAGATTAATGGAATTATGTCTATTTCAATTATTTTAGTGGCAGTCCTTTTAATTGGCAGTATTTTATCGACTTTCTTCTTTACGAACCGGATTGTACGTCCAATAAAACAAATTACTAAAAATGCAGAAGAAATTGCAAAAGGAAATTTAACTGTCAAACTAGCAGATGTCACAACTCGTGACGAAGTAGCTGCTTTACAAAATTCCTTCCAACAAATGACCATCCATTTAAGAGATGTCATTACCCATGTATCAGATAGCTCCAACCAAGTTGCTGCTTCTGCAGAAGAGTTAATGGCAAGTGCAGATGAAACAATGAAAGGAACCGAGCTAATCTCTACTTCCATTCAACTTGTTTCAGATGGAGCGGACCAACAAACCTTCATGTCTGATGAGTCTGCACGTTCAGCTGAAGAAAGTTTAAACGCAGTCACTCAAATAGCTGAGCAAGCGAATGCAGTCATGGAGCTTTCCGTTTCAACCAATGAAAAAACAAAACAAGGTGCTGAGTTCGTTCAAGAAACCGTCTCACAGATGAAATCGATCAGCACATCCGTTGAGGAAACAGACAAAGCACTTATTATACTAAACGATCGCACCAAAGAAATCGTACACGTATTAAAACTAATTACTGATATCGCTGAACAAACAAACTTACTTGCATTAAACGCTGCAATTGAAGCTGCAAGAGCTGGTGAAGCAGGAAAAGGATTTGCTGTCGTAGCAGATGAGGTAAGAAAACTTTCCGAGCAAACAAGAAATTCTGTTTCAAGTATTTCCGGAATTGCATCAGAAATTGAACTAGATACTAACAAGACCGTCGCTTCGATAAATGATGTGAAAAATAGAGTGAATGCTGGTCTAGAAATTGCCCATCAGACCGAAGAGACATTCCACGATATCCTGGTTTCTGTAGAGCTTGTAAAAGAACAAGTAAGTACTATTACGAAAGTTACTAACAATATTAATGATCAAATGGTACAAGTATCTACTCATGCGCAAGAGATGACCAATGTCGCTAAAATAACTGCGGACAGCTCCAATTCCGTTGCAGCTGCTTCCGAGGAGCAATTAGCCTCTATGGAAGAGGTCACTGCTGCGGCCGTTTCCTTAGCAAACCTTGCAGAAGAATTGCAACAAAGAATTTCCAAGTTTACGGTTTAGGGAGACTGTACGGTAGTGAGTTGAATGAAGTGTCCGCCATGATTTTCACTACAGTACGCTTTTCGTGGGGTGAGCGAAAATCAATAATAAATTCTTATATATTTATGATTGACTTGCTAAAAACAAAATCATCAACATCTTTTTGATCATGTTATCCATAAAATGGCTAAGGGCAACCAACCAATAATTGAAAGCAATCAAATCTACCTGGAAAGCAACTAAATCAGCATGAAAGCAATCAAATCGCTGTTGAAAGCAATCATTCCTTAGAATAATAAGTTTACTTGGAATGATACGCCGATAAATACCACGCAGTTTCCCTAAATAGCGACTTCCTTATGAATTATTTAATTCATTTTATCATGCAACAAAACTAGGCTATCTCTTAAGTCAAAATAGACTTTAGAGATAGCCTTACTTTTTTATTCCTGCAAACTACATACAACTTGTCCTACAGCTTTTGCTGCGACTAATAAAGATGCTTCATCAATATCAAATTTGGGATGATGATTAAAATATGGATCCTCCACTCCTTCAGGCGTACAGCCAATATAGAAGAAGCACGCTGGGAATTTCTCCGCATAGTAAGCAAAATCTTCTGATGGAGCTAGTGCCGGGAACTCTCTCACTTCTTTAATATGTGGATCATTGGCATTTTTAAGTGTCTCAGCCACTTTCGCTGTCAATTCAGGGTTATTGTATACTGGTGGATAATCTGGTGTATATGTTAACTCACAAGTAACACCAAATTCTTCTTCCAGTCCTTTCACAAGACGTCTTACTTCTCTTTCAATCGTTTCTTTCGTTTCCACTGTCATATAACGAATGTCGGCTTCAAGTTCTACACTATCTTTAATGACATTGAATGTACCTTTCCCATCAAATGAACCAATGGTAATCACTCCAATATCAAACGGACTTAATCTGCGACTAATAATCGTTTGAACTGCTGTAACAAAATGTGCACCTGCAACAATTGCATCATTCGCTAAATGAGGAGAGGAACCATGTCCACCTCTACCTTGAATTTTTAATTTCATATATGCTCTTCCATTGAATGCGAAGCCAGCGTGATAGCCGACTAATCCTGCCGGACCCATCGGTAGCAAATGAATTCCATACACTTCATCTAAATCATCAATTAATCCAGATTCTACAATACTTTTTGCCCCACCTGGTGGAACCTCTTCAGCATGCTGATGAATGATTTTAATCGTTCCAGACAACTCTGATTTCAATTGGATCAAGCAATCTGCCAATACCAATAAATAAGCTGTATGACCATCATGACCACACGCATGCATCACACCTTCATTTTTCGATTTAAATGGGACTGGTGTTTCTTCTACAATTGGGAGTGCATCAAAATCTGCACGAAGCCCAATTGTTTTACCAGGTTTAGCCCCTTTGATTGTTACAATAATACCGTATCCATTCCCAACATTCGTTTGAACTTCCACATCTTTACCTTTATAAAAGTCTTCAATATATTTAGCCGTGTTTTCTTCTTTAAAAGATAACTCTGGGTTTTCGTGTAAATATCGACGAATTTGAATAATTTCTTCTTCTCGCTCTTCTAACATTTTCATTAATGTTTCTTTCATAATCTGCACTCTCCCTTATTTAACTTCACTTTTACCAGCGTTATTAGGAACCATGAAGAGAATTGATAGCAATGCAATGATTGCGAAAATCACGTTTGTTATAATACCACCAGTTGCCGCTGCATCAACTCCACTTTTGTCTGCAATCATTGCATATACAGTAGCAGAAATTGCAACCCCAAAAGCTGAGCCGAGGGAACTAGCCATCTTATATATACCAGATGCTGCTCCAATTTTATCATCCGGTGCATTGGATACAGCTGTATCTGTAGACGGTGTTGCGTACAAACCTAAGCCTAAACCGAACAAAGCAAAACCGATGAATACGACAACTGTATACGCTACGTCTGGTAAAAATGTTAAGCCCATTACACCAACACCGATTAGAGTCAAAAATGCACCCCAAAGCATCGGTTTTTTCGCACCAATTTTTTGTAGAATTTTTTCACCAACACGAATCATTCCTAGAACTGCAATGAGGTAGCCTATTGATAACATACCCGATTGGAAAGATGTAAATCCTCTCCCCTCTTGTACATACGTATTTGCAACCACTAATGTACCTGCAACCGCATTAAGCAAGAAGTTAGAAACTGTTGCACCTGTATATGGTGCATTTTTAAATAGCGCAAAATCGATTAACGCATTTGATTTACCATTTTCGACTTTCACGAATATTATCGCACCAATGATTGTCACCGCTACTAAAACGATTGTAATCCAGTTTGTCCAGCCAATTTCAGCACCTTGTGTGATGAAAATATTCAGCGCCAACATCGTAATAATGAAGACAATTAATCCACCTATATCGAATTTCGAATTACCATTGTCTTTTGCTTTACTTTCAGGCGTGTCTTTTATTAACCATAACGCAAGAACTGCGAAGATAATTGAAAAAATGAAAATCCATTTCCATCCCATATATGTTGCGATTGCTCCGCCCAGTAAAGAACAAACACCAGATCCACCCCATGAACCAATAGACCAAAAGCTTAGCGCACGCTGACGTTCTGCTCCTTCGAAGTAAGCTTTCATTAATGCGATTGTAGAAGGCATAATACATGCCGCTGAAATCCCTTGAATAATACGACCAATAATGAGTAAAGTAGCACCATTTGCTAACACTAAGCAAAGTGAACCGATAATACTTAAGATCAGCCCAATATTAGTAATTTTCTTACGTCCTACTTTATCAGCAAGTCCACCTGCTGCTACGATAAAAATACCTGAGAATAATGCCGTTAAGCTAATAGCAATATTTAATGTTCCCATCGAAATCCCTAAATCTTGTTGGATAGCTGGAACCACGTTAACCATCGCTTGGGCAAATAACCAGAATGTTAATACACCAAAAACGATACCTGTAATCATTTTATTTGAACCTTTATAGGTTGTTTCCATCATGTACACTCCTTATTTCGTTGTTTCACTACGTATTGATTATTTGTTAAAAATGCTGTTTCATACAAAATACTTTAGAATTAGTACAAGGCCTGTTTTAACTTGTTGGGGAAGCTTCCCTATAGCTATATTTTAAAAGAAAGATCATTTTATCATCATGCCTTTTTTGATGTGTTCCTATATAAAATTAGGCATTATTTTGATTGACGAAATGTTAGGTACAAAAAAGACGGTTAATATTGTACCTTTTAGTGTAGATTTTTCTCAAAGGTTCGTTCGGAAATATAGAATAATGGACAACGAAAAATGGTATATTTGGTTGCACAAAAAACACACCAGGGGATACTAGCTACGCTAGTATTCACTGATGTGTTCCGATGTCCATATGACTGCTGTTAAACGTACGATTTGCGTATATCAAAAAAGTGAATGGCGTTGATGGTTAAATAGGAGTAGAATGACCAGTCTCCATCTATTGTTTCATCAAAAATTTGCAAGGATGGATGACTAAGTCGATTAATATATTCAGCTATTTCTATATCTACTCCATGCTTACTACCTAAGTTCCACCAATTTGTATAAAGTGCTCCATTATCTTTATCATACGTATACTTTCTAACCTGATACTCACCAGGCTTCAACCCCTCTATAATTACCCGTACATCCTTATTCAACTTTTTCAAAAATGCATCTTCAATGGAGAAATAAGGGTTTATATTAATACAATTCATGAGCACTAATTGATAGCCCCTCTCATACTCCGTCATGATGAAATCTAGTCCTTGTGCAACAATGCTTCCAGACAGTTTTTCTGCAAACGACATTGCATAAAAAGCCGGACGTTTTCCATTAAAATAATGAAACAATTCCATTCCTTCCAATTGAATACGATGGTGTTGATCATCAACTTCATGCAATTCCGTGTTAATCCAAAAAGCAAGTGAGTCGACATCATTTGAAATATCCCATGCACTTTTTAACACTAAAGCCCCTCGAAAAAATGTGCCGTTTGTATAACGTGTATTTCCAGATAACGTATTCCACGTCACTAAATGGAGGGGTTTGTCGATATGATGCTGCTTTAGATAATATTTCATTTTATTTGTTTTTTCTTTAATATAATCCTTTGCTAGCAAAAATCGATCATTACTCGTCTCCTCAAAATCAATGACTTCATTTTGATTGGCATGGAAACCAATAAAATCTATGCGATCTTCTTCTTGTAAAATCCATGAATGACGATTGCTTGTTTTTTCTTCTTCAAAAGAAAACGGCAAATACACACCGATATGGATACCGGGAACAATTTTCTTGATACTGCTGTACAATTTCGTATACATACGGCACAATTCTTTTTGATCAACTGCTGTAAAATACGATTCATAAAAGAGAACATGCCACTTACTAACATAATTCTCGCCAAACACTTGAAGACAATGGCGAAGAAATTCCTCCAATTTTTTAAAATAAGAAGCTTCATCCGCTGATATATCTTGATAGCTAACACGACTAAATATGGCAAGATCATGCTTTTTCAAAAAGTTAATAGCCATATCTGCCTTAAAATACGGAGAAGAAGTCGCAATCGCCTCATCTGTTTCAACAGTTGGTAGAAATGTAGCATTACTTACTAAGTTTTGAATCCCTACATAGCTAAGCCTTAAATCTTCTTTTACAGTTAATACTTGCTCCCGTATATCCTCTTTTAATAGCTCTTTTAATTCTCGAACGATTAAAACATGATCTGGGCGAGTAATTTTGTCATTTGTAGGAACAGAAACATCAATTCGCAACTCTTCAAAACGTGTTTCCGTATTGCTGTATGTTTTATTTGTTTCAGCAAGCATTGACCCTAATTGAAGAAAAATGGAGGATGAGTTAGTGATTGTTTCCACGCCTTTTATGTTTCCAGTGTTATCGATGGTTATATCCTCTTCCATATGACGTTCCCGATATATTTTTGGTGTTTCCTCGTAAATTTCTTTAAAAAGGCTCGTAAAGGATTTCGTGTTCGGAAAGCCATTATTCATCGCTATAGAAGCAATGGAATCTGACGTATAAAGTAAGTCTTTCACACTATGCTTTAAACGAATATCCATTAAAAAACGACTAAATCCCAAGCCCATTTTTCGTTTGAAATAGCGGGATAAGTACCCTGGTGACACATAGAGCATATGAGCCATCTGTTCTAGTGTAATCTGTTCTTGATAATGTCTCTCCATATAATCAATGAGCTGTACGAGTCTATCATCTTCAGTATCTAGCTGCCCTAATGCATTTCCTTCCTCTTTGAAACGACGAATAAGTATAAGAAGAATTTCACTTACAATTCGTTGCATTTCTATCGTGTAAATATCGTCTTTCCGGTAGAAAGTGATGACCATTTCACCAAACAATGTACGGAGCTGATCCATTAATGCTTCCCGCCCGATGTCTATGTCTTGCGAAAAGCATTCAAACCATTGATGGCGATACTCTTTAAAGGATTGTTCCATATACAAATCAGAAATGGTGAATCGCAGAACACTGTTTTCTTTATTTCCCTTCATTTCAAAAAGCTCGTTTCGATTAATAACAAGTAAATCCTTTTCTTTCATTTGATAAATTCTACTACTCGTCTCAATCGTAAGTTCCCCTTCGATCACTAAAACAAATTCAATCCCGCGATTTACTTCACGGTCCACATTTCCAATTTTTTGTATCCGAAGATGAAAATCTTTTAATCGCTCGTCCATAACGATCACCTCCTAAAACTCTTATCGTCATCTTACTAATAGAGAAGTATATGGTGCAACATTTATCAGTTTAACTTAGCACGACTATCTTTTTACAGAGGGTTAATTTTGAGATTGTATTTATCGCAGTTTCTATTTTCAACGACCTCGATTGGTTAAAATAAAAAGAAAATAAAAAAACATTTACGGGACAATTTCATATTAAGTGAAGTTCAGCTCTTTTTGTGTTAATAATAGTAATAGGTAAAAGATTCTGATATACATTCTCTACCTGCTCTTTATAAAAACAGAATGTATGATTTGTTCTATTTTTTGAAACTTTTTGCACGCAATAACGTATCATTTATAAGGCTATTTTTAAATGGAGGGATATGAATGGGCATTAATTTGGTAAAAGGTCAAAAAATAGATTTAACTAAAGGGAGATCTTCTTTATCAAGCGTTATGGTTGGTTTAGGTTGGGACCCTGTTGAAAAGAAAAAAAGTGGTGGCTTTTTAGGAGGTCTACTAGGTGGCGGTGCTAGCGGAGCTGAAGTAGATTGTGATGCTTCTGTATTACTGCTAGATGAGAACGGCAAATTGCAATCTAAAAAAAACCTAGTGTATTTTGGCAACAAAGCAAGCCAAGATGGTAGTGTCGTTCACTCAGGCGATAATTTAACTGGAGCCGGAGAAGGCGATGACGAGGTTATCAATGTTAACTTAAACGCGATTTCATCTTCCGTACATAGGTTGGTATTCGTAGTTAACATTTATCAAGCGAAACAAAGAAAGCAAGATTTCGGTCTTATTCAAAATGCCTTCATCCGACTTGTAGATAATGGAACGAAAGAAGAGTTAGTACATTATAACTTATCCGAAAGCTATGCTGGAAAAACCTCTCTTTTCCCAGGTGAGTTATATCGTCATGGTTCTGAATGGAAATTCTCCGCTGTCGGTGAAGGCACATCTGATTTAGACATAGGTTCTATTGCAAACAAATACTTATAAGGAGTTGTTTATGAATGGGCATTAATTTATCAAAAGGACAAAAGGTAGATTTAACAAAAACAAACCCAGGTTTAGTGAATGTAACAGTAGGATTAGGTTGGGATACAAATAAATATGACGGTGGGAACGATTTTGACTTAGACTCATCTGTATTCTTACTTGGAAGCAATGGAAAATGTTCTTCTGAAAGTGACTTCATTTTCTATAATAATACAACGGGTGCTGGTGGTGCTGTTGTCCATACAGGAGACAATCGTACTGGAGACGGAGATGGGGACGATGAGCAAGTAAATATTAACCTATCAACCGTGCCGGCTTCCATTGAAAAAATTGCATTTAGTATTACTATTCACGATGCAGAAGCACGTGGCCAAAACTTTGGTCAAGTAAACAATTCATATGCACGAATTTTAAATGCTGATAGTGGAGAAGAATTGATCCGTTATGACCTAGGAGAAGATTTTTCTATTGAAACTGCAGTAGTAGTAGGAGAATTGTATCGTCATAACGGCGAATGGAAATTCAATGCCATTGGTAGTGGATACCAAGGTGGTTTAGCAGCTTTAGTTACTGACTTCGGTCTTAACTAAAACAGCACAAGCAAAAAGCAAGGGTCTTTTTCCTTGCTTTTTATTTTACAAAAAGTAAAACATAAGTGGAATATGGGTGAACCTAACAGCGCCTTCTTCATTTTTAGGAGTGAAATTCATGAAGCATTTTCGAGGAGTGCATGACAACGAATTACAACATTTTTTTCATGTACCGCCTAAAGATTTTTCGAAAGATCTAGATAAAAAAAAATTAGGCATTGCACTAGGAGCTACCTTATATATTCCAGGTTCCATGCCGGACATCAAATCAAAGTTAACAAACAATAATTTACGAAATTTAACAAACGCTATTATTTGCTTAGAAGACTCGATTGCAGATTCTGAGCTTATCTTGGCAGAACATAACGTCATCCATGAGCTCCGCCTAATAGACCAAGGTTTTGAAAAAGGAGTAACTTCAGAACATGAACTCCCCCTTCTATTCCTTCGCATTAGAAACGTAGAGCAGCTTCAAAAACTAGCAGAACAATTAGGCAGCACCATTGGTCTTTTTACTGGGATTGTTTTCCCCAAATGTACAACTTCGAATGCCGAGAATTTTTTAGCCTGCTTGCAAGACATTAATCGATATTATTCAACCTATTTATACGCATTGCCTATTTTAGAAACAAAAGAAATAATTTATACAGAATTGAGAGAACAAGAGCTTACTAGCTTGTACAAGTTATTCAAGGAATATGAAGATACTATTTTAACCATTCGTGTAGGGGCAACCGACTTTACAAGCCTCTTTGGTTTAAGACGTCCTGGCAACCGAACAGTATATGATATAAAGCTTGTTTCAGATTGTTTAACTGCTGTTTTAAACCAATTCACAAGACAAGAGGATAACTTTATCGTCTCTGGTCCTGTTTATGATTATTTTAGCTCGCAAAACCATGCGATAACTACTCATGACTTAAATGGATTTGAAGCTGTTCTATGGAACGAAGTACAACTAGATATTGACAATGGTTTTTTCGGGAAAACCTGTATTCATCCTTCTCAAATTGACATTGTAAATGCTGCTTACATAGTACCAAAAGAAATATACGATGATGCACGATTAATCGTCGGAAACAAAGACGAGACGAACGGAGTTTTACGAAGTTCGGCGAGAAACAAAATGAATGAAGTGAAGCCTCATTATAACTGGGCTTTAAAAATACTAACACAAGCAGAAATATATGGGGTGCTTAAAGAAAATGTTACATCACTCGACTTCCTCCAACATATCAAAAACGTACAACTTACACGGAGACTTAAAATTAACAATTGAAGTAAAAAACAATCCAAATAACTTTTCACCTGATGCCCTTTTTGAAATGGGGGTAAGAATAAACAAAAAAAGAAACTTTTTATTCGTAAGCCGCTTACTCGGAAAGCATTTGGCAGTAGACCCCGCCATCTCTCTTGCAACTGGGTCTATTTTAGCTTCTATGCTTCTGGAGAATGAAGGTCAAAAACCTCTTCCACAGTTAGATGAAATTGTGGAAATGGTTAATTCAGGTATTCCAGATCGAGCATTAAGCGCAAAATCATTGGCATACAAAGCAAAATTACCAACCAAAACTGTTTTTATTGGTTTTGCTGAAACTGCTACTGGCTTAGGACATGCGGTATTCAACCACTTTTATGATGCAACATATATCCATACAACGAGAGAAGAAATAATCAATTTAAAGCCTTCCTTTTATTTTGAAGAAGAGCATTCTCATGCTACCTCACACCGCGTCTATGCACCTGAAGAAATATTAATGGAAGCGGAAACGATTGTCCTGGTGGATGATGAAATTACCACAGGCCTTACCGCCTCCAACCTTATCGCAGCGTTAAGTAAATCATTTCCTGACAAACAATATAAAGTTTTATCTATTTTAGATTGGCGAAGTGACGATCAACGAAGTGAATTTAATCATGTGATGAAAGCTCGCGGTATATCAGCAGAAGTAATTTCTATTCTTTCTGGTCAGTTTTTATTGAGCAATGAAGCATCGATTGAAGAAAAAGAGCAGAGTTATCTTGAAGGCCGGAAGGAATTTGAACTATTTGCGGATAAATCATTAACGGCACCAGTCACTTCTTCTTACTATAGTGCACATGCTGCATACAACGCTTTTACAGGCAGATTTGGTATAACTTCTGATCATCACGAAGAAATGGAAGAATGGATTCAAAATATGATTAATAAGCTCCCTTCTATCGATAGAAACAAATCTACACTCGTGATTGGTGTGGGAGAAAATATATATGTTCCATTAAGATTTGCTTTGGCTTTTGGCGAAAAGACGAAAGTGCAAACAACGACAAGAAGCCCAATTTTCGCTAAAGATGAAAAACCCTATCCTATTAAACAAAAATGTAAATTCACTTTACCGGACTCAATCGGAATCGATCAATATATATATAACCTAGCAGAAGTTGAAGCCGAACAAATCATTGTAATAGCAGAAGCTGTGAAAGAAAAAACGAGCTGGTTTCCACTGCTTACACATCTAGGGAATTTTGCACCTGTTACATGGATATCCCTTACTCTGCCATATGAAGAAGGAGGAGAATAAGATGAAGTTACATACGAATGAGTTAGTAAAAACAAGCTATTCTCCAGAAGATATTACTTTTTTATTGAAGGATTTATCGAACGAACAAATCGAGTCATCGATCGAATCACGGGAAAAGTCTTTTCAAAACGGTTCTCACTATGCTGAGTCATTACCGATTGAATATCGCCCCACCGCTGAATACGTTAAAGTATACGAGCAAGCGCTAAAGGATTCTGCTGATCATATCGCACAACTAGTTGGCATTTTAACGAGACGAGTGCGTAAATTCGCAAACACGGATGATGTCGTACTTGTTTCTCTTGCACGAGCAGGAAGTCCAATTGGCATATTAATGAAAAGATATGCTAAAAACTTTTTGAAACTTAATTGGCCTCATTTTAGTATATCTATACTAAGAGGGAAAGGAATCGATGAGGAAGCAGTTAAAACAATCAGGGAACTTCACCCAAATAGCCATATACAATTTGTAGATGGTTGGACTGGAAAAGGGGCCATTCAAAACGAGCTAACAAAATCAGTACAGTATTTAAATGAAGCATACGAACTTCGTTTAAATGATGATTTGGCTGTTTTAACCGATCCTGGGGAATGCGCCACACTATTTGGTACGAGGGAAGATTTCCTTATTCCAAATGCATGCTTAAATTCAACCGTATCCGGCCTTGTTAGTCGCACCGTTTTAAACGATCAACTTCATCACCCTGGTGATTATCACGGGGCAAAATATTATGCAGAACTTGAAAATGAAGACGTATCTAATGAATTTATTGACCATATTTCTAAACGATTTTCAGAGCAGGAAACTAGCATTAAGAAATTAGCAGCAGAATTCCCTATTACGGATACAAGAACTTGGAGAGGTATGCAGGAAGTAGAAGCAATTGGTAAACAGTTCTATAAAACAATAGATATTAGTAAAGTAAAACCAAGTGTTGGAGAAACAACAAGGGTATTATTGAGAAGAAAACCATATAAAATATTAGTACGTGATACGAGTCATGAGTCAGTCCGCCATATCCTGCAGTTGAGCAAGGAAAAAAACATTCCAATTGAAGTAGTTCCCGAATTATTTTATCTTGCTATTGGACTGATTGAATCGGAGGATCTACGATGACTATCCTTTTTGCCAGTGATTTAGATCGTACACTTATCTATAGTAAAAACTCCAGGGGTACTGAGGTCCAAGAAAAGGACCTTTCCCCTGTAGAATGGGTCGATGAAAAACCAACTGCTTTTATGACCACAAAAGAAATTGAATACTTTCATAAACTTTCACCTACCATCACTTTTGTACCAGTTACTACAAGAACTGCGAGTCAATATAATCGGATTACAGGGATATTCAAACCTTCTGAAAAACCAACCTATGCAATCGTTTCCAATGGAGCTGTTATTTTAGAAAATGGAAAACCTCTTACGGAGTGGTCAGACAAAGTGAAAAAGCAACTCCAGCTAGATTGCACATCGATTGAACATGTAATGCCCCAGTTAGAGGCATATGCTAAAAAAGAGTTCGTTCTCCGCGTTTTACATGCAGAGTCTTGGTTTGTATATATGATTATTGATGAAAAAATGTTCTCAGTGGAAGAGCTTGAAAATCTTTCGCAAATTTTTTATGAACAAGGTTTTACACTTTCTCATCAAGGCAGAAAATTGTATATTATGCCAAATTGTATTAATAAATCAACGGCACTTCAATTTGTGAAAGAACGAATAGAGGCTAAAACTGTTATTGCTGCAGGTGATTCCATGCTTGATTTTGATATGGTTATGAGTGCTGATCAAGGCTATATCCCCTCTCACGGGGAAGCAGTAAAACAAAAGGAACTACTCCCTCCTCATGTTTTCGTTACAAACAATAGCGGAGTACTTGCTGGGGAAGAAATAGTAAAAAAAGTATGTGAGTATTTGTTATAATAGTTGTGAATAGGGGGAGAACCCATGGTGAATTTAAATCCAAAACGGATGAACTCGTGGGATTCATCCAATATTGGAAATTGGTTAAAAGATTCTTTAGGAGATTCTACGAAAGTATCTATTGACGGGGAAACATTAACTTACCCTCAATTAGTTTGCCAATACGTCGGTATGTCCTTAGATGAAGATGAATATTTCTCTTTCCTGCATACACAAGTAAACGAGTCTTCTGGCATGTTAACCATCCTTTCTGATGCGCTCAATAAAGAAATCACAGCAGAAAGGTTACGCTCGATCAATCAATTGTTTGATATGCATCGAAAAGAAAAAGGATTATCCCCAAATCGGATGGTCGCCTTTTTAGACGGGTATGCACTATTGCCTGCTTTAAATGATGCTGGCCTAAATAGAAGAATTCGAACCACATTAATAGATCTATCAAAAAACCTGCAAGCTACTTATGCAGAAGGAACCCTTCATCACGAATATAGACGAATTACAACCGATCTAGTGAAGTGGATTTTCAACCATGTAGAACCTGCTTTAGAAAAAGTAGATTTTAAAAAAGGACTACCTGGATTTCTTTGGTATGGCGATTCTACACCTAGCGAAAAATGGTTCCTTTCCTATTTAGCTAATTTCGGATTTCATGTAGTTGTATTTAATCCTTCCGATGATGCTTGGCCAAAACAAATGCTAGGAATTGATGCAGAGCATAGTCATCGCTTTCCGAAAATAGAAACTGAACTAAAACCATTGCCAGATGAAATGCCGAAAATTGCAGGAACTGTTGCTTTTAAAGCAACGCAAGAGATTAATGAACTATTACATCATGAAAACTCAGGATTATATAAGCCATTCCAATTCAAGTCTTTTTCTACGAATTCTATTCGGTTAAAAACGACGGAAGATGAAGTATTTTTAATCGCAAAAGAAAGAGCGATGATTCGTCCATATTTTGAGGTAAGCAATAAGCAAGTAACTATCCCTGTTGTGTTTGCTAAAATGATGGGAATTGATAAAAATCGCAAGCGCTTCTGGAACAATGTGCATTCTTTAACTGAACGTGAGGATACACATGTCATTCGACATTTCCCTTTCACAAAGGAGCAAAAAACAAATCAGCTATTTCATTATCGAGATGCTTTAGGGGCAAATGGAATATTAGATGCCGAAAAGATGAAAGCTGCCAATTGGTGGACATATGGAAAATTACCAACAGGCACACAAACTGTCATTGGAGAAGCAATAGCTAAACATGCAGAAGATCCAATTTTACTTCCTCAAGGAAAAGAATCAACGGAAGATCTTCAGCTATATGCATTTGCACAATCTATGGTATTACCAGACTTTGTAATTCGTCTTTTACAAACTTTTGACTATCCACAATTTGTCCCCACCATTTTTCTTTATAATGAGGAAAATGGTCCAGAGTTAAGTAGAGCAGACGCTAATGCATTGTGTATGATGCATTTACTAGGACTAGATGTTATCATTGTTAACCCCAAAGGTCATTTGGACATTGAAAAATGGGTACAAGAAGGTACATTCGACTTACATTGGATGGATGATCGAAGTTTTAATGAACCATTTAAAAATCCAAGTGTCGTACAAAAAATCTTTAAAAAATTTCGATAGTATTAGGGGGAATAGAAAGTGGAACTAGAAAAGCTAGAAATAGAACAACAAGAAAAGCTTTTAGAAGAAAGTAACGATTTAAAAGCACAACTAAAGCGAGATCCTCAAGTGTTACAGCTAGTAGCTAGAATAGATCCTAAAAACCAGGTGGAACTTCTGGAATTTGGTCGTGAGCCAGCAAATGAAATATCTACATTTACAAGCAAAATTTTAAACACGATCAAATCGAGCAGCATGGAAGAATCAAGCGAACTTTTAAAACAGCTTGGTAAAATCATGGATAAATTCGACAAAAAAGATTTCGTTGAAAAGCCTTCATTCCTCGGTAAAATATTCAAACAAGGTGAAAAGCTTATCGAAAAGTTATTCAACAAATACCAAACAATGGGTAGTGAAATTGATAAAGTATATGTTGAAATAACAAAATATGAAAAAGAGATGAAAAATTCAACAGCTACATTAGAAGAGCTGTATGATAAAAACTTTAACTACTTTATGGAACTAGAAAAGTATATTGTTGCAGGTGAACTCAAAGTAAACCAGCTAAGACAACTTGTTCCTAATTTACAACAAAAAGCAGAATCCGGTGATCAGCTTGTATTAATGGAGCTAAATAGCCTACAAAATGCAATCGAGCTACTCGACCAACGCATATACGATTTAGAAATGGCTAAACAAGTTTCCTATCAATCGGCTCCACAAATTAGAATGCTACAACGAGGCAATACAAAGTTAATCGGTAAGATAAACTCTGCATTCGTCACGACTATTCCAATATTTAAAACCGGACTGATTAATGCCATTTCGGCTAAAAGACAAAATCTTGTGGCAAAATCGATGAGTGAATTAGACCGTAGAACAAATGAAATGCTTCTTCGAAATGCCAATGACATTTCGAAACAAAGTGTAGATATCGCTCGAATGTCTGGCCAACCTAGCATTAAAATCGAAACAATTGAACAAACATGGGATACAATTATGCGTGGAATGAATGAAACAAAGGCAATTGAAGAAGAAAACCGCAAAATGAGGGAACAAGGACGTCTTCGACTAGAAGAGCTACAAAAGAAATACGAGGACGGACAAAGAAAATAATTTATTTTTAACAATGGATGAGGAGGAAACAGAATGTCAGTTATCAACCTTTCAAAGGGGCAAAAAATTGATTTAACGAAAACGAATCCAGGATTAAAAAATGTCTTAGTCGGATTAGGCTGGGATACGAATAGGTATAGTGGTGGGAATGACTTTGACTTAGACGCTTCCGCATTTATCGTGGATGGGAACGGGAAAGCATTTAATGAAAAAAGCTTTATCTTTTATAATAATCTTGAAAGTGAAGATGGCTCAGTTATCCACACTGGGGATAACCGTACTGGAGTCGGTGACGGAGATGATGAGCAATTACTCATCAAATTACCACTTGTTCCAAGCGTTGTACAAAAAGTCGTTTTTACGGTTACTATTCACGATGCAGAATTACGTAAACAAAACTTTGGTCAAGTTTCCAATGCTTTTATCCGAATTGTCAATGAAGATACAAATGAAGAAATCGTCCGTTATGATTTAGGTGAAGACTTTTCCATTGAAACAGCGCTTGTAGTTGGAGAAATTTACCGACACAATAACGAATGGAAGTTTAATGCAATAGGTAGCGGCTTTCAAGGCGGATTAGCTGCATTAATTACCGAATTTGGACTAAACTAAAGCGAAAACGTTTTGGGGCTATCCCCAATGTCAATAATGACTTGTGGATAGCCCCCCTTTTTACTTAACCTTTATCTTTGTACATTTTATCCGCTATACCCTCTTTACGTTGGTTCGGCGTCATTGGCTCTTGCTTTGGTAGTAAGCTATCAAATTCAGCCTCAATCGAAATTTCTTCTTTCATATTTTTGCTTTTAATGTCTGGATTTAACGAATTCGTGTATTTACTTGCTTTTTTATAATTTTCAAAAGACATGTCTACATCACCCTTTCATCTCATTCGTGCCTTTTTAATATGGCTAGTAAACCTGTTTTCATTCATGCATTAAAAATCGACGAAGGAAGCGTGAAAGTAACATCGCCACTAGAAGAAAAAAAGCGATCAAACTAACAACTCCAGCCCAACCAAAGTTGGACCAAAAAATTCCACCCACAGTACCACCAATACTCGACCCGACATAATAAAAGAATAAATAAAGCGATGAAGCCTGTGCTTTATCATGAGTTGCGCGATGACTTACCCATCCACTCGCAATCGAATGAGTACCAAAAAAACCAAAAGTAAATATGGTAATGCCAACAATCTTTAATGCCAGATGAATATCAAGCGTGATAAGACTACCAGCAAACATGATGACAATCCCTGAAATCAAAACTTTTTGTCGACCAAAACGATCAGCAAGACTACCAAACCATGTAGAACTGAACGTTCCAACCAAATAAATGATAAAAATCCAACCGACAATGGTTGTACTCAACGAATAGGGAGGATCAAGTAATTTATAACTAATATAGTTATACAAAGAAACAAAACCAGCCATTAATGTAAAGCCTATACCAAAAAGACATAGCATTGCCGGATCTTTTAAATGAGCCAATAGCGACTTTACTAAAGCCCTAACCTGTAACTTTCGCGGTTCAAAATGTTTAGAAGTAGGCAAGGCAGCAACAAAGTAAATACTAATCGCAATACTAAGTAACCCAAGAAAAATCATTCCAATTTTCCAGCTAAACAAATCTGTCATCGTTCCCATAATAATTCGTCCTGCTAATCCACCAACTGAATTCCCACTTATATAAAGTCCCATAGCAACTCCAAGGCTTTTTGGCTCCACCTCTTCACCCAAATATGCCATCGCAATAGCCGGAAGACCTGCAAACGCAATTCCCTGAATGATTCGCAAAGCAAGCAGAAGTTCAAAACTCGGTGAAAAAGCAATTGCCAACGTTAAGACAGATGCCGAAATAATAGAAATCGTCATCAATCTTTTACGTCCCCATGCCTCTGAGAGAGATCCAAATATGACGAGACTAATCGCTAATGCAAAAGTTGCAAAAGACAAGGATAAACTCGCTACTGCCGGTGAAATATGAAATTCCTTTGAAAACTCTGGTAGCACTGCTTGCGTACTATATAAATTAGCAAACGTTATAAACCCCGCGGCAAATAAGGCCAAATTTGTCTTTTTATATTCTTTTGTTCCTCTTTGTATATAATTCATTTCTAAAAAATCGCCTCTTTATCGAAAACTACCCATTACATTTTATTATCAACAATTATTTCTTCTTCGCCTAAATACATTGTGGATAACTTTGTTTCTAAGCCCTTATCCACATAATATCCGTGTGCTTGTGGACGAGAGCTCACAACCTTGGACAACTTTTCATCTGTAAAATGTAGAGCAACTCCATCATCGGCAGCGTATCCCGCCCCAATAATGTCTTGTCGTATAAACTTTTGATACATAGGACGTCTATCTGCCTCACCATCATAATGGGGACAATTGCTCCCGCTTATTAAACCAAGACATGAAATAGGCTCAAGTTCATCTCCATAAGAGTCCGTCACCCCTTCTTCAAACCAGCAAAGCGATCCAGCACTAATACCTGATAAAATTGTTCCATTGTTATAAGCTTCTCGAATAGCTTTATCAAGCTCCCACTCTTTCCAAAGAACCATTAGGTTTTTGGTGTTTCCTCCACCTACATATAAGATGTCTTGTTCCATGATGAATTTTTTAATATCACGCGTAGAAGGTTTAAATAAAGAGAAATGCGTCGGTTCACATTCTTCTTGTCGAAAAAACTGATAAAACTTTTCTATATAACTATCTGCATCCCCACTTGCCGTTCCAATAAAACAAATTTTCGGTCTCTTTTTCGTGGATTGTTGCAAAATATATCGATCTAATAACGGGTTTTCCGGTTCCATTGAAAAACCGCCGCCCCCCATTGCAATAATTTGTCTCATTTCTTTATCCTCCTAGTAATCCGTCTTTTAATATTGAGATGGAAACAAGTTCCTTTATTGTACCTATAATAACATGAAAAAAGAGCTATTAGTAGAAAGCTAAAGTGCAAGACTCCAGTTATTACAAAGTACTAAAGCGAGAAAATGAAAGGAGTTTGCTACTTACTTAGTTCCAGCTGTTTTGATAAAACTTATTATCCCTACTTTATATTTACCGTCTTAAAATCCAGTAAATGGTCGAACGCGACAAACTCCCCTTCGAACACGACGAAACCAATCTAGCTGATACTCTTTTGGCAATAATGGGAAGTCTGGTGTCTATTTACTACGCAGAATCTCCATAATTTGAAGAATCTTTCTGCACTCTTATCCAGTTAATGGATAAGAGCAATCAATCAGGCATGGAGAGCGACCAATTCCATTCCTAAAGCAACTAAGTCAATAATAGAGCAATCAAATTCCAAGTTAAAGCAACCATTTCTTAAAATAACAAGTTTACTTGGATTGAGACAACATTAACCACCGCACAGTTTCCCTATATTATGATTAAAATATGCCATTGAATATGCTACTCGAAAAAGTTGTCCACATGTCTATGTCTTCTATAATTTTTGGTTCAACCAAATAAACCACCCTTCCAAAATAGAAGAGTGGCTCTTGTGCGATAACCGTTTAAACAATACGATTCTCTGTATTTGCATCAAAGAAATGCGCTTTCTCCATGTCAAACGCTAGGGAAATAGTATCTAATGGTTGAATTGTTGAGTTTGACTCAATTCGAGCGATAAATTCTGATCCGTTTAACGTTGAGTAAAGGTAAGTTTCCGCACCCATTAACTCGGCAACATCGATTGTAGCTTGAAATGTTGAATGGACATGTGCGCTAATATCTTTCGTGTCTGTATAAATATCCTCGGGTCTAATCCCTAAAATTATTTCTTTTCCAAAATAGCCTTTTTCTTTTAGGAGTCCCTGTTTATTTTCAGGAACACGCATTTTTATATCTCCTAATAGTAAGCCTTCAGCAGTCAACATTCCTTTAAAGAAATTCATAGCAGGTGAACCGATAAACCCTCCTACAAATACGTTTACAGGTAGATCGTATACCTCTTTTGGAGTTCCTACTTGTTGAATAATACCATCTTTCATCACTACAAGTCGTGTAGCCATCGTCATTGCTTCCGTCTGGTCATGAGTCACGTAAATGGTTGTCGTTTGTAATCGACGATGCAATTTTTGAATTTCTGTTCGCATTTGAACTCGTAATTTTGCATCCAAGTTTGATAATGGTTCATCCATCAAGAAAATTTTCGCATCTCGCACTATAGCACGACCTAATGCAACACGTTGTCGTTGCCCTCCGGATAAGGCTTTTGGTTTTCGATTTAAATACTCTTCTAAGCCTAATATGTTGGCCGCTTGTTGTACTCGTTTGTCAATTTGTTTCTTCGGTACTTTACGAAGTTTTAAGCTAAATGCCATATTTTCATAAACTGTCATGTGTGGATATAAAGCATAGTTTTGAAAAACCATGGCAATGTCACGATTTTTAGGTGCCACATCATTCATTCGTTTTCCATCAATTTCAAAGTCCCCTGCTGAAATATCTTCTAGACCGGCAATCATCCTTAAAGTAGTTGACTTTCCACAACCAGATGGCCCAACAAATACGATGAACTCTTTATCTTGAATATGTAAGTTAAAATCTTTTACCGCTAAGACACCTTTATCGTATTCCTTTGTTAGATTTATTAATTTTAACTCTGCCATACGACTTCTCCTCCCAAACTTTTTTTATCTACCATAAATTATTGTTACGTTTGGATGTTCCTTTAATCGACTTGCCGGGAAATCTTCTGATATGCTTTCTTGTTTTAATCGTTCTATCGCTCTCATCTTCTGTTCACCAAAAGCAAGTAGTATAATTTTCTTTGCTTGCATGATCGTTTCTATTCCCATAGAAATTGCGTATTCCGGGACCTCCTGCTTAGAAGAGAAATATATTGAATTTGCTGCCCTCGTATCTTCTGCTAATGTTACTACATGCGTTTTTGATTGAAACGAAGTACCTGGTTCATTGAAACCAATATGACCATTCACACCAATTCCAAGTAGCTGTAAGTCGATACCTCCGCTTTGTAGAATTGATTGTTCGTAACGAACACATTCTTCCTGCAAGTTTGGAGCTAATCCGTTTGGTATATGAATATCATTCTTCTCTATATCAACCTGACTAAATAAGTGTTTTTCCATGTAACTGTGATAACTAGTCACATCAGCTGGAGATACTCCAACATACTCATCTAAGTTAAATGTCTTCACTTGAGAAAATGAAAAAACCCTTTGCTTATATCTCTTCACGAACTCTTCATAAAATCCTATTGGACTACCACCAGTTGCTAATCCGAGCACACTATCTGGTTTCTGTAATAGTTGCTGTTCAAAGCAATCTGCGGCCTTTAAACTCATTTCTTGGTAAGTGTCTACTTCAATCCAGCGTATTTTCTTCGAACTAATCATGAGAATAACTTAGCCTACCTTTGCAAAAAGTGTAACGTACGTCAAATTCTTTACTAAGTAATACAATATCCGCGTCTTTCCCAACCGTTAGGCTTCCTTTTCTGTCGTAAACTCCTAGCCTTTCAGCTGCATTCATCGATGTCATTTTTGCTAAATCCAAAACAGGAATTTCTGTCAGACTTTGTATTTTTTTTAGTGCATCATTCATTTTCAGCACACTTCCTGCTAGTGTTCCATTTTCTAAAGTTGCTTTGGATCCAATCACTTGTACTTTTTGGTCCGCTAACATGTAATTGCCTGACGGTAAGCCTTTAGCACGCATTGAATCAGTGATGAGTATTAAGCGATCTGATCCGATTACTTGAACAATTAGCTTTAACATGTCATCGGATAAATGAATTCCATCAGCGATTACTTCACAAAATAATTGGTTATTCAAAAAACCTGCACCTACAACCCCAATTTCTCTATGGTGCAAGCCAGTCATGGCATTAGTGAAATGAGTTAAATGCGTTAATCCATGTCGAGTAGCTTCCGCAATATCAGCAAATGTTCCTGTTGTATGACCTGCTGAAGAGATTACCTCTTTTTTTGTAAGAAATTGAATCATTTCAAAGTTGGAATCTAACTCTGGTGCTAACGTTACTATTTTTAAATAGTTCAACTGTTCACCAAACCATTCTTTGACTAATTCAATAGAAGGCTTACGAATATACTGTAACGGTTGTGCTCCTGATTGGTCTGGGTGAATAAATGGACCTTCTAAATGGAATCCCAACATTTCAGCACCTTCATATTCCTCAAGCCCTGACAGAAAGCGGGAATTCACTTCCACGCATTTCTGAATTTGTTGAGGAGAGTGTGTAAGGGTCGTCGCTAAAAACGAGGTCGTCCCTTCTTGAGGTAAGTATGCTGCAATTTCCTTTGTTGCTTGTTCCTCGCCATCCATAAAATCAGCACCTACTGCCCCATGAATATGAATGTCTATAAAACCGGGAAGTGCTAAGAACCCTTTACCATCGAACCGGGTTGCAATACTATTTTCTATGGACTGTTCAGAAATTAGCGCAATTTTTCCTTCTTGTATTAAAATTTCTCCCCATTTCACTTGCCCATCTTCTAAACATATTCGGATATTTTGAAGGATATAATCAGACATTTTATGCACCCTCTTATTTTTAGAAACGTTATTTTTTCTTCTTACGAAAGGTTTGATTTTGGATATCCTCAATTGCTTCTCTTGTAGAATCAAGATAAGTTATGGTTGTATCAAATTGTTTGGAAGCTACAGACATAAATAATATGTCCATCACATGTAGTTGCGCCAATCTTGAAGAGGTCGCACCACTTCGGAAATTGGCCTCTCTTGTTGGAGAGGTATATAGCTGGATATCTGATATTTGGGAAATAGGAGATTGACCGTACTTAGTTAAACTAATGGTCGTAGCTCCCTTCTCATTTGCTAATTCTAATATTTTCTCCACCTCGAACGTGTTTCCTGAGAATGAAATACCAAATACAACATCTTCTTTACTGGTGTTCGCAACAATCGTAGCTCCCATATGTAAATCTGTACTAACCGTTGATGCTTTATGAATACGTAAAAACTTCTGCTGAGCATCTATTGCGGAAATACCGGAAGCACCTACTCCAAAAAAATGGATGTTGTTAGCCTTTACAATTGCTTTTACAGCTAATTCTAACTGCTGACTGTCAATTAACTCGGCAGTTTCTAGTAATGTTTGTACTGCTTGTTCGGTCACCTTTTGTATCGTGATAGATACGGGCTCATTTGGTTTAATATCGCGGTCAATCGTTTCAATTTTACGGCCTAAGTCTCCATTTATCCGAAGCTTTAACTCTTGAAATCCTTTTAGTTTCAAAGATTTACACAATCTCGTTACCGCAGCTCCACTTGTTTGACTCATTTCTCCTAGTTCGGACACCGTCATCCCTACTGTCTTTTCAGGGTTTTCTAAAATATAGTCCGCAATTTTTTGCTCAGACGGTGGAAGCGTCTCTCGCATTTCACTTAATAAAACTAATCCTCCGCTCGCTATTCCCATCCAATCAATCCTTCTACCTATATTTCAATAGTTACAGTATTTATTCTTGTTGTTCATTTGTCAGTTCTTTTACCATGACATGGAACTTTCTAAAGGTTTGGAAACCATTTTTTAAATAAAGATGTCCTGCAGCACTCGTTTCACTCGTCCATAAAAACCATGCTCCGAGAATGGTTTGTTCTCTCATTGCTTGTAATGTCTCATGTAAAAGAATTTTTCCTAAGCCTTTACCCTGCTCATTTTCATCTACACCAAACGGTCCAAATCTCTCTCTAATCCCTTCATAGCCTCCGTAGAGGGCAAATCCAACTATATTATTATGCTTTTTTGCTACTAGAATTTGCGATGGATCCATTCCTTGTAATATACCCTCGCGGATCGCTCTTCCCCAATCAGGATTAAAATGGATATTCGCAAATTGGATTAATGCATATAAATCTCCGTCTTGAACTCGGCCAAAGGAGTAGCCTTCCTGTTCACGTTGCTTTTTTAATTCCAGAACGTTTAATGGATATTCATAATTTGTTAATACACGATGCATAGCAACAGGAGAATATACTCTTTTAAACTTTTCTTTTCTTAAAAAAGCATAGCCACTTGAATATCGTTCTTCATCGATACCTGGTAAAAAGTAGTTGGGAGCATACGATGAAAAGAAAACCTTTTCTGCCCCTTGATCTTTAATATATTGACATGCTCGTTCTACTAATTGATGCCCGATTCCTTTTCTTTCATAACCTGCTTCCACCATGAAAAATGTAATCCATCCTGTATCTGATTCCAAATTCGTTCCTTCCATCGGCAGCTTCCTTGTTATCGCTAATATCGCTCCTACTATTCTTTCTTCTTGAACTGCTACAATCAATCCATTTGGATCAAAGTTAGCATCTAGTAATACTTGCTTCCGAAATCGTGATGCATTAATCGGATCGCGATTTAAAACTTTGTTCCACAATTCAATGATTCCTATTTCATCCCCGCTTCGAAATGATCGGTACATATCGTTCACCCCTCTTTTATAGAAGCTAATTTTACCGCGTCTCTTACAAATCCTCCTGTTTCTGAAATAAGCTTTTTTGCTTTAGCTTTATCTACACCTGTTAAAATTATGACAATTGCTAGTTTTACGTCATAAGCAGTTTCTTCAAGGATATGTTCTGCTTCCTCATCTGAAACCCCTGTACTGTAACAAACCATTTTTTTAGCACGTTCTCTAAGCTTGAAATTGCTAGCATTCAAATCTACCATTAAATTTTTATATACTTTCCCAGTCTTAACCATAGCTGTAGTGGATATCATATTTAAAATCATTTTGTGAGCAGTGGCTGCGCGCAAACGTGTCGATCCTGTCAGTACTTCGGGACCTGTTACAACCTCAATATTAATAGAAGCAAATTCACTTATCGTCGAGTTTTTATTACTTGAAAGACTCACAGTTGTTGCTTTACAGGAATTTGCATATATTAATGCACCCTTCACGTAAGGAGTTCGACCGCTTGCAGCTATTCCTATAACCACATCATTTTCGCTCACATTTAGTTTTTGCAAATCTTCTGCACCGAGCAATTCATCATCTTCTGCTCCTTCTACCGCTGTGAACATAGCTCCTTCTCCCCCCGCTAAAACAGCTTTCACCATATTTGGAGAGGTACTGAAAGTCGGAGGGCATTCTACTGCATCTAAGACACCAATTCTACCACTTGTTCCAGCTCCGATATAAATGAGACTACCTCCACTTTCAAAAGCTTTTACTACTTTTTTAACGGTTTCCTCAATTTGTGGAATCACTCTCTGAACTGCTTGGGGAATTGATTGATCCTCCTCGTTCATGAGTTCTAAGATTTCTTTTATATTCATCTCATCTAAGTGATGCGACTTCGGGTTAAACTTTTCAGTTGTTAGAAGTGATATATTGTTCATCGCTCTTCCTTCCTATCTATATCGTAAGTATGGTCGTCTATTTTCTATGAATTTATCACTGTCTAATTGACATGTTAATAGAAATTTATCTGTTTGATTTGTTAACAATCCTTTTCGTAAACTATCGCTGCCAGCTAGCAAATCGAACATGGGATGCTTTAAGTTGTCGTATTCTAGAAACTTTAGTTCTTCCGGATACATTTTAGCAATTACCCTTAACACTTGGACAATAGTAGATAATGGTTTAAACAATGTTCGGTTGGTGATATGTAGCTGAATACCTTCACAACTTTCGCCTTCGTACTTTTGATATGTAGGGTTGAATGAGATATCCCTAGCGGTTACCCCCTCCATCCCCAAAGCATTGATCTCATCCTGTAAATAGACTCCGTTTATAAATGGAGCTCCAATAATTTCAAATGGTTGTGTGGTGCCGCGGCCTTCAGATAAATTAGTTCCTTCTATTAAGCAGGTGCCTGGATACAACAGCATCATATCTAAATTCGTTGTGTTAGGTGAAGGCGGGATCCATGGCAATTGTATATCCGTTATATAACAATCTCTTACCCAGCCTTCCATTTCTACGACAGTCAAATCACAGTGAATGGAAAACTCTTCATTGAAATAGGTCGCCAATTCGCCGACAGTCATACCATGACGATTGGGTATTGGGTACAAACCGACAAATGATTTGAAATCATCCTCCAATAAATTACCCTCCACCGCAGATCCTCCAATTGGATTCGGACGATCTAATATAATAACCTTCTTCCCAATTTTGGCACATGCCTGCATCATGTAAACAAGTGAATATAAATAGGTGTAGTATCTCGAACCAATGTCCTGAATATCAAAAACTACTACGTCTACTTGTTCCATCATAATAGGCGTTGGCTTCTTAGATTGACCATACAGGCTAAATACTGTTATACCTGTTTCTTCATGGATCATATGAGAAAATCTTTCACCTTCCTTCACAGCTGTTTTCAATCCATGCTCAGGAGCAAACAGTGTGGTTAAGTTAATGTCTGGATGTTGGTGAAATAAACGAATAGTAGATATCAACTTGGCATTAGCACCTGTTTGATTGGTTAAAAGCCCTACTCTTTTTCCCTTTAATACACTTATATGCTTTTCCATAAAAACATCTATACCCAATTTAACGTTATGTTTCATTCTTTTACTCCGCCTATCGTTAACCCTTTTACGAAGTAACGTTGGAATAGTATAAATACAATAATCATTGGAATAGCTGCAACCGCCGCGCCACTCATCAACAATTTAAAACTAGCTAAGTTGGCATCTTGTAATGTTTTTAATCCTACAGGTAATGTATATAACTCAGCACTATTCAAGACGATAATCGGCCATAAAAATGAATTCCAAACATTCATGAAGGTAAAAATACCAAGGGCAGCCAGTCCTGGCTTTGCAAGAGGTAAAACGACAGTCCAGAACGTCCTCCACTCACTTGCCCCGTCCATTCTCGCCGCTTCGAGTAACTCGTCTGGGATAGAATACATAAATTGTCTCATTAAGAACACACCGAACACCATCGATAAATCAGGTAAAATGAGCGCCCAATGTGTATCCATCAGTTCCAAATCACGAATCATCATGAAAAGCGGTACGAGCGTCACTTGTCCTGGAATCATCATCGTAGAAATAATAATCCAAAAAATTAAGTTTCTACCAGGAAATTTCTTTTTAGCTAATACGTAACCCGCCATCGAATCTATTAATAAGATTCCGAACGTAACAACCACTGAAATATACAAACTATTAAAAAACCACTTTCCAATATCATGCTTTTGAAAGAGACTCTTAAAGCTCGAGAATGTATTGTCAACAATATGCTCCATCATCTCGCGGTGATATGTCTCATCTTCTATATTGTCTGCTTTTTTCGCTTCTCTTGCTCCAGACCAATGCTCAAAATATAAAGGAATTCCCATAGGATACATTTTGGGTGGATTTGCATCTACATAAGATATAGGGCGTTCCATATCTTTTGATTGGTAGCTACTTAGCTGTAGTGATGTAGAGAATACCCAATAAAGTGGAAGTAGTGAAACAACCGCAAATATCGTTAATAGTACATAAATAATTAGTTTATTTAATCCGTTAAACGAATTTTTTTTCATAGTCGTTCCTCCAATCACTCATCATGACGAAGTACCCGAAATTGGATAATCGAGAAGATAAGGATGATAACAAATAATACAACCGATTGTGCAGCAGCGAAACCAAATTCAAAATCCCGGAAACCCGTTTTATAAATAAGATGGACTAACGTTTCGGTAGCGCTACCCGGTCCTCCACCCGTCATCATAATGATCTGAGTAAATACTTGAAAGGAGCCAATTGTACTTAATAACACAAGATACAATGTTGTAGGTTTCAATAATGGCACTGTAATATAAAGCCATTGCTTAAAGGTACTTGCTCCATCAATCCTTGCTGCTTCGTAAAGAGATTCCGAAATAGAACCCATCGATGCTAAATACATAATAATACCAACGCCGAAGGGGATGAGGCATTGCATAATAATCAAAGCCCATAAAGCGCTTGATGATTGCCCTAACCAATTGAGAGGTTCGATTCCAAACCAACCTAATACGTAGTTAAATAATCCAAATTCATAGTTATACATCCAACGCCATACCATTGCGATAATGACCATGGAAGTAACTGTTGGCAGGTAAAAAGCTGAACGAAAGAAGCTTTGAGATAGCTTTCCTAATACAAATATCATGGATGCAATGACAAGAGCACTTATCACACTAAACGGAACGGTTACAACTGTGAAAAGCAACGTGTTTTTCAAAGCTATTCGAAAAGCTTCGCTTTCAAATACTTTTATGTAGTTATCAATTCCAACAAACTCACTACCAAATACTTTGTACTCTTGAAATGAAAGCACAAAAGCCCAAACAACCGGAATAGCCACGAACAGTGTAAATAAAAGCAATTTTGGCATTAAAAACAGATAGGAACTATAATTTTTCATCATTTGTAGTAAAATCTTTCTGCTTGGTTTTTTTCTTTCTGTTCCTTCTTTTTTTGGTGTTGCACCAATTGGCTGTTGTATCAAAATGGGTCACCTCCTAAAATTGAAGCAGGCTTGCATGATGCAGAGCCTGCTATAAAATAATTATTTTAGTAACTCGTCAACAGCTTTCTTTGCATCTGCCATTGCATCTTCTGCTGATTTTTCTCCATTAAAAACCAATTGAAGCTGTGTTTGAATTGCTTCGTCAATTTTTCTCCATTCAGGATGACGAGGAAGCATAACAACTTGGTCAGACATTTCCATTGCACGAGTCATTTCTGGATTATCTTTAAAAGGATCCATTTCGGCTGCGCTAACACGTGCTGGGAAAATACCATAATTTTGTGCCATATGGTATTGCTCTTCTGCTGTCGATATAAACTTCATGAAGTCAGCTACTGCTGCTTTTTTGTTTGCGTCTTCTCCTTGATGGAACATTACCCAACCACCTACACCACCGATTGTTGTAGGTTTTTCAGATTCGCCTGTAGGATAGTTAGCTACAGCAAAGTTTGTCGGATATTTACCTTGTGCAGCACCAATTGCCCATGTTGCCCAAGGTTGCATTGCTACTGTACGTTGTTCCTCATTTGCCCAAGCTTGGAATGTGCCACCAACGTCATTTCCACCATGAGTTTCAGGTGCGACTTTTTCTTTCAGCTTTAAGTCCGCCAGGTCTTGAATTGCTTGAACCACTTCTGGAGTATCAAATGTAAATTCTGTCATGTCTTCGTTAAGTGGTGATCCTCCGTTTTTATAGAAGAATGGCCATGCCTCATAGTATCCAGGCATAATATAAGTTGAAAAACCATAAACATCTATCTTTCCATCGCCGTCACGATCAAACGTTAGCTTTTTGGCAGCATCCAAAAACTCCTCATACGTCCATTCTCCACCTTCGGGAGGGGTTACTCCTGCTTCAGCAAACAAATCTAAGTTTAGAAGCATAGAGTGAAGCGTGATTGAGTTCGGAATGCCGTACATTTTTCCGTCATACGTGTAAGCATCTAAAGCATTTTCATAAAAATCCGCTTTTGCCTCTTTATCAAAATAGTCATCTAACGGCTCTACAACCCCTTGCTCGATATGATCGATACTTACAGCACTGCCACTAATATCGACAGGTGCAATGTCTGGCCATGATTTTCCGGCAATAGCTACCCCTAGTTTATCTCCCATTTCCGCCCAAGGAACTTGAACTAATTCGATTTCTACTCCTTCGTGTGCTTCTTCGTATTCTTTAATCTTAGCCTCTAACCAATGAAATTTATTTTCATCTTTGTCCGGCCATCTTGGACCGTCCCAAACAGTTATTTTCCCTTTGAATTCATCCGCCGAGCCCACTTCCTTTGTATCATCACTACAAGCTGCTAATACAGAAGCTGCTAAACCTAGTGAAGCGATTGAAAGCATCGACTTTTTCCACATTTTCTTCATTCTACATTTCCCCTTTAAATGTTCTCACCAAGCAATTTTCCCCAAAATCGTTTGACGCTTCGCTCCTGTAGTGGTAGGTAAGTTATTCGGTACTTTATGAAATCATAAATAACCAAGTAACGCAAAAACAAATGCTTCCTTTGCGTCACTATTTATACCTAAAGCATCTGATGGTTTCACAACTATATCTCCAGGTAAAAATTCCTTAAAATAAGCTAACAATGTAGCGTTATGAACCCCTCCACCACTAATGAATACCTCTTTTAAATGATGTGTCTGAATGTATTTTTGAATTTCCCTTGCTATTGAATATGCAGTAAACATAGTTATGGTTGCTATTTTATCCAAAGCAGAAATTCCAAATTGATCCCCCTCTAACCAAAGATGCTCTGCATATGTCTTCCCAAATAATTCTCTACCTGTACTTTTGGGCACAGGTAAACTGAAATAATCATTATTCATCAATATTTTTAACCATTCCTGATGTACAGTACCCTCTTTAGCAAAATTACCATTTTCGTCATAAGGTTGCTCTCCATTTGTATACAATGAAACAAATGCATCAATAATCATATTTCCGGGACCCGTATCATACGCAAGAACATCCTGCTCTGCATTCTTCGAAGGAAGTACAGTAATATTTGCAATTCCGCCAATATTGACAAGTACTCTTCCTACTTCCTCGGCTTGAAAAAGGAGTTGGTCTGCAAATGGTACAAGTGGAGCACCTTGCCCCCCTGCAGCCATATCTCTCGTTCTGAAATCCCCGATTACTGGAATACCGCTATATTCCGCAAGTACGGAGATATCTCCAATTTGCAGTGTATTCGATCGTGCAAACAGTCCATCATATTCAATAATAGGTTCATGCCAAATTGTTTGACCATGCGTACTGATTAAATCGATTGAATTGTAATCCATTGAAAAATTTTCAAGAGCAGCTTTAATGAGTTGTGCGTAAAGTTCGCCTAAGTACATATTCATAGAAGACACTTCTTGAATGGTTACAGTTGGATTCATTAATTGTAATAATTGGGTCGTCAATTCCTTTGAATACGGGATCGTCATAAATTGCTTTAATTCATACTGAAGTTGTTTATCAACAAATGAAAAGTCTACAATGGCGATGTCTAGCCCGTCGAGAGAAGTTCCTGACATAAGACCACACACACGCATAGGTTTCAACGTGACACTCCCTTTCTATTAAAATAATAAGATGAAAGCGCTTAACTGTATTTTAAATGTTCTGAAATTAAATTTCAATACTTTTCTAAATTACCGAAAAATATTTTCACTTATTGTAGTGCTACTGGTAATTTCCCTTTAATATCTCTTTTTCCAACCAAATATTCAGCAACGATTTCAAATGCCACTTTCGTAAATTCGTATGTGCAAATCATGCGATTTACCTGTGGAAATAATTTTGCATCATAAGGTGAACGTACAGCTACAACATCTATCGGTCTTCCTGTTTCTAATAATCTATTTACTAGTGTTTGCTGACCTTTGTTCTGAACTGCATTCAAGGTTAAAACAACTACTCTATCAAAGTTTTTCACTTGATAGACTATAAATTCTATTTGATCTATGAATTGGGGAGACTTTATTTCTATTATTTCCATATTCGAATGTACCTTTTTTAATTGCTCCGCCATTTCTAATGTTGCATATCGTTTATCTTCGACCATTGTTGCATATTCATTGGTCGGGAAAATGAGCAACACACGATCACTAGGTAATATAGCTGATCCCTGTCCACTAGCAATTGTAATACCAGCTTGATAAATCTCTCTCATCTCATTTTGATGACTTTCAGATCCAACGAAGTCTGCCACTACTTGTGCGTCCTCTATCTCCTCCCAGGAAGTATATTTGGCAATCATACGCTCAATTCTGGCAATAGAATCATCCAGTTGCCGCTCTTCTATATCTCCATTTTTTACTGCTTCCATAATTTCTAGTATTGCCTGCTCTTGCAAGGAATGTATGTGAGATACCATCACTAAGTCGACGCCTGCTTTAATGGCTTGTACACATCCATTTACAGTTCCTACTCCTTTTGCTATTGCGTCCATCTCCATGCAATCAGTTGTCACAACCCCGCCAAAACCAAGTTCCCCTCGAAGTAAACCTGTGATAACTGCGCGGGATAATGTAGCAGGTGTGTTCGTTTCCGTTTCAAGTGCCGGAAAATACACATGGGCACTCATGATGGCGTCAGCACCTGCCTGAATACACCCTTTAAAAGGGACTAATTCCACGTCGTGTAGCCTTTTAAGATCATGAGTAATAACAGGTAAATCCAAGTGAGAGTCCACACTTGTATCACCATGTCCCGGAAAGTGTTTTAAAGTCGTCATGACTCCTGCTGCTTGCATACCTAACATAGATTGTTTAGCCATTTCCGTTACTTCATCCGGTTTTTCACCAAAAGATCGCACTCCTATCACAGGATTTTCAGGATTATTATTGATATCTACCACAGGAGACAAGTTCCAATTAATACCGAGTGCTTTTAACTCTTTGCCAGTTACAAATCCTGCCTGATAAGCGTAATTAGGTCGATATGTTGCACCAAGTAACATCGCACCCGGCACAATCGTTGCTCCTTCTCCCAAACGACGAACTACTCCATTTTCTTGATCGATACAAATTAACAAAGGTGTCTTATAGCCGGCTTCTTTAGCTTCCTGCTGTAAGCTTTGGGTGAGGGCCAGAATATCTTTTGGAGTTCCTATGTTACGACCAAATAATATTACTCCACCTATGTGGTATTCATGTATAAGGTGTTTGATCTCTTCGGAAATGGTCGTTCCTTTAAAACCAGCTATTAATAATCGACCTGCTTTTTTCTGCAAACTCATTGTGCTCCTCCTTATCCAATCGGAAATCCAGGAATATCTCCTTCTTTTCTTACATGTAGTCCCTTTGAGTTTTGTAGTGTCTGCGCATATGTTGTCCTTGCTAAACAACCACGCATCGTCCCTAATGCTTTGTAATAATCATAGTAGCGAAAACTGGAAGAATTCATGATAAACCAATAACAAGACAATGCTTCTAAGTAGGCGTCAAAAGATTCCGACACATCTACATATATATCCGGCTCATATCCCTCCATGTCCTCCCAATTTTCACTATGGAAAACTCTTCGAAGTCCGTGAGGTGGCAATCCCTCCAAATCAAAACCAGGAAGTGATGCTTTTAGCCAAGCGTCCTGCACAACTAACTGGCAAAGACGATGATCTGGATGCATGCTATTTATCCAGTGTGTTATGACAAAATCAGGCTTTTCTTTTCTGAAAACTGTTGCCACTTCTTTAACAAGCTCATCATTAAAAGTAAGCTCAGCATCCTTGTGATTTAGCGTAATACTTGTCCCGCCTAAAACAGCGGCCGCTTTCTCCGCTTCTTGTATTTTTTGTTTTCTATACGTTTCTACATCTACATGGGGAGGAGTACCTTTTTCTCCCGCAGTCAAATGTAGAAAGGTCACTTTATATCCTGCTTTTGCATATTTGTGTGCAATTGCACCAGCTTGTATTTCTCCATCTCCACAATGCGCACCTACAATCATTAAATGCATAATTACGCTCCTAACTAGTTAAATTTGTCATAATGAGATTGTGTAGCCGTGGTCTTAAACGAACCATTTCATCTTGCCTGCCAAAATACACACGATTTGTTAACAAAATAATAATAAGTTCGCTTTTTGGATCTATATAAAAGCTTGTTCCCGTAAACCCTGTATGTCCATAAGTTTGAGTAGACATCAAATCACCTATAGGACTCGTGCCATTTCCTTTTAATTGCCATCCAATTCCTCTTGCTTCTGAGGAGAAAGAGGTGAAATTCTCTCGAGACTTTTGAATCCATAATGGATGTAGAAACTGCTTGCCATCTTTTTCTCCATTGCATTCCAACATATCACAAAACTTCGCAATATCTCCTATAGTTGAGAACAATCCTGCATGCCCACTAATTCCTCCCATAAATTCCGTATTGTCATCGTGGACAATCCCGTACTTAAAGTCTTGCAAGTGTGGCAAATACTCAGTTGGTGCATATTGATGTCTTTCTACACTAGGTAAATAGGTTGTATGGGACATTTGTAGAGGTTTATAAATATTATTCTTCACATAGTCTTGAAGAGGTTGATCAGTTACTTTTTCAATAATGGCGCCTAAAAGTATATAACCTAAATCACTATAAACTACTTTTGTCTCGGGAGTATAAACTAGATTTTCTTTGTAAATATCAGCTAACACCTCATCATACGTAAGCTGTTTTTCAAAATAAGGACGGTGGGCAATGAGTCCAGATGAGTGAGTCAATAATTGTTGAAGCGTTATATTTCCTTTATCATTTTGCGCGAAATTTGGTAGAAATCGGGCTACCTTATCTTGCAAATAAATATCCCCAGTTTGAAAAAGTTGAAGTATTGCTGGTAAGGTAGCCATGACTTTTGTCAAGGAAGCCACATCAAAAAGATGCTCAGCTGTCATAGGAACTTTATCATCTTCCAAACTATTGCTTCCTAATGCCTCTTCTATAATCCATTCCCCTTTATGCTTGATGCGAATGACTGCACCAGGTGTTACTCTGTTATCTATTTCTTTTTGTAAAAATGAAATAATCTGTGATCTCATCAACCATCCCCCTAAAATACTAAATAGATTTTGACATCGTTTGATACTCTTTCCATGGCATAAAAGAGAGTTTTTCATAAAAGCTAACTAGTTGAGTCCAGTCGATAACGATATAGTCCATCCCTCTAGCCGTTAACTCATTGGCTGCAGCTCTTATCAAATCAATACCATACTGATTTCCCCTTACATGACGTGCAATCCCTAATGGACCAATTCCTCCGAGTGGTCCCGAAACTAGCGGAGACCAATATACATTCTGGGCGATAATAGGAGAATTTATGTCATTTATCCTACAGAAGCCTTGCAATTCATCACCCAAAAATAATCCAATAAATTCTCTTCCATTTCCGCCCATGTCCGCATAACGCAAAGCTTCATAATGCCATCGCCCTGGAAATACTACTTCAAGAAATGAGAGCAATTTTGGAATGTCTTCCTTCGTTAATACTCTAAAATGATGGGAGGAATTTTCAAGCTTGTATGGTTTCATGTTTCTTACTTCCTTCAATAAATCTGTTACGATGGAGTTGTTCTTATATCCATGTTTTTCAAACCATTTTATTGCTACTATATCCTCGTAAGGCACTCCCGGAAAATAGTGCCAAGGATCTCCTCCTAATCGAATCTCACTTAGAGATAGATCGCAAAATACCTTCTCAACATGATTTAAAAGTTTATATCCAATACCTTGATTTCTTGCTGATTTCCTAACAAGTAGACATTGAATCCAACCTATATTTGGAGATATATTTACCTGAAAATCTTCTTGATAATACTTCGCTACTACTAGCCCCATTAACTGCTCGTTTTGATAAATTGCAATGGACGCCTCTCTTAAAACATTTTTATCCTGCAATGTGTTTTGCGTCCACAGTTTTTCAGACATCGGAAATCTTTCACCGATACTATCATTCCAAAGTTGGACTATGTCATCTATCTCTATATCTAAAACATTTTTTAATATCATAGGATATCAAACTCTTTAAACTGCTTATAGAATGTTTCAGCAAATTCTACTCCAAGCTTCATCTGTACATTATTTAAACCAGCTACAATGGCACCGCCCACTGGCGGGATAATATTTTTACGAAACATGAGATTGGGTAAAGTGCTACTCATCGCTAATTTCTGGAAGCGTTGAATGAACAGTTTTGAATCTGTAAAAACCCCACCAGACAGCACTATTATAGTAGGCTCTTCATTTTGAAATAGAACTTGGTGACAAGTCTTAATAGAATGGAACATTTTCTCACATGCCTCATCTATAATTTCCAGTGCTACTACGTCTTGATTTATTGCCTCTTCTACTACAAAACGACTAATTGGTGCTATCACAGATTTAGGATGTTCCCGCCCATATACTTTTTCAATAATTTCAGGAACTGATTCTAGTTGAAAATAACTCAAAATTTGCTTTTTCAATGTGGTGGAAGGTCCACGACCATCATGTTCTTTGAATACAGCTTTTAGAGCCTCATTCCCCAAGTAAAAGCCACTACCTTCATCATCAAATAAATAACCCCAGCCACCTACTCGTGACACTTTCTTATTTTTGTTGATCCCAAATGTGATGGCACCAGTTCCCGCTATTTGTACAATCCCTGCTTCTCCTAACGTACCGGAATACAAAGCATTAACGGCATCGTTATCCACGAAGATATTGGTTCTTGAAGGTAAATATTTTTTTAATAGTTCCTTCGTATATCTTTGACTACCTTTCTCTCCAACTCCAGCCATTCCCGCGAAGCAAACTTCAATTTGGTTAAATATATCTGGATTTTTACTTTGTATTTGTTGCAATAATTCGCTTATAGTCCGTTCAAATTCTTCTTTAGACATGGAAGTTGGATTGCTTGGACCCGTTACTACCCTAACGAAAACGTTTCCATATGCATCCGCTACCACTCCTTCTGTTTTCGTGCCGCCTCCATCTATCCCTAATAGATACAATGAATCACTTCCCCTATTATTAATACAATTATATTCATCTATTATAAATATTTGAAATATTATTTCAACTTTTTATTTTAATTTCGTTAATTAATTTCATTAACACAAAAAGGTGCCAAAACTTTACTATTAAAAATAGATAAAGCGTTAGCACCTTCTATATATGAATATATGTTTACCCCAGAGATGAAAATACAATAGTGATTGTAATAATGAATATAATAATAAAAATCACGGTAGAAGGGATAATTATCGTCCAAAACCCTTTCCAACTAGAAAACTGATGTACTTCTCCAATTGCCTTACTTTGAATGACAATCATCCAAATCGTGAATGTCGTCATGATCAAAAACGATAGTAACGACCAACCAATTGCACCTGCGGATAATTGCCAAGTTATCGTATCTGCCTTTGCCTTGTTAGTAATTAATGCATCTACTATATAGTAAGGTGTCATCCAAATAATAGGAATCATACTTACACCTACAGCTTGAACCATTTCTTTAAACTTTCCAGATCCACCAAACCATTTTCCGACAAAGGTATATAAAGCTGCTCCAATTGGCAATCCAATTAAACCGATTATCGGGCCTAATATTAAACTCCCAATCAGCAACCTCCATAATGGTATATCAAACCTCGTTTCCCATTCTCCTATCGCACCAATTGCATTTGGTATACTTGCAATAGCCACGATCATTAATGAAAACCTTATATCTTTATAATCCAACACATAACGAATCGTTTCTCTTGTGGAAAGCCAAATGGAGAAAAACGGATTTAGCGATTCAACTTCTTCCTTTTTCAAACTACTCCCCCCTCATGAATTTCTTTCTCTCTTAAAATATGCAAATACAACCATTTTTATTTAAAGGTTTACATATAGATTCGACAAAAAACACCAAATTCCTTCCAATTTTATAATTTTCAATTGAAATTGCACTAGACTTTTTTCTATTCAAGATAGGGACCTAAGCATTTCCAAATAGTTTTAATACACTATACTAATCTCTTTAAAAGAGAGAAAACTTTAATCCGGAGGTGATTATATAGAACGGATTTTATAAAGGTTAACTCAATCTGATTTTGTTAATTGATTACGAAAGACTAATACCTCCTATCGTCTCATCATGTAATTGTCTAACATGAAGAAGTAAGTATAACTCAATTGGTTCGTGATGAATCAATTGAGCTTTTTTCATGGTTTCATATCAACTTCTTTTTATTATTTACTCAAGTAATGTAAGATATAGACAGTGATTTAGAACAAGGGGTGGAATAGCTTTTGTCCAAAGAATCTATTTTAGTTGTAGAAGACGAAGAGAAAATTTTAAGACTTCTGGAAATCGAGTTAGAATATGAAGGATATGAACTAGGGAAGGCTACAAATGGCATTGATGCACTAGAAGCGTATCTTTCTAAAAAATGGGACCTCATATTATTAGATGTCATGCTGCCCGGGATGAGTGGAATTGAATTACTCCGACGCATCCGATTAAAAGACTCTTTAATCCCAGTTATATTGTTGACTGCCAAAGATTCGATTGAAGACAAAGTATCTGGTCTTGATCTCGGCGCTAATGACTATATTACCAAACCCTTTCGCATGGAAGAATTACTTGCAAGAATTCGCGCAGTCTTGCGTATAAAACAAGTTGCAACCTCCACAGTAACAGTAGATGATGAATGGCTTCATGTCGGCGATCTAAAAGTAAACGAAAAAACACGAGAAGTAATTCGCCAAGAATGCGATATTGACTTAACACCAAAAGAATACGATCTTCTTTTATATTTATTAAAAAATAAGCGACAGGTTTTAGACCGTGAGCAAATTTTAGAAGCGGTTTGGGGCTATGATTATGATGGAGAAACAAAAATCGTAGATGTATATATTCGTTACTTACGCAAAAAAGTGGATGCTAATTATGATCACGCACTCATCCATACCGTAAGAGGCGTCGGTTATGTCTTAAAGGATGCGACATGAAACTTCGAAATAAGATAAATTTATATACTTCCGTGTTGTTTATTGTTTTATTAATCCTGATGAACGCTTCTATCTATTTTCTTTTCAGCCATTTAATGCTGACGAACGAACTTAATAGAGCAGAGGCGAATGTAGAAAAGATTGTCACAGATATCGGAAAGACAAAAGATCGTCTTCCTCCTGATCAACTTCTTCGTGCTTATCTTCCCGTCGAAGGGATGATTCGAGTAGTAAAAAATGATTTAACAACTCACGCGAAAATCACCTCTCCTTCTGAGGCAGCACTAGAATCACGACCAAAGAATTTTTTTACTGGGGAGACAAGTGAAGTAGTCAAATTAGAAAAGAAACGCTATGTATTCGTCTCCTATCCAGTTGTTTGGAATGATGGAAGTGTTGTGAACCTGCAAGTAACAAGTAGCATACAGGAAATGGATAACATGCTCAATATATTACGAATCGTGCTTATCGTTGTAACGATAATTGCAATGATACCTGTTTTTCTGTCTAGTAGAGTTTTGAGTAATTTAATAATCCAACCAATTAGATCCATGATTGATACGATGAAGGAAATCCAAAAAAATGCTCAATTTAAAAGATTAGAACTGGAAAATACTTCGGAGAGTGAACTAGTAGAAATGGGAGAAACATTTAATCATATGATTGATATACTCCAATCAAACTTTGAAAAACAGGAACAATTCGTCTCCAATGCTTCACACGAATTGAGAACTCCCCTAACGATCATTGAAAATTATGCTGACCTTCTAAAACGAAGAGGCTTAGAAAGACCCGATTTGTTTGAGGAATCGATTGATGCCATTCACTCAGAAGCTGTGCGGATGAGAGAAATGACAGAGCAATTATTACAACTAGCAAGACAGCAGGAACAATGGAATATTCAAATAGAACAAATCAACTTAACAGAGCTTGTAACAGACACAGCAAACACCTTTCAAAATACCTATCAACGTAAAGTATTAGTGGAAGGCAACGGAATCACGACTGGTTACACAGATGCACAAAAACTGAGACAATTACTTTATATATTTTTAGATAATGCCAGAAAATATAGTGAGGACCAAATTATAGTTCATATCGGACAAGCATCCGATGAGACATATATCCAAATTGAAGATAAAGGAATAGGAATACCAAAGGATGATTTACCTCAGGTGTTTGACCGTTTTTACCGTGTAGACCAAGCAAGAAGCAGAAAACAAGGTGGTTCTGGACTAGGACTTACAATGGCAAAGCAAATAGCAAATGCAATCGGGATACGGATAGAGCTTAATAGCTTAGAAAATCGTGGTACTACTGTTACGCTTTTTTTCAAATCAACAGAAAGCAGATAGAAAATCATCTATTTCTCATCATTTTCTTACTTTCAGGTTGTATACTATGGCTAACAAATTGTGACATGGAGTGATACAGGATGAAAAAGAAATGGGTATGGCCAGTAGGAATTATTCTCCTTGTGGTTTGCCTGGTCTTTTGGCTAGCCCCTTCAATCTCAGCAAAAGACCTAACAGAAGAAGAAGCGAACTCAGTTGTCCTTGAAAAGTATCCTGGAGATATTATAAAAACAACAAAGACTAAAGACGAATATCAAATAGAAATAAAGCTCGAAACCGGCGTATATGTCATTAAAATAGATGCAAAAAGTGGAGACGTGCTATCTCTAGCCCAAACAGAAAAGCCAGTGCAAGTAGAAAAGGAAGAACCAGTACTGACAAATGAAGAAGAAAAACCAGCAGAAGAACCTGCTGAAGTCACCTTAATAACTAAACAAGAAGCTGTAAAAATAGCAGCCAATCATCTTAAAGGGATGGCAGATGAGGATGACGCAGAGTTTCATGCGATTTCTGGTCAATCCCCCTATTACCTAGTAGAAGTGGAAATCGAAAATGGGGAAGATGATCGTGAAGCCGTCGTTCAAGTGGATGCCTACACCGGAGAAGTGAAATCAGTAGATTGGGATGACTAAAAAAATATAAGCACCAGGTTTACCTAATTTCAGGGACGAACCTGGTGTTTTATTTGGTTAAAATATTGAAATCTTTTTCTCTCCAAATTTTAACCTTCCTTTCCCCGTCCTTTAGTTTTGTCTGGTTATAGTATTAACTGTAAGACAAAACAAACTTAGGCGGCATAAATGATGAAAAAATTATTTATTGGTTCATTAGCAACTACTCTTTTAGTAAGCGGTGCAATCGGAATGAATGCATATGCAAAAGGAAATGACAGCAAGCTTGAAAGCACACAAATTCCAAGTGCTACAAAATCAATTATCTCTGAAAAAGAAGCTATTACTATCGCCAAAAATCAAGTGGACGGCGACGTAGTTAAAATCGAGTTAGATTCTGATGATGGTAGATTTGAATATGAGTTAGACCTGCGAAACGCTGATGGAGAGCATGATATTACAATTGATGCTTCTACTGGCAAAGTAATTGAACTAGACTTAGATGATGATCATTACGATAATGCACGTGCTACATCAGCATCGATTAAATCCTTAATTTCAGAAAAAGAAGCTATTGCTATTGCGAAAAAACAAGTAAACGGCGAAGTGACTGAAATCAAATTGGATGAAGATGATAATAGATATGAGTATGAAATCGAACTTCGTACAAATAAAGGTGAAGCTGACGTTACAATCGATGCTTCTACCGGTACAGTGTTAGAACTAGATCTTGATGACGATGGCTACGACGACTAAGTATTAGGCGTTACGTTCTAATTCAGAGTTCCTTCACTCAGCAGTTTTTATTTGCTGAGTCAGCTAAGATATTCGTTGCATGGCGTACGCTTTCCGACGACTTGGCTTCAGCCGCTTCCTTCGCTACGCTCAATCCAGTTTTTCAAACTATTAAATGCCATTAAATGGCGTAACGCGACCTAACATGCTGTCAACACGACAAACTAGCCTCTGAACACGACAAAACACAGGCCGAACGCGACAAAGCCGATCAACTGGAAGTTTTTTAGAAAATTAACCTAGTTAGTTCTCTAATATTATTGCCATCTCACCCCAAGTTAACTTGTTTTAGGAAAATTGGTTGCTCTCAGGGAGCATTTGGTTGCTGTAAGATTGTAACTGGTTGCTCTTAACAGTCGTTTGATTGCTCTCAGACTACAACTGGTTGCTTTCGACAGCTGCTTGGTTGCCCTTAGCCACTTATTGGAAATACTTTTTTCTGCAACTACTTAATCGGAGTGGTCTAGTGCGGCGATGCGAGACTCCTGCGGAAAGTGAAGCGCCGCCGTGCTAAATCCAAGCAGTCACTTTCTTCAACTCACTATCATTCAGTTTCCCTTTACTGATCGACAAGCTCTAAAAAAGGTACCAGGCCATTGTTAATATAGCCTGGTACCTTTTCATTTATTAATTTATCTAATACTAGGTTGGAGCTCTTTTGGTAATGGATTTCGATACGCATTTTTTGTTTGCTTAGCTAGTTCTTCCTTCGCTTTTTCGATTAGCTCAGGATTTTCAAAAACCTCTACGGCACCAGCAGCAAGCACTTTACCTGCATACAATAGCCCTTTATGTGCCAAAGACGTTTTCCCTTGCGACACAAGTTGCCATGTATGTAATGGAGTTCCTGCTACAAAACATGTTGTAAAAAATTGAGCTGTTGGTACAATCCAACTAACATCTCCCACATCTGTAGAACCTTGCATTACTTCACGAGTTTTTGCATAAGGGATAACCTCATTGAAAAAAGGATATTGTGGAGTATAAAATTCGTCCGATAGTTGATAATTAGATAGTTTTTCTGCATCCAGAATAGCTGCATCTACTTCTTCTTGCGTAATAGTTTTAGCCATTTTTTGTGCATAACTCAATTCTTTATCATCATAGTTTGGCAAACCAAAATGTTCTAATTGATCTTGCAAAACAATATTTAACGTATCGTTTGGAATGTAATTAGAGCACGCCTTGTCAAAGCGAACAGTAACCTTTGTCTCCGTCATCAACGCTGCGCCTTCAGCAATTTTAATAACACGTTGATAAATATCCTCTACCTCACTAATATGTGGAGCTCTTATCAAATACAGCACTTCTGCATCTGATTGTACAACGTTTGGAGAAGAACCACCTGTATTCGTTACAGCATAATGGACTTTAGCTTCGGAAATAATATGTTCTCTTAAATAATTGACACCCACATTCATCAATTCGACTGCGTCTAACGCGCTTCGTCCAAGATGAGGTGAATTTGCAGCATGCGAAGCTTTCCCTTCAAAAGAGAAATAAACTTGATAATTCGCAAGCGATGAAAATGAGAAAACACCTGAGTATGAGTTTGGATGCCATGTAAGCGCAACATCAATATCGTTAAAGACACCCTCACGAACCATATAAGTTTTTCCCGATCCGCCTTCTTCACCCGGACACCCAAAATATTTAATAGAACCAGTTATTTTCTTTTCCTCTATCAGTTGCTTTAATGCAATAACTGCTGCAATTCCTGCAGTACCTAATAAGTTATGACCACAGCCATGCCCATTTCCATTTTCTTCAAGCGCTTCTCTTACATCTGAAGCTTCTTTTTGACTCAACCCTGAAAGTGCATCAAATTCTCCAAGAATCCCAATAACCGGTTTTTCTTGACCGAAAGTCGCAGTAAAAGCTGTTTCAATGCCCCCTACTCCGCGCTCTACAGAGAAACCATTATCTTCTAAATAATCACTTAACAGTTTAGCAGATTGATATTCTTGGAAACGAGTTTCAGGAGTATCCCATATTTGATCACTTAACTCCGTAATTTCCTTACTTTTTGCATCTATTAAAGAACCGATTATATCTTTCATATTGTCCATTTAAAGTTGCACACCTTCCTTTTGATAAACTTGTTCAATTGCACCTAGCCAAGTGTTCAAAGTTATTTGCAGGACCTTTTCGTCAATATCGAATTTTTCATGATGATGTCCAGCTGCCAACGTTGTGCCGAAAACTGCGTATGTTGCATGTCCTCCCTGCTTTTGCACTTGGTCCATCATATAAGTCGCATCCTCTGACCCAGCAGCAAATTTAGAACTTGGAATGATTTCCTCTAATCCTTGAACGCCTTCAGCGGCTTTAGTAACTAATTCTATTAATTGTTCAGAAGATGAACAGGTTTTAGCAGCCCCAACTATTTCATAAGAAAGCTCTGTTCCATACATTTTCGCCGCTCCCTCTAACACAGCTATCGCTTGTTCATGAACGTATGTGTGTACTTCGCTGTTCTCTCCACGTGTTTCGAGTTGTAAAGATGCATGTGCCGGCACTATATTACGTCCATCTCCCGCTATACAAGTTCCTACATTTATACGGGATGCACCCCCACTATGATTAGGAATCGCATGAATTCCTAAAATAGCGGAAGCGGCAGCAAGTAAAGCATTGCGCCCTTTCTCAGGCTCTGCTCCTGCGTGTGCAGCTTTTCCGACAAATTTTGCATTTATTTTAGTTGTCGCTAAAAATCCATTTGCCCCTGCAATTAATGTACCTAGCGGGGAACCTGCTCCTACATGCATACCCAAAAAGTAATCTACGCCATCTACTACGCCAGCTTCCACCATTGATTTTGCACCACGTACACCTTCTTCCGCGGGCTGAAAGATGATTTTAATCGTTCCCTCAATCTGGTCTGTATTATTTGCAAGCACAGTCGCTAAACCTAATCCAATTGCACAATGAGCATCATGACCACAAGCATGCATATTTCCTTCATACCTAGAACGGAACTCGTATTGCTGAGGAATATGGGATGCTTCTTTTGATTCTTCTATTTCTAATGCATCCATATCAAAACGGAATGCGATGGTTGGACCTGGTTTCTTCCCTTTAATCGTTCCAACTACTCCTGTATATCCTCCAACCATCTTTTTCATATATTCCGTGTAACCACCATTACTTGCAGCTTTTTCGTAACTAGCTTCTAATTGATCTGGAGCAGGTACACCCATCCGTTCTTCTGATACTACTTCTTTTCCTATTTCCACTTGAAAGCCTAATTGACTTAATTCGTATGCAATGATGGAGGCAGTACGAAATTCTGTCCAACCGATTTCAGGATACTGGTGGAAATCTCTTCTCCATTCCAACATTTGTTCAGGCAAACTTGAGTTAATCGCAAAAATACTCATCTTTTCCACTCCTTAGTCTATAGATACAATGAAACACCTGGTCCAATCGGAATTCCAAATAATGCGAATACTAACATTAAAATTGTCCATACAATGAGGAACGCTATAGTATACGGGATCATGAGTGACATAAGTGTACCTATGCCTGCTTTTTTATCATATACATGCATGAACGATAAAATAATCGCAAAATAAGGATTTAAAGGTGTCACCATATTGGTAGATGATTCACCGATACGATATGCCAACTGAATAAATGCTGGATGATAGCCCAGCACCATAAACAGTGGAACAAACACTGGACCAACCAATGACCACAACGCAGAACCACTAATAATAAATAAACTCAAGAATGCTGTTAATAAAACAAACAATACAATAACAAATACATTCGTCATATTTAGTGTAGTTAACAAATCTGCACTATGAACCGCCAACCAAATGGCAATATTACTCCAATTGAAGTAAGCTACAAACTGAGCAATCATAAAGATTAATACAATATATCCAGATAAACTTCCAATCGCTTCCGTCATCAATTTTGGAATATCAGCAGAAGACTGAATCTTTTTTGTACTAACACCATAAGTAATTCCAACTACTAAAAAGAATAAAAATAAAATTGGCACAATACCTGATAAAAACGGCGAGCGTAATATAGTGCCATCTTCATTCAAAAGCGGTGAGTTTGGAATGAGCATTCCAGCAACTATAACTGCTATGAAAACGATTGCAGAGATAAAGGAATTACGTAAGCCTCTTTTTTCTAACGGACTTATGTCTTTGGAGATAGATTGTTGCTCCCCTTTGTAGACGCCCAAACGCGGTTCGACATATTTCTCGGTAATCAAGGTACCTAGAGCAGCTAACACAAATGTAGAAACACTCATGAAAAACCAGTTATCAAGTGGAGTCACTATAACATCGGGATTAATCCCTTTCGAAATCTCAGTAGAAATTCCAGATAAAAGCGCATCTGTACCTGCAATTAATATATTCGCCGAAAATCCAATACCCGTACTCGCTAAACCAACTGCTAACCCAGCTATAGGATGTCTACCAACAGACAAGAAAACAAGTGCTGCTAAAGGAGGTATTACAACAAAAGCTGCATCTGAAGCAACATTTCCTAAAATACCGATAAAGAACACTGCAAATGTAATAATCTTTTTTGGTGTACTTAGAATTGCCCTTTTCATGAGCATTTCCAATAATCCGACTTTTTCAGCTAAACCAATACCTAGCATGATTGTTAAAACTAAACCTAGAGGAGCAAAGCCCGTAAAGTTTTTGAGTGTATCAGATAATATAAACTGAATACCTTCCGCTGATATAATGCTTTTAACCGCAACCATCTCTTGTGTATTCGGATGGACAACCGCTGCCTTAAACAAACTTAAAATCCATGATAGAATGACGAGAAGAACAGTTAAGTAGAAAAACAAGATAAATGGATGTGGAAGCTTGTTGCCTACTTTCTCAACAAACGACAAAAACTTTGAAAATCTATTTTCCTCGTTCTTTTCAGCCTTAGTAAATACTTGTTGCAATAAAATCACCCCTTTTTTGATTAAAAGACCCCTTTGTGATATGTCTTTAAATAACAGAGTAAACGAATACAAAAAAATTATCAATATATTTTTAGAAAAAGGAGAAAAGTATAAAAATGCCAAGAATTCGTATTTTCACTACAAAAAATTCATTAAAGTGGGTAAAGAATGTAGAATTACTAAGCATTGAACCATGTAATTTTGAGTTTACTGTTTATGATTCATTAGCCCATTTACAAGAAATATTTTTAGAAAAAATTCAACAAGTAGATGGTATATTGTTTAGTGGACAGATTCCTTATTTTTTTATTCAACAACATTTTCCGAATGTACCCGTCCCAATGTTGCATTTCGACATCACTCAAGCAGACTTTTACAGAGCTCTTTCCGAATATATTTATAAGCATAAAGATTTCCAAATGAAAAGATGTTTAGTAGATTTTTTATATGAAGAAAACAATTATTTAGGTGTGTATGAATGGGCTGAAAAAGATGATACCCCGTATCTCTTTGATCTTAGTATGCAAGCATACGCAGATATGGATGTATATAATAAGTTGCGGGATTATCATATAGAGATGTGGAAACAAAACAAAGTAGATGTGAGTATGACACGACTAGGTAATTTACCTGAAATGTTAGAGCCGTATGGTATCAAGCCCATATTAGTTGTTCCCTCTGAACAAAGTATGAACAAGATAATTGAGGCGTTATTAAAAGAAATACAGCTCCTTCAATTGATTGAAAACCAAGTAGTTATTGGTCACTTGGAAATGGCTATTAATCGTGATAATATGACAGATTTAGAATATCGACAAATGTCATTACATAAGGCAATTCTTGATTTTAGTAAGAACAACCAAATGTCTTTTATTATCCATCGAAATGTTTTTTATTATGAAATTATTACTAACTATAGTGATTTCAAACTAATCACAAACGAGATGCAAAATTGTCAATTAGCATCATTTTTAACACAGGAATTAAAATTTCCTGTACACATCGGTTGGGGAATTGGCAACTCCATTCAAGAAGCGCAACTTAACGCAGAAAAAGCCTCACAAATCTGTGCAACTTCAGAAACTCAGTCCTATATTTTGTCCAAGGAGGAAACATTGATCGGCCCACTAGGCGACAAAGATTGGATAAGAGTAGATACGCAATATGATTTGGGAATAGAAAAATTAAGTGTAAAACTAAACACCTCTCCCTTACAAATACAAAAAATTATTGCCGTAATGGATAAATTACAATCTAACATGATCGCGTCAGAAGACTTAAGCATCCATCTTGGAATTACAACAAGAGCTGCAAATCGCATATTAAAAAAACTAGAGGAACATGGAGCTGCCACTGTATCTACTCAACTACAGAAAAAGTTGCGAGGACGTCCGAAAAAGGTGTATGAAATACATTTTGACAGACTATAGAGAGTGAATCAAAATTGGCATTTAAAGACCGTTTGATAGTAGTATCAAACGGTCAAATCTATTCTTAAACTATCATACAAACTCTACCATAAATACGTTATTAAACTACTTTTGCAGTACGGTAGTTCGTCGAAGTACTTTGTGCCTTAATATATCTATTAAAATTTTCCCTATTCAAATACAACATCCCTAGACTTTCTAGATTCCTTAAAATTAACCTATAAAAACTTTTGCATAAATTGAACAATTTTCGTATTCATTTTAATATGATTTTCAATCTTCTCTGTTTGATGCCCTTCATCCTCGAAAATAAAAAGCTCTACTTGCTTTCCCTGTTCCTTTAAATCTGCCGTTAGTTGTTCTGCTTCACTAACAGGCACCCGTGTATCATTTCTTCCGTGGAAAATGAGCAATGGTACTTTTATTTTATCGGTATGATTCAATGGAGCGATTTCTTCAAAGAATTCCCCATCCTCTTTTAATGATCCATATTCAAACTCACGTAATTTTCTACGCCAAGACCCCGTATTTTGCAAGAATGACTTAAAGTGTGATATACCCACAATATCCACCCCTGCAGCCCAAATATCTGCATAATGTGTAAGAGCTGCCAACACCATAAATCCGCCGTAGCTACGCCCCATAATACCTATTCGTTTAGGGTCAGCTCCATGTGTATGTACTAAATCCTCAGCAAGCCATTTTAAATCAGCCACAGAATCCATTCGCTTTCTTACATCATCTAATTTCACGTACGTTCGTCCATATCCCATACTACCACGCACATTCGGCGCTGCTACCGCAAAGCCATTAGCCGCAAGATATTGAATGACAGGGTTATACTCGGCACGTATTTGACTCTCAGGTCCTCCATGAACATACACAACCACCGGCTGAATATTCTTCTTTTTGCCATATAAAAAGTATGATACTTCCAGTCCATCAAATGAAGTGAATGTGCAAAGCTCTGGTTCTTGCCACAAATGTTCTACATCTTTTTCTTCACCCATGAATGTGATACGTTCTACTTGGTTATTTTCTAGAGAAATCTTCCAAATATCCCCTGGGATAATAGGGCTTTTTAGTCCTAGACATATTTCATTATCGTTAAGCCAAGTTAGGGAATCAATTACACCGATCGGTAACCCATCTATGTAACGATGAATTTGCTTTGTTAAATCATAGACTCCTAACCGAGAGTATCCGCCCTCATTTATTGTAAAAGCTAGTAAAGAATTATCGGGTGACAACTTAATTTCTTCAATATCCCATTTATCTATTGTTAGAAGTTGTTGCAATTCGTAAGTTCCTTTAAAGGTAAATTGATGGATACCTAGAGTGTTCTGATTAACATCCGTTAGAAGAAATCCCTTCTCTCCATTTTTACTTAGTTGAAGCGATTGATACCTAGCTAAACTATTACTTTCAAAGAGTTTAAAGAGCTTTTTCTTTTCTAAGTTTAATATATAGTAGGATTGATCAATATTAGTATCCGGCATACTTAGGATTAATTGCTCTCCGTCCTTTGTCCAACCAATTGGCGTACAATTTCCATCAATCTGATAAACAACTTTCTCTGTTTTTGTCTCCAAATCCATGATAAATACATCGAAGTAGCCTGGATGACGACGATTACTTGTAAAGGCAATCTTGCTTTCATCAGGCGACCAGCCACCAAACTCATGAAAATGTTCTTTTGATATCACAAGTTCCTTTGCATTCAAGCTACTTTCATGCAATATGTACAATTGCTGTTTTTCATTTCCTTTTTCATCCATTCCTATAATAGTTTGTTTTCCAGATGGAGAATGATGAACGGAGAGAACTCTGTCAGGTAAGTGGGAGTACTGTTGGATTTTTGTTGTTACCGCATCCCACTTCCAAACTTGAGGAATCCCTGTTTTCTTTGATATAAATGTAAGAGCTTGTTGATTTGGTAGAACTTGAGGATGGTATGCTCCTCGGACATTTAAGTATTTATATAAGTCTTGATTTAAAGATGTCATTTTTTCAGTCTCCTCCTCAGAAATAGAAGCTATAACGAATAATATATTTTTTCTAATAGAAAAACATTAATCCAATAACACATACGGAAATAGAGGATACAGATAGACTCGACATGGTGAAAAACAGTACCTTGGCTAGCTTTTGTTTAAATTGATTTAAATTTTCATCATTAGCGAGTTCTTTGTTTGCACGTTCAAGTGATCTAGACTTACTCATAGGTAGCAAAAAATGCTCCAATGATTGAAATCCACTTGTAAATAAATTAAAAAATTTTGTTTTCCAAATAACCACACAAACTGATATTATTGTAGCAGTTAAACCATACAAAAATGTGTAATTTATCCATTCTATTAGACTCAAATTCAATACCACTTTTAAACCTATCCAAATTATAGCTATAATACTAGAAAGTAAAATAAATCTTGCCATTCTGTCACCTCTTAACAATTTAGACCAATTTTTCCTATAAGAAAAAAGATAAAGTCCCTCTAATACCAAGTCTTCTTAGAAAAGCTTAAACTCTTTTCGGCAAAATGCTTGCGGAGGAACTTTATCAATCTACAACACTTCATTAAGAAAAAAAGTTATTATTTCGTTTTTTCTGCCCACTTTAAGTTAGGGTAACGATTCACGTAATACACGATGTCTTCAAAATCAGGATTAGCCAAGTAATTAAATTTATAGAAATTCACCGGCATAAATGGCATATCTGTCATTAAGATTTCCTCAGCTTGATGCAAGAGATCATAACGTTTATTTACATCTTGCTCTACTTTTGATTGAGCCATGATAGAATCATATTCTTCATTGACCCATCCTGTACGGTTATTCGGACTGTCCCCTAAGTAGTAATCAAGATTAACGACTGGATCTAAGAAAATCCCAATCCAGCCCATACGAGCCATTTGGAAGTTTCCTTGTTTTGTTGTTTCCAAATAGGTACCCCACTCTTGGTTACTTAATTTAAGATTCACACCTAAGTTTTTACTAATCATTTCCTGTACTGCTTCTGCAATTTTCTTATGATTCTCAGATGTGTTATACATCAATGTTACTTCTGGTAGCTCACTCCAACCTTCTTCAGCCATACCTTCTGCCAAAAGTTTTTTTGCTTCCTCAATGTTTTCTTCAAAATAGTCTCCGCCGACTTTACGGAAATCTCCTTCCGGTGTATCAGCACCTTCAGGAACCATTGCATATGCTGGTGTTTCTCCACCTAATGTTACATTGTCCGTTAAGGATTGACGATCAATTGACATTGCAAAGGCTTTACGAACTTTGGCATTTGTAAATGGTTCTTTTTCAACATTGAACATATACATATATGTTCCATAATAAGGAACTTCAAGATATTCTTCGTTTTCCCTTTCAGTTGTAAGTACATCACTCGGTAATGTGCTGATTAAATCAAGTTCACCTGTTTTAAACATTTGATAATAAGTGGTAGATTCATTTACTAGCTTGAAAGTCACTTTATCTAATTTCACAACATCTTTATCATAGTATTCATTGTTCTTTTCAAGAACAACATTACTTTCATGCTTCCACTCTGTCATCTTATAAGGTCCATTACTAACATATGTGTTTGCTTCTGCAGCCCATTCTGTATTATCTTCAACTAGCTTTTGTTGAACTGGATAGAATGTCCATAATGTAAGTAGGCTATCGAAGTAAGCCAGTGGTGAATTCAGTTGTACCTCTAGTGTAGTATCATTAACAGCTGTTACCCCAACATTTTCTGCTGTACCGTTACCTTTGTTATATTCTTCAGCACCTTTTATATAATACAGGTAAAATGAAAACGCACTTCCAGTTTCCGGATTTAATACTCTTTTCCATGCATATTCGAAATCACCCGCAGTTACTTGGGAGCCATCTGACCATTTTGCATCATCACGTAGTGTAAAAGTATAAGTCGCTCCATCGTCTGACACCTTTACATCTTTTGCCACGCCTAAAACGGGTTTCCCTTCCTTATCACGTGTATACAATCCTTCAAAGATATGATCTAGTACCCAACCAGAAGTTGTATCCGTTGCCTTAGCAGGATCAATTGCAGGTGGTTCAGTCATCGCATTTACCACGATTTCTTGCTTGATATCTCCTTTGTTATTTTCCTTGTCCGAGGATTCACCATCTGTCCCCCCTCCATAACACCCTGCCAAAACGGTGGATGTTGCTAGCATTATTCCCAAAGATAATAACCACTTTTTCATTTGATTTTCCCCCTACTTTTTTAATTTAATATAAATGACAAGCTGTCCAATGCTCGTCCTCAATCTCTTTCCATTGCGGCTCTTCCAATGCGCATATTTCCATAGCATGTGGGCATCTTGTTCGGAAACGACAACCACTTGGAGGATTAGTAGGACTCGGTGGATCACCAGCAAGTACAATCCGATCTTTTTGAACAGCTCGTGGATTTGTTTTCGGTATAGCGGATAATAATGCCTGTGTATAAGGGTGTAATGGGTTTGTGAATATATCATCACTTTTACTTAACTCCATCATCTTACCTAAATACATCACACCAATTCGGTCACTAATATGTTTTACCATCCCTAAATCATGAGCTATAAATAGATAGGTCAAACCCTCAGATAGCTTTAAGTCTTCCAACAAGTTAATAACCTGTGCTTGAATAGAGACATCAAGTGCTGAAATAGGCTCATCCGCAACAATAAATTTGGGTTCGACTGCCAAAGCTCGAGCTATCCCGATTCGTTGCCGTTGTCCTCCACTGAATTCATGAGGGAAGCGTTTAGCGTGTGCTGGGCTAAGGCCGACCCGCTCTAATAATTCATAAATTCGATTTGTTCGTTCTTTTCCACTAAACAGCTTATATGCATCCATTCCTTCAGCGATAATGTCTCCTACACGCATTCGTGGGTTAAGAGATGCATGAGGATCCTGGAAAATAATTTGCATTTCTTTATTCACTTTTCTTTTTATTTCTTTATTTAACTGCGTAATATTTTGACCATTATAAATAATATTCCCTTCAGAAGGACCATGAAGTCCTACGAGTGTTTTCCCCAAAGTAGACTTGCCACTTCCACTTTCTCCTACAAGACCAAAAGTCTCTCCTTTTCGTATGTAGAAAGAGATATCATCCACTGATTTTACAGTTACATCTTTTTTTATTTGAAAATATTTTTTTAATGATTGGATTTCTACCAAGTTTCCAGTCATTTTGCCCCACTCCCAACTGCAACTGCTTCATCAATTTTAATAGCGACAGGTATATCAACTTTAGGTGCACGAGAATCATTTAGCCAACATCTTGCAGAATGCCCCTTATTAATTTGGTAATCACTAGGCATTTCTTCTATGCATATATCCATTGCATACTTACACCGTGGAGCAAATGGGCAGCCTTTTGGAGGTGCAAATAAATCAGGTGGAGAGCCTTCTATCGGTATTAACTTTTTCTTCTCGGTTCCTTCAATATCTGGAATGGAGTTCAATAACCCCCATGTATAAGGATGTTTGGGATTTTCGAACAAATCGAAAACGGAGGCGCTTTCGACCATGACCCCTCCATACATTACCATTACACGTTGAGCAGTTTCCGCAACGACGCCTAAATCATGAGTAATGAGTATAATGGACGTTTGCGTGTCCTTTTGTACATCCTTCATTAACTCCAATACTTGTGCTTGAATGGTTACATCCAATGCCGTGGTTGGTTCATCAGCAATAAGTAATTCCGGGTTACAGGCGAGAGCAATCGCAATCATTACTCGTTGTCTCATTCCTCCACTGAACTCGTGTGGGTATTGGTTATAACGTTCCTCAGGATTTGGTATCCCAACTTGTCTTATCATATCAATTGCTTTTATTTTTGCCTCTTGTTTTGATAGTTTTTGATGATTAATAAGTCCTTCCGCGATTTGTTTACCAACAATCATGGTGGGATTTAAGGAAGTCATCGGATCCTGAAATATCATACCGATTTTTGACCCTTTGACTTTCCGCATTTCCCTTTTTGATGCTCTCAGTAGTTCTTTTCCTTGAAATTTAATACTTCCTCCCTTAATAATGCCTGGTGGCGTAGGAATTAGACCCATAATAGATTGGACAGTAACACTTTTTCCACTACCACTTTCACCAACAATGGCAACTACCTCTCCTTTTTCCACATGAAAGGAAACATCTCGAACCGCTTTTACTTCTCCGCCATATGTTTTAAAATTAATTTCTAAATTATTTACTTCTAATAAGTGATTCATTGTTTTATACCTCCTACTTACGAGCTCTTGGATCAAGGGCATCTTGTATTCCATCACCAAAGGCGTTGAATGCAAACATAGTCAATGCGATCATAAATCCAGGGAAAAACAATCTCCACCAATGCCCACTTAATATAACTCCTAGCGAATCATTAGCCATTGTTCCCCAGCTTGCAAATGGAGCTTGGACACCCAGGCCTAGGAAGCTTAGAAAGGCCTCAGCAAAAATGGCTGTGGGAATTGTAAACGTTAAATTAATAATGATAATTCCCATTGTATTTGGTAATAGATGACGTGTAATGATTTTGAAATGGGAAGTACCTAGTTTTTCTGCCGCTAAAACGTATTCCTGGGATTTTAATTGTAAAATTTGCCCCCTTATAATTCTTGCCATTCCTACCCATCCGGTAATAGATAAAGCTATGATAATAGATGTAATACCAGGCTCCATGATCACCATTAATAGAATCACAACGAGCAAATACGGAATTCCATATAGAATTTCTACAATTCTCATTAATACACTGTCAACACGATCCCCTGTTTTTCCCCTTCCAGCCATATAACCAGAAACGCCACCAATCACTACCCCTAGAAAAAGGTCAATTACGGCTGCTACAAATCCAATAGTCAAGGATACCCTTGCACCTTCCCATGTACGAGTCCACATATCACGACCTAAGTTATCTGTTCCAAACCAATGCTCACCTGACGGCGACTGATTTGTGTTAGCCAGATTTTGTTGCGAGCCACTGTGGGGAACCATCATTGGTCCAAAAAGGGCTAACAAGATAATTATGACTAAAAGAAAGAGCCCTATTAAAGCTAATTTATTTTTAAGGATACTTAGAAAGGTTTCCTTCCAAACCCCTAAACTTGGTCGTTGAATTTCATTTTCTTGTATCTTTGTTGGATCTACTGGACGAAACAAAGAATCGCTCAATACTTTTTCCATCTACTAATCCCCCTCGCTTGTCAGCTTAATTCTCGGATCAATAAAACGGTAGGAGATATCGATTAAAAATAGAGTGACAACTAAGATTGTACTGAAAAACACGGTTGTGCCCATGATAACTGGATAATCACGATTAAATATGCTATCAACGAAGTACTTCCCGATACCTGGAATCGCAAATATTTTTTCGATAACAAAGGTACCTGTAATTAATGATACAAATAAAGGACCTATGAATGATACAACAGGCAAAATAGCATTCCGAACTCCATGATTAAGCACAATTTTAACGGTAGATAATCCCTTTGCATCAGCCGTTTTAATATAGTTTTGGTTCATTACCTCCAACATGCTAGAACGCATGTATCGAGCTATAACCGCTAATGGCGTAGTTGCAAGTGCCAAAGTGGGTAATACAGAATGCTGCCAACTTCCCCACGAAGCTACAGGGAGTAAACCCCACTTTACTGCAAAGAAGTTGATAAGTAATGGAGATAAAATAAAACTAGGTACCGATATACCGATGATGGCAAAAATCATAGATGCATTATCGAGGAATCGATTATGATTTAAAGCCGCAATAATCCCCAGTAATAATCCAAATACAAGGGCTACAATGATTGCTTGCATCCCAAGAGTTGCTGAGGCAGAAAATCCAGACATAATAATATCATTAACAGTTCTAGTTTCTGACTTAATGGATGGTCCCAAATCCAGCATTACTAAATTCTTCAAGTACAGGATGTATTGCACAGGAACTGGTTCGTCTAAGTTATACTTAGCTCTCATATTTTCTACTACCTCTTCAGGCAGTACATCTGCATCAGATGCAAATGGATCTCCCGGGATTATCTTCATGATTAAAAAAGTCAATGAAGCAATCACCCAGATTGTAAGAAGCATTGTGATAAATCTTTTCACAATATACATACCTATCTACACCCCCGTTCTTATTGCTCAAGCTAATTATGTATTGACATGGCCTAAAACCCCATTAGTTGCTGCCATAGCTATAATTACACAACCCCACATATGTTTATAAGCGGTAATAATGTCGTCACTTGTAAAACGAATTTTCTTTGGCCCAATTAATTCCACACTTGGAATGGTCGTTGTCATTTTCGCTTGTTGTGAACCTTTAAATTCTATTTCAAATGTAATAGGTCCTGATAATGTAACCGGCTTCTGGCTAGCAGCTTTTCTTACAGCCTCTTCGGCTTTTTGACGAATGAGTTTTCTCGCTATTTCAGGATGTATCAGCTCCGCAGCAAAGCGGTCTACAGCCCGTTTGGTAATAGCTGATTCTACATAAGGTAAGGTTTCTAGCACTTCATTGACATATGCGTCATCGCCGCTTATAAACAAAGGTGGAACACCAAATGCTCCTGCTACATAAGTGTTCATCTCCGTTTCACCGACTACATGACCATTGATTTTCATTTCATTCACGCAAATCCCTGCAAGAGTGTGGCTAATGACTGCTACATCAGAACCTCCTTCACGACCATGATGTCCGACAAAAAGAATACCATTAAACGAATCATCCAAACCTTCCAGTTGGCACATCACTCTATTGTTACCTGATACCAGTCTTGCTCTAGTATCCAAGTCTTCTATTAATATGTTAGACATATTACCGTGACCATCTGCTACCACTATTTCTGTAGCTCCTCCATTAACAGCACCTTCAATTGCTGCATTTACATCTGCCGTCATCATCTTACGAAAACGTTGGTATTCAGAAGGAGTTTTCAATTGTTGATTAGTTGCTACTCCCGAAATTCCTTCCATATCAGCTGAAATAAAAATTTTCATTTGTATCTACTCCTTTGTATAGTTCTATAAAAAAGCAAAAGCTTCATTATCTATAAATCTAAAAATACTGACTACTTTAAATATATTTTGACTTAAAAATTATACTCAAACGTATTTTTATACACCTCAAGCTGAATAATGGTATTGGTTTCAGTTATCCATTCGATTTTATTGACTTCTTGAAGAATTTCTGTGATTCTTTCTTGATCCTTTACCGATACCTGAAAAAGAATTGGATATTCCCCTGATACGAGGGTTATGAACCTAATTTCTCTAATTTCCTTTAATTTTTCAATTACCTTCGAGAATGATTTTGCTTTCACCTTCACTTGAATAATGGCTCCTGCCTTCAGTCCTACCGCTACAGGATTTACTACACCAACTACTTCAAAGATTTTTTTGTCTATTAAACTCTTGTAGCGTAATCGAATTGTTTTTTCAGTCACTTGCAGACGTATCGATAGTTCAGTAAATGATAAGCGTCCATCATTTGAAAGATGCTTAATAATTCCTCGATCTAATTCATCCAGATCATATTTCAACTAGAACCTACTCCTTTCAAATTATTAATTTTACTGAAATCCGGAATATTATTGTTATTTTTGCCGATTTACAATATTCAGAAAAAAATGTATTATCTGAATAGGGAATGTTAGAGCCTATTCTATATTAACTATTTTCATAAATCAATCTTTTTTAAAAATAACGGGGGTTTTAAAATGAATGCAATTACTAATGCAACAATATGGGACGGTCGGGGTAATATTCTAGAGAATCATGTAATTTTCATTAAAAATGGGATCTTTGAAAGCATTGAACCGAAAGCAGATATTCCTGAAGAATATACTGTTACAGACGCACAAGGAAAATTTATAACACCTGGTTTAATAGATGTACATACACATCTTGGAGTTTCTGAAGAGGGGGTAGGAAACGAAGGGGCTGATTTCAATGAAGTTAGCCATCCAGTAACACCACAAGTACGCGCTTTAGATGGGATTAATCCTATGGAAATGGGATTTACAGATGCACGTAAAGCTGGTGTTACAACCGTTCAAGTCATGCCTGGAAGTGCAAATGTCATTGGAGGAGAAATGGTCGTATTAAAAACAGCTGGCATTATCGTCGATGAGATGATTATTAAATCACCTTCTGGAATGAAGGCGGCGACTGGGGAAAATCCTAAAAGATTTCATGGAGTTAAAGGAAAGATGCCGGTTACTAGGATGGGAGTTGCCGCCTTAATACGTGAGAAACTAATAGAGACCCAAAATTATTTATACAGCGAGAAAAAAGAAAGAAAGCTAGATTTGGAAAATATGGCAAAGGTTCTAAAAAAAGAAATTCCATTACGCGTTCATGCACATAGAGCAGATGATATTATAACAGTTCTCCGTATTAAACGAGAATTTGATATCGATGTGACTATTGAGCATTGTACTGATGGTCATCATATTGCTGATTATATTGCAAAACATGATGTCCGAGTTTCTGTCGGTCCCACCATGTCTACACGATCAAAAGTGGAGTTAAAAGATAAAGGCTGGTCCACAATAAAAGCTCTTATAGATGCCGGAGTTCCTTGTTCAATTACCACAGATCATCCTGTAGTTGGTATTGAATATTTAGTAACGAGTGCAGTACACGCAATTAAAAATGGGATATCCGAACAACAAGCCTTGCAAGCAATTACATTAAATGCTGCCAAACATTTAGGAGTTGAAGATCGTGTCGGCTCGATTGCCCCAAACAAAGATGCAGATTTAGTTATCTGGAGTGGTAACCCCTTCAATATTACGAGTAAAGTTGAGAAAGTGTTTATCAATGGAGAAATTGTTAATTGAACATAATAACGCTACTTTCTTAATATTGGAGATTAATGTGTTTAATAAATCTCTAAAAATATCTTTTTGATAGATTAAACTTCTCCGCCTCTTCACTAAAGTAGAGAGGCGGACATTTTATCCGGATATCCTAGATCGTTCATTTTTTGTTATAAACTAATTTCATCTATTTTATATTTAATACTTAAAATCGGGATACCAGTTAACTTTTCCACTAAAATTATCCTGACCTTTATTAATCAGTATTGAAACTTAACCCTTACTGCTGCGCTAATTGTGATTTGGCCCTCTTCAATTGGAGTCGTAAAATTTTGTTCGACCATGGCGACTGATTTAAATGCAACAGGTTGATTTTGACTTTCTTCTACAATTTCTATTGGATGTGGATGTAAAGGTAATTGCATCGTTTCTGCTATCGTTTTTGCTTTTGTTTGTGCATCTTGGAGTGCTAGACGAAGTGCCTGCTGATAATATGGGGACGTATCATCAATTCTAAACTGAACAGATGAAACGCGATTTGCACCATTTTGTACGGCAGTATCGATAACAGTACCAACTTGAGCTGTGTCTGTTACTTTTACGGTAATCGCATTTCTTACTTCATACCCGCGAAACACTTGCCTTCCATCTACAAAGTCATAATTCGGAACTATGTTATAAGTAGAAGTTTGGATATTCTCTCTAGGTATCCCTAATGCTAAAATAGACTGAATGACCTGGTTCATCAAGTTCGCGTTTTCTTGTTGGACTCTACTTAAATCTTCCCCCTCTGTACTCACCTCTAGCTGGAGTTGTACATAGTTCGGTTGTGCATCAACTTTTCCATTTCCCGTCACTGTTATAACTCGCAGTGGAGGATATTGAACGTTTGAAAAATACATACCATCGCCCCTTTCATACTGTTCCTCCTAATTATTCTATGCGCGCTATTTCAGAAACATAATACCCCTTGATTGAAGCAAAGAAACTCCGCTTGAGTTTCGAACAATTCGGACTTATACTACAATTAATATAAACAGTTACATCGGAAGAATATTCTAAAGTGGACTTTCAACTGAGGGGAGCGTGACGAGGTGTTTCCTTTTAAGAAAAGAAAAACAGTGACTATGCATAATAGTACGTTGTATTTCACTTATTCCGCAGAATCATCTACGGAAGAAGATATGAATGAGATGTCCTCTCTGCTACGCACATTATGTAAAGCATCCAAAAGCGATATTGTCTTTCTATGCATTGGATCTGATCGTTCGACCGGAGATTCATACGGGCCATTTGTTGGAACTATGTTAAAAGAACAAAACTTCCCCTTCCATGTTTTTGGAACAATTGCAGAACCGGTACATGCACTCAATTTGAAAACTGTACTAGAAGAAATTCATCTCCAATTCAAAAACCCTATTATTTTCGGCGTGGATGCCTGTTTAGGAGATGGTCACCAAATTGGTTCTATTATATTAAAGGACGGTCCACTCACTCCAGGATATGCGATCAATAATATGCTACCAGCTGTGGGTAACTATCATTTAAAAGGAATTGTAAATTATTTAGACCCTGATTCCCCTATAAAATCATTAAATAGCACGAGACTAGATACTGTAATGAGTCTCGCAAAAACGACCTCCACCATTCTATTAAGATCAATCTAAAAAGACGACGAATCCTAGATTCATCGTCTTTTTGTATTATCCAATTGTAATAACACCTATCACTAATGCCGCAATTGTCATTACCACAACCGTTCCAAAAGCCCATTTCAATGCAAATCGCTGCAAATCACCAAATTCCGTTTCAACTAAGCCAATTAATAAATGTGCTGCTGCAACTAAAGGACTTAGTACGTGAACTGGTTGACCTAGTAACGATGCACGTCCTATTTCTACTGCACTAACACCGTATGCTTCAGCAGCTTGCGAAATAATCGGCAATACACCAAAATAGAATGCATTATTCGACATGAAGAAAGTAAATGGAGCACTAAGAAATGCCACGATTACTGTCAAATATGGTCCTAGTGCATCAGGAATAATCGCAACTAATGTATTTGCCATCGCATCAATCATTTCTGTACCACTCATAATCCCCGTGAAAATACCTGCTGCGATAACAATAGATACTACGGCTAATGCATTTTTAGAATGCACCGCAATACGTTCCTGTTGTAGTTTAATATCTGGATAGTTTACAAGCAATGCAATACCAAAGGCAATCATAAACAAGATAGCAAGCGACATGAAGTCAAGAATTAGACAAACCATTAGTAAAATCGTTAATCCTAGGTTGAACCAAACAAGTTTTGGTCGTTTATAATGAGCTACTTCAGCTGTTGCAGCTAGCTCTGGCTTTGTATCGAACTGACTACCCCCGGATTTTTGGATCGGTTCTAGTTCAATAACTCCAACTCTTTTTCGTTCCATTTTTCCTAACATAAAAGCCGCTACAATAACCCAAACAAGTCCGATTCCCATTACTGGAATCATCGGGATGAACAATTCCGAAGAATCTAGCCCTAATGAAGCCATAGCCATTGCGGATGCTCCACCCCATGGCGTCATATTCATAACTCCCATAGATAACATCGCTACTGTCGCTAAAACTAAACGATTCATACCGAGTCGCTTATAGAGTGGCAACAAGGAAGATACCGTGATGATGTAAGTAGTTGTCCCATCTCCATCCAACGCTACCATCATAGAAAGTACTGCAGTCCCTATTACAATCTTTAATGGATCACCTTTTACTAATTGCAATATTTTAGCGATTAAAGGATCAAATAGACCGGTATCGATCATTATTCCAAAATATAAAATAGCAAATAAAATCATAATAGCCGTCATAGCCACTTTTTCTACGCCAGCTGCCATCATCGGTCCTAAATCCGTCAAGAATCCACCGATAATTCCGAAAATTATAGGCACAATCATAATTGCAACTAATGCCGACAGTCGCTTCGACATGATTAAATACATAAATACTGCGACCATTGAAAAACCTAATAGTGATAACATTTATTAACCCCCTCATTACTTTGAAAACGTGCTCGCTTTCACTTAACATCCCCAATGAATGAATTAAATGATAGCGCTTTCTTCACCTTTTTCTTATTTTTCTAATCTTATCAGCTATAAAAAATTTAAAATACAAAAAAATAATAATGGTTATTTTTTTTATTGTTATAATTATTTTCATATTTTTCACCAATTTATTTCACACAAAAAAATCCCTATTGAGAAGTGTATATCACAATTCATCAATAGGGATTTTATTTGGATAACAGTTTATATTTTCTTTCGGGTCTTCCAACACTTCCGTATAAAACTTCTACTTCCATTTCCTCTAGTGAAACTAAATACTCCAAATACCGACGCATAGTTGAATAACTTATTCCAACTACTCGACTAAATTCGTCTGCGCTTAAACTCTCATTAATATGCATAATCTTACTTCTAACCAGTTTTAACGTGTGTTTATCAATTCCTTTTGGATAAGTTACTTGACTAGTGCTAGGCATCGACTTTATTTTATTGTTCGACCGGAATAAATCGTCTATGTTTTCCTGATTAACTAGTGGATTTTGATGTAATTGCTCCCGCACTTCGTCATATTGCTTTAGTGCGGCAATAAACTTATCGATGATGATAGGTTTTATGAGATAACCAAACGCACCACCGCGTATTGCTTCGCTGACAGTTTTAGTATCATTCGCCGCAGTGATCATAATGACATCTATACCAAGATACTGCTTCCGAATTTCTCTAAGTAATTCAATTCCATTCATATCAGGTAAAAAAACATCCAACAAGAGAAGCTGAGGCTGTATTGCTTTTAATAGCTGTAACGTTTGGCTTCCAGAACTTGCCGTAGCTATGACATTAAAATGATCGAGTTGATTGGTAAACTGTTTATAAATATTCACTGCATCTTCATCATCTTCTACAATAATGACATTTATCGTCTCTTTAGACATATTTCCTTTTATCCCTCCTTTTCTATCCTACTGTTTTGTGGAATAACAATTGTAAATCTTGCACCGCCTAATTCACTTGTATCGATGTAAATCTGACCGTTCAATAATCCAATGGAATTTTTCACAATAGCCAATCCTAGACCATGGTTTTCTCCACCTTTAGTTGTGTATCCTTCTTGAAAAATAATATCTTCCATCATTGTAGGAATACCTGGACCATTATCTTCAATATCAAATATGATTTCTTTACCCAAATCGGTAAATGATACTTTGACTAAACCTTTATGCTCGTTCTTTTTTCTTGTTGCTTCCATTGCATTTTCTATAATATTACCGATTATTGGGACAAAATGATTCGATTCCGCATTATCTAAGACGCTATCTAATCGACTATCAGGATCGATTTCTAAAGTGACTTGTAATTCTTTTGAACGATTTATTTTGCCAAGCAAGCAAGCCGCGATTAATGGATCTTTTACAGACTCCACAAGGAAAGAAACAATATTTTGTCGTTCACTCACTTCCGAAGATACGATACTAATTGCACGATCATATTCTTCCAAAGTGAGCAACCCATAGATGGTATTTAATTTGTTGAGAAACTCATGATTTTGGGCTCTCATATTTTCAGAGAAGGTTTTTATCTTCGAAAATTCTTCCGTCAATTGTTCAATTTCTGATACTGTTCGTATTGTTAAAACAATCCCCATCATATCTTGCTCACTTAATATTGGCGAAGCATCGAGCACATAAAGTTGTTGATTAAGCAACAGCTTTCTGTTTGTAAAACTTTCTTTTGTTTTGATTGCTTCATTTATATAGTTCTCTAGCTGATTATCTGCAATAATCGAACCAGCAATAAGCTGCTGATCATTAAATAATTCGCGTGCACGCCTATTCATTGATGTAATTTTCTTCTCGATGTTCACAGTGATTGTGGCATCGCGAATAGATTCAAGCGTTGCTTCTTTTTCTGTAAAAAGAAAGGAGATTTCCGCTGGTTCTAATCCATATGTCAGTTTTTTTAGCCTTCTCGCTATTAATATTGCACCGCCTATTCCTATTAGAAGTGGAATAATAGCTAGTTGAATCACATGTTTTTTATAATTGAGTACTTGTTGTTCTATGCTATTCACTAAAAATCCGACGGAGGAGACTCCGATCACTTCTCCTTTATCGTTCCAAATAGGGGTTTTTGCTTTTATGGCTGGACCTGATATCCCGTTACCTCGGTAAATGATAGATTTATGCTCCTGAAGAGGTGCTTCATTACTCGTGAGTGTTGGTTTCCCTATATTTTCGGGATTAGGATGCGAATAACGTATCCCCTGATCATTCGCAACAGTTACATAATCTGCTCCAGTTGTTTTTCGTATTGTTTCAGAAATCAATTGAATGCGCTCAGATGGATCTTCGTCTTCAAATGCTTCAATAATTGTAGGATGTTGTGCAGTTAGTTGTGCGACAGTCATCGCTTGTTTTCCCATATTGTTTTCTACAATATCATCGAGCATCGTAGAAAAGAGTATGCTTACTAACAATGTGCTGATTAACACAACAACTATTATAAGTAATGTCATTTGTGTCAATAACGTCACTCGCGATTTTTTCATTGAAACACCCATAACTCACTTCACGCCTTCAGTATTATTAGTATATATAGTGTTATAGCCTATCCAGTTATTATATAGTTTGTCGGTTGTTTCTTCAATGAGCGGAAGAGTAACACTGTTTCTAACAAAATCAGTAGGAGTAATAAAGGATATTTCGCATTATAGGGAAACTGTGCAGTTAAAGTTTTATAAAGGTGACCGCTATGTTTTTCGCTGCAGTCGTACGGGCGGGCGATGAGGCTTAGGGCGTCGTTGGACTGGCTCATTAGCCCACTAGAGGAACAAGGGTAAATTCTTTTTTATTTGTAATTGACTTGCTAAAAAAAAATCAGCAACAGTTTTCCGACTGTACATTTCCAATAAGTGGATAAGAGCAACAGATTGTTCATTGAAAGCAATCAAATCTACCTGAAAAGCAACTAATTCTTAAAATAGCAAGTTTACTTGAAGTGAGACACCGATAATTACCGCGCAGTTCCCCTATTAGTGTGAAGTATCTAGCTACACTATTACCCAATTTATGGTTAAGAGCAACCAATCAGTTTTTGGAAGCAATCAATTTTATTCGGAAAGCAACTAAAACCGCATAAGAGCAACCAATTTATCAGTGAAAGAAACCAATTTGCTACTGGCAGCAACCATTGCTGATTATCAATCAGTTTCTCTATAAAGTGGCATACTTTATACGGTGGAAAAAAAGTTATCCAGAAAACTATCTTCTTAAACACAAAAAAAGACGAGTGCTAGGCCCCATCTTTTCCAACTATCTTAATCTAAAATTTTCACTTTAACGGTTTTCTTGCCCCAATTGACCGCTTCTTCTTTTGATGGGATGAAAATATCTATTTTATTTCCTTTAATCGACCCACCAGTATCTCCAGCAATTGCTTCCCCATAGCCTTCTACCCAAACTTTTGAACCTAGTGGAATAACGGAAGGATCTACTGATATAACTTTTTGGTTAGGATTTGCAAGTAGGTCAATCCCTGTAGCTGTTACTCCTGAGCATCCTTCACAACTTGCTGTATAAGCTGTAGAAGTGACTGTAAGCTCTTTCGTTGCCGTTTCCACTGGAGCTGTCGCTTTAGCTACAGTAGGCTCTGCAGTTTTAACTGTCTCATTAGATACATTTGCACTTGTTAAAGAAGCAGCGCTTACTTTCGGTACAATCTTTTTAGTACCTTCAATTACTAATTCATCTCCAGGATGGATCATATCGCTAGTTAGTTGATTACGATCCATTAACTCATCCACCGAGATATTATGTTGTTTGGCAATATTGAAAAGAGAATCTCCCAAAACAACGACATGCGTTTCAGGTTTATCTTCAATTTTTAACTCTTGAGCTGGATAAATTACAGTTGATTCGAGTCCATTCCATACCTGTAAGTCTTGTACAGTTACATCTCTCTCTTTTGAAATAGACCAAAGTGTTTCTCCTTTTTCTACCGTATGAACGCTTGATGCGGATGCTTGTCCCGCTGCCCCTACTGATAGTGCTGCGATTGCGGTTAGTGCAACAATTTGTTTTTTCATAAAATGAATTTCCTCCTTTTCACTAACGACACTTAGTTTAACATTTGAAGATGTCAATACGATTGCAAAATGATGAGAAGGAGATTTCAATTATATGACAAGGTTTAGTGCACTAACTAAAAAACCTCCTCATCGACCATTAAATATGGGACGATAAGGAGGTTCTATACTCATTCTACTCACATAGTCAGCTCGTTAACAAAATGAAATTACCATACTACTCGTTGGCGTCGTCTATATACTTTATTTTCTTTGTAGTTTTTTTCCTCCTTTCCTATACCTAAATAATGTTCACGAACCTCTTCATTGGACAATAGATAGTCCGCCTTTCCTTGCATGACGACTCTACCGTTCTCCATAATATATCCATAATCGGCAATGGACAGGGCAACATTGGCATTCTGCTCCACAACTAGCATGGAAGTTCCCTCTTCTTGATTGATGCGCTTGATGATTTGAAAAATTTCTTTCACAAGAAGCGGCGCAATCCCCAAGGAAGGTTCATCCAGCAATAATAGTTTGGGTTTTGCCATAATCCCCCTCCCAATAGCAAGCATTTGTTGCTCTCCACCGGATAAGTACCCTGCTTTTCTTGAGCGTAAAGACTTTAGTTTAGGAAAATAGACAAATATTTTCTCTATATCTGCTTTAATATTAGTTCGATCCTTACGTGAATAGGCCCCCGCCAATAAATTTTCTTCGACTGTTAAATCTCTAAATACATGTCTCCCTTCCATACAAAGAAATATGCCATTCTTTACAATTACATCAGGTGTCATATTGTTCAGACTTTTCCCTTGAAACTCGATTGTACCAGCTGTGATTTGTCCCCCTTCGCCAGACAGTAGACCAGAAATTGACTTTAAGGTTGTCGACTTACCTGCTCCATTGCTACCTAACAATGCAACAATCTTTCCCTCTGGTACGTGAAGCGACATCCCCTTTAAGGCTAATATGATTTTCGAATAGACCGCTTCGACATTATTTACATGGAGCATCTTATTCTCCTCTCCACAAATTCAGTTATTTGTAAGCATTTATTAATCGTTGTGGCTGAAATAATCTGTTAACGGCTCCCATTTACCACCTTTCACAATACCAAGGCGTGTCTGTTCAGTGCCTGTATGGCTATCTGCACTAAAGCTAACAGGAGCTCCTAAACCACCAAGATCTAAATCCTTTAAAGATTCCAGTCCTGAACGAATTTCTTCCCCAGTTAAATCTCCTTCCGGATGTTTTTTAGCTGCTTCTTGAATTCCCGCTACTAGGATTTTTGCAGTTGTCCACCCTTGAATGAATTTTTGGTTTATATCTTCGAACGTCTTTCCTTCTGCATCTAAATACTCTTTTATTTCAGCCATTCCTGGAAGATCCTCTGACGGCATTGCATGAGAAAGAATTCCTATATAGCCTTCTGCAACGTCAGCACCAACAATGTCAATTACCCCTTCACCAGATGCCCAGTTCAAACCGATAAATTGTGTCTCGATTCCAAGCGTATTAGCATCTCTTAAAATAGTCGCTGTTGCCCCCCATGTTTCTTGAATAATTGCATAATCAGGATTTTTCTTTTGCATATTCAACAATTGAGATTGCGCTTCTGTAGCTTGTACATCGACGATTTGCTCATCTACGATTTTTACACCTATTTCTTCACCGTATGCTTTAATATCTTCAATCGGTGAACGTCCAAATGCAGTATCATTGTATAAAAGTGCGACTGTTGGATCAGAACCTTTATGATTATCTTTGATCCATTTCAAAACAGAGCGCCCTTGGTCTGAGTAAGATGCAGCAGCCAAGAAATTATACGGACTTTCCTCGAGACTCTTTAAGTTTTCTGAGTAGGAAGCAGAAAAGAATGGAAGTTTATCACTAGCCACTTGTTGACGCAAAGCTTCCGTGTCACCAGTCCCCCAACCAAGTACAGCGGAAACCTCTTCCTTATCACGAAGTTCCTGATAAATCTTTTGTGCTTGAGGAATTTCATACGCATAGTCTTTCCCCGTTAACTCAATAGTTAGGCCATCAACTCCACCTTTGCTTTTTAAATACTTGAAATAGGCTTGTTCTCCTTCTGCATAAGGAGTCCCTACATCACCAGTTCCCCCAGTAATATCATAAAGCCCACCAATTTTAACCGTTCTACCTCCTTCTTTTACCTCTCCGTTTACCGCTACTTTTTCATCCGAACATGCACCAAGCAATAAAACGAATATTATCCCCATTATCAAACTCGTAAACTTACTTTTTCTCATTTTCACAAATATCCCCCTTTTTTATCAAATTCGCCTCGGCGTATTTGCGCCCAGATTTTCTCGAGCTTGCTCGAGAAATTCCTCTAAAAATCTGTGGCATCCGCCGGAGGCTTTAACTTTATTCAGCAGTTATTATTTGCTGAATGAAGTTAAAACCCTTTTATTATTAATAGGAAAATGGCCATAATCTAAAGTACTTTTTCATATTGAGCCAAATATGAGCTAATCCACCTGGTTCAAATATTAAAAACAAAATAATTACCGCACCAAATACAAAATCTTTAAAAGCGGAGAGTAGCTGGTACAAATCTGGTGCAAAGGCAGCTAAAACGTCGATAATAGAGCTTAAACTTACCGGCAAAAGCGTGATAAAGATAGCTCCCAATATGGAACCAAATATACTGCCTAAGCCCCCGATTAAAATCATAGCCAAATATTCGATTGATACATGAAAACTATAAAGCTCTGGGCTAACAATCATCGTATAATGCGCTAATAACGCACCTGCAATTCCGACAAAAAAGGAACTGATCGCAAATGCCATTACTTTATACTGGAAGAGATTAATCCCCATTATTTGTGCTGCAATATCACGATCTCGGACCGCTAGAAAAGCTCTACCAGTTCGTGTTCTTATCAAATTTGTAGCATACAATATAGTTAATAGAAGAATAATTGCACATAAATAGTAATAACCTGTATTACTGGATAAAGAAAATTCCCCAATTGTCGGTCGGTTCAGGACCATTCCTGCCGTTCCTCCTGTTACACTATCCCATCTGCTAATAACAAAAAGAATAATGACTTGAGCAGCTAGGGTGGCAATCGCTAAGTACAAGCCTTTCAAACGCAATGAAGGGATGCCAAATAGACCGCCTATTAGGGCCGTTACAATTCCCGCTATTGGCAACGCTATCCAAAAACTTAAACCATAAGTGGACGTCAATATTGCCGAAGTATAACCTCCCACCCCTAGAAAGGCTCCTACCCCAATCGATATTTGCCCTGTTAAACCAGTCAAAATATTAAGCCCAATCGCCCCAACAGACGCAATTGCACATAATGTGAACAGTCCTATCCAATAGTTGGACACCAACAAAGGCAGTGCGAGTACGATAAGTACAATAAGTAGGGCTTTGACTTTAGCTCCAGTAGTTCCAAACAACTTCATATCGTCGCTATAGGAAGTTTTATAATTCCCACTTTCCCTTACAAATAAATTACGCACTCCATCACACCCTCTCGATTCTTCGACTACCAAATAATCCATGTGGTTTTAACATCAATATAAGGAGTACAATGATAAAAGGAACTACATCCTTCAGACCCCCTCCTACAAGAGGATCCAAATATCCTCCAGCTAAGTTTTGAACAATCCCGATGATAAATCCTCCAATAATTGCTCCTAGAACACTATCCAAACCACCTAAAATAACGACTGGCAAAACCGTTAAGCCAATTGCAGACATGGTAGGACTCAGACCATTTATATTACCAAGAAGCACCCCACCAACTGCAGCCACAACAGCTGCAATTGTCCAAGTTGCAGCATAAACGTATTTCACACTCATCCCCATGGACAATGCAGCTTGACGATCATCAGCAACTGCTCTCATCGCAATTCCCATTTTAGAGAACTTAAAGAAGAGAGAAAAAATGACAAGTAGCAGGACTACTACTATAAATGACCAAAGATAAACAGGAGAAATAATGACTCCCGCAATATTAATAGGGGTTTGTGGAAAAACCGGTGGAAACGTACGTGTCTGATGTCCCCAAATCATATGCACTGCACCGCCTAGTAAGCTCGACAAACCTATGGTGGCCATGATGACCGATACAACCGGTGCATTTTGTATAGGTCTGATAACTAGTCTCTCGACAACTAAACCGAGAACAGCACTGAAAATGAGCGTTATAAGTAATGCATAGATGAATGGAATTTTATAAGCCGTCATTAAGATCAAGCAGATATAAGGTCCGATTATAACGAATTCGCCATTCGCCAAATTCAATGCGCCGCTTGCTCTGTAAATTAGTACAAACCCTAATGCGACGAGTCCATAAATACTTCCGACTACCACTCCTGTTACGAGCATTTGAAGAAAAAATGTCATGTTTATGCCACCCCCTGTTTCATGTTCAATTGAATGACTTGTAAACTAATCTCCCCTATAGATTCTTTTTCAAAATTAGTCATCGTCACTTTTTGAGTTTCCGAATACATACCATTTATAAGCATCTGGTACTTATCCTCGATGAACTTCCTCCTTACCTTTAATGTACGTGTAAGCTCACCATCATCAGCAGTAAACTGTTTGTGTAAAATAGTAAACCTTTTTACCCGTGCATAAGCTGGTAATTGACCCATTAACTCAGTAACTTGATGTTCGATAAACTCCACCACTTGGTCATTTCTTGCTAAATCCGAATACTCCGTGTAAACAATTCTATTTTTATCTGCCCAGCGACCTACACTATTCAAGTCGATATTCAAAATAGCCGTCATATACGGCTTATCCTTGCCGAAGCAGACAGCTTCTTGGATATAGGGACTTGTTTTCAGTTTACTTTCTACAATTCTCGGATAGATGAGTTTATCATTTTGGTCTTTTATAATATCTTCTCTGCGGTCAAGCATATAAAGATGTCCATCTGTTCCTAAGCGCCCACAATCCCCTAGAGTAATCCAACCGTCGCTAATTGTTTCGCGATCTTTTTCGTGTAAATACTCCGTAGAAATGGAAGAATTTCTTACGTAAATAGCTCCATCCTCTCCAATTCTCACTTCAGTTCCAGGCAGAGGAACACCCGCACTCTCCACATTAATATCGTTATCATGCTGAACAAAGGCAATTCCAGCTAATTCTGTCCCTCCATACGTTTGTTTTACATTCACTCCAATACTATGAAAGAAATAAAAAGCTTCTGCTTCAAGTGCAGCTCCCGCAATGTACGCCCTTTTAATCCTAGATAATCCAAGATGATCTCGAATTGCGCTGAAAATAAGGATATCTCCAAGTTGGTACATGAATTTTTCCCCATTTGAAAGAGTTTGTTTGTTTAGCTTCGATTGCGCCATTTTGTCTCCAAACTTTTTAAAAGTTTGGTAGACTTTTTTCTTAAACCAACTTGCTCCTTCCATTCTTATCGTAAAATCAGACATGATTTTTTGGTAAACTCTTGGCGGTGCTAGCAGTGTTTTAGGCCCTATCTCGCGCAAATCACCAATTACGGTATGTGGCTTTTCCGGAAAATTTATAACGATTCCAGTTGTTAACGGAATAACGCTACTGATCACTTGCTCATGAATCCAAGATAGCGGCAGAAAAGAAAAGTAATCCTCTTTGTTTTCCATCTTGTCGACCAGCGTAAGATTTTTAGCAGCCTCTATTAAACTATTATGTGTAAGTAACACCCCTTTTGGTTTGCCAGTTGCCGCAGCACTATATGCAATCATTGCATAATCATCTCCGAGCATCTGCGCTAGTTTATCTTGAAAAAAGTGTGGATTATCCTCTATTAAATTGATTCCTTGATCTAATAAATCCTCCAAATCTATTAGCTTTGAATGTCTGTAATGGCGCATCCCCTGTTTGTTGTAGTAAATAATATGTTCAACCAGCGGAATCTCCTCTTCGATTTCAAGCAATTTATCCACTTGCTCCTGATCTTCCACTACAACAATACGTGCCTGACAATCGTTTAAGTAATAGATAATCTGCTCCGGAAGGGACTCTTGATAAATCCCAACCGATATCCCTCCCAAACTTTGGGCTGCCATTTGTGAGTAGAGCCACTGTGGTCGATTTTCCCCTATGATTGCAAGTTTTTCACCGCTTTTGAAAGCTAACCTTTTAGCAAGCGAAATAGCTAATTGTTCTACTTTTTTTAAATAGTCACCCCAAGTAATTTCGTTCCATATTCCCAGGTGTTTTTGCCTGAGTGCAACTTCTTGTTCATGTTGAAATCCGCGTTCCGCTAAAAGATTAGGTAATGTTTTTTTTGACCCCATTTTTGTTCCACCTTTCTAAATAACGGTTTCTTCCCCAATATAAGCTCGAATGACATCCGGATTTTTCTGTATTTCTTCCGGAGTACCAAATCCAATACGTTTTCCAAAATCTAAAACTGCAATATGATCAGATAAATTCATGACGATTCCTAAATCATGCTCGATCAACACAACCGTTATATCCATCACCTCATGCATATCTAGTATGAAACGCGCCATCAAATCTTTTTCTGTATTGTTCATCCCGGCCATTGGTTCATCTAATAGTATTAACTCCGGTCCGAGTGCTAGCGCTCTGCCTACTTCCACTCTTTTTTGTAATCCGTAAGGGAGTGTTCCTACGGGCGTATGTCGTATATCTTGCAGTTCTAGAAACTCAATGACTTCTTCTACTTTTCTTCGATGTTCAATTTCTTCCTTGGCTGCTTTGCCAACATACAATCCTCCGCTTATTGCACCCGAGTTCATCAATGTATGTCTACCTAGCTTTAAATTGTCTAATACCGACATATGAGCAAACAATGCTATATTTTGAAAAGCCCGTGCAATTCCAAGTGTTGTCCGATGATAAGGCTTCATATTCACTATTTCCTGTCCTTTATAACGGATTGAACCACTAGTTGGTTGATATAAACCGCTTATACAGTTGAGCATACTTGTTTTCCCTGCACCATTGGGACCAATAAGTGAGAAAATCTCTCCCTTTTTTATATGATAGGTGACGTCATCTAATGCTTTTACTCCACCGAATTGTAAAGACACGGCTTCTATCTCTAGAATAGGCTCCACTAGGATTCTCCTCCCCAAAAAAAATTATAATTTTTAATATATTCTGAATACTACTTCAGGAGCGACAGCTTTGTCAATGTAATTTATGGAACTTAAGAACTAGTATTTTGTCGATAATTACATTAAAATGCACAGAATATGGAGGAGAAATAAAGTATACTATTTTCTATATAATTACAATAAAATAGACTAAATAGATTACTTATACTAAGATATTCTTTCATTTCGTAATTACTTTAACGAAAAAAAACTCCATCTATGACGATTGATCATAAACAGAGTTACTAAGGTTATTCAACTTTCGACAAGAACTTCTTCATTCATATCTCTTTCAGCATTTGAAATTTTTTATAAGAATGTAGATATAATCTTTTAACATCTCTATTGAGGCTCTCTTATCCATGCTTTTAAAAAAACGAACGACTACTACAATCATTAAAAAATGCGAAAGGATATGACAAAGTCGCATCCCTCCGCATCATGAAGTACAAAGAACTCATCACCTATTCCTAAACATAGATAGGATAGGACTACTAAGTTCTTTGGACCAATCAAAACATATATTATTTTACCTAAAAATATTATGTTTAAATAAGTATTCATAGGAAATATCGATAAATAAATAACCATTTGCATTAATAGGCAATGAAAAAGTACGCGTCATTTCCCCAGTGTCGATGTCGCTATACACATCAGAAAAAACTCCGCTTTGATTATTACGCATTGTAATAATCGTCTTCAAAAAGTATGGACGCCAACTCCAATTTTTATTGATCGCTTCTTTTTGTATATGCCACTTGTCATTAACACGCATAATATTAGGGGATGTTTGAAAACCTTCTTCATCGCAAATATAAAGGCGGAAGGAATAATCATCTAACGCTTCGGCAAGTGCAAGAAGCTGATTCGTGTCATCACTCGTCGGCTTTATCAGGTGTATAGATTTTTCTAATATACTCTGTAAACTTTTTAACTCCTTGTAGTTTTCTTCAAGAAGCCGTTTTTCTGCAGAGATGAATTGCTTACATTTTTCTTTAAAGCTTTCTTTCAACTGATCACGTGGAATCGTTGCTGTATGTACATCTGCTAAGTACTTCCCTTGATAATAGCGACCGCCGTTTTTCCAAGCAAATTGAAGCTGGTGAACACTATCAATGCCTTCAAATAACATATTTGCACCAATTCTACGCGCCATTGTACTAAGGGAGGTGAACAAGTCATTTTCTACACCCCACGACTCATAGCTCAACTTAGCTATATTCAACTTTAGGATATTAGGAGATAGCATATTAATATAATCTAGATGACTTTCTGAACCAACCTGGTTTATAGCAATTTTTATCCCGTATGTTCGGAAATAACGAAGAACATTATTCAGTTCTTTAAATGCACCTTTAAAGTCATGCTCCGATACGACGACCACTATGCGTTCTAGCTCATCTTCCGGAATATATTTTTTAATGATATCAAAATAACTTTCGCCATAGTCAAGCACAAGTAAATTGGCATTACACGGCAAATAAATATCAAAATCTTTCGCTTCCCCTTTTAACTGAGAAAGAGCAAGATCCCAAATTTTATGTGTTACTTCCACACGGTACTCTTCCGGAATATCCTCGTCAAAGGCAAATGAATTCAAGTTAGGCTGTTTATTGTCAACAATAAGTTTGCCTGAGATTTCATATGCAATAACTACATGCTCATCCGCACTAAAAATTGGTTGAAAACACACCTCTAATTTATCTAAGTTAGTTAGTACTTCAATTGCATCCATCTTCAGAACCCCCTTAAACTACAGACGATTTCATCTTCATTCATCCTTCTCCTTATGGTATTCCATTAAAATATAACATGCAATCGAATTCTTTCAAAATAGTGCAGTAATGCATAGCATTCATGATATCTTATATTCAAGTAATCCTTTTACTTGAAGAGTTGGTTGCTTTCGGCAGAGTGCAAAAAGCTCATCATCCGATATGAATGATGAGCTTTCTATTTACTTATTATTCTTGTAAGTCTTCAATAGATGTAATGTCCATATAAGATGGCACAACTAAACCTACTTTAACACCCGTCATACTAGCACCAAGGTCTTCAAACTTTCCATCGAACTTCTCTGCATAAGTTGCGTGTGTTAAAGGTAACCATCCAGCAAGTGATGCATCTGCACTACCATCTGCAATCGCAGTCCACATAGGCCCTGCTTCTACTTGTACTGTTGTTACCTTATACCCCATATCTTCTAAAACGATTTTCATCACATTTGTGCTGGCAATTTCACTATCCCAAGCAACATACGCTAGCTTAATTTCATCACCGTTTACTTTTTCAACGCCATTTGTCCATTCAGCAATTTTTTCGGTATTTGCATCTACCCAGCTTTGTGCAGCAACTTCTGGTTTTTCACCTTCTTGAATGGCAATCATAATTTCACCCATATCCTCTTCAGACCAACTGAAATTCGATAGGATTTGGTGAGCCTCAGGTAAGTCTTCTTGCAGTCCTGTTCGACCAATCGTATGGATTTCTTCTTCCGCACCATATGAGCCTTTTGGATCTTCAAGATATTTCAAATCATATTTTGCGAACTTCCAATGAGGCGTCCAACCCGTAATAATAATCGGCTTCTCTGCATCATACGCTTTTTTCAATGCAGCAGTCATCGCAGCCCCTGAACCAGAAACTAAATCCCATTTTTCTAATTCATAATCTGAAATAGCACGTTCTGTTGCTTCCATAATTCCGGCACCTGGGTCAATACCAGTAATTTTATAATTGACTGACTTTCCAACTGAACCAGCTTCTGAAGTGGAACTATTACCCTCATCTGAACCACATGCAGCAAGCCCGATAGATAGTAGAGCGATTGCTCCTAAACCTGTAATTTTTTTAGCTAAATTCATGATAATTTTCCCCCTATTTTTTTCTTTCTTACACCTGCTTGTTGCGTAATACGATCTAAAATAATGGCAATAATAACGATAGAAACTCCAGTTTCCACCCCTACACCGGTTTTCAATTGTGTCACAGATCGATAAACTTCTTCCCCAAGTCCTGGTGCACCAACCATGGATGCAATAACAACCATCGATAGGGCAAGCATGATGCTTTGATTGACGCCGGCCATGATCGTTGGTTTAGCAAGTGGAATTTGTATTTTCATTAGTCGTTGTCCAGCCGTAGAACCAAATGCTTCTGTCGCTTCTATTAAATCTTTTGGGACCTGTTCAATTCCTAACATAGTTAAACGAATCGTTGGAGGCATCGCAAAAATGACCGAAGCTACTACTCCTGGAACAACTCCAATATTAAAGAAGAAAATCGCCGGTATTAAGTAAACGAATGCAGGCATCGTTTGCATTAAGTCTAGTAGCGGATTGACCACCTTACGAACGCCTTCCTTTTGCGAACCCCAAATACCAATTGGAATACCGATTACTACAGCAAGAAATACCGAGGTTAATACGAGGGCCAACATTTGAAGCATTGGATACCAATAGCCTAAGTAATCGATGAACAAAAGACCGATTAATGTAAATAAGGCTATTTTTCGAGTAGAAATAAAATAAGCGATTAAAGCAAAGATGATCGCTAGTAAAATCGATGGAACCATATCCAGAACTGTTACCGCTCCTTCCACAACTCCTCCTAGTACATTAGCAATTCCATCCAACACAGAACCGAATGTAGAAACGAGCCAATCAACGCCACTATCAATCCAATCTGCAAACGGAAGTCTAGGTAATAATTCGTTCATCTTATACTACCTCCGTATTCATTTGGTCTGCTGGCTCGATCATTCCATCATTATTGATAAACTGGTTATCACCTGATAAAGCACCAATCAGTGCCCCGCGAATAATAATCCCTAGCAACTTTCGATCTTCACTAATAACTGCTACCGGAATCGTAGCAGTGGATACTACATCAAAAAGCTCCGTCAACACAGTATCTGGCGAAATCATGGGAAGATTAGAGATTAATACTTCTTCGAGTGACTTATCTGTTTCTGAAGCTGCTACTGCATCCTGTGCAGTTACTGCACCCATTAAACGATTACTTTTATCTACCACATAAATAGAAGAAATTCCGAGTTGTTTCATTAAACGAAGGGCAACGCGAGGTCCTCTGTCTACCTGTACTGTATCTGCTTGTTTCATAATGTGTCCCGCCGTTAATACTTTCGCTAAGTCGACGTCTTCAACGAAGCGTTCTACATATTCATTCGAAGGGCTCATCAATATCTCTTCTGGTGTACCAATTTGCACAATTTCTCCGTCTTTCATAAGTGCGATACGATCTCCAATGCGAAGGGCTTCATCTAAATCATGGGTGATGAAAATAAACGTTTTCCCCATATCGCTATGAAGCTGCAGTAGCTCATTTTGCATATCTTTCCGAATAAGGGGATCTAGTGCACTGAATGCTTCATCCATTAGTAGAATATCTGGATCATTGGCTAGTGCCCTTGCAAGTCCCACACGTTGTTGCATTCCACCGCTAAGTTGGTTCGGGTATTGATCTTCGTATCCAGCAAGACCAACAAGCTTTAATGATTCGACCGCTTTTATTCGGCGCTGATCTTTTGGTACTCCTTGGATTTCCAAACCATATTCGGTATTCTCAACAATTGTCTTATGTGGAAAAAGAGCAAAATTTTGAAAAACCATGCCTATTTTTTTTCGTCTTACTTCTCGTAACTGTTCTTTATTCATCTGCACAATGTCTTCGCCATCTAGCAAAATCTGCCCCACGGTCGGATCGATTAATCGATTTAACATCCGAACTAATGTAGATTTACCACTTCCAGATAGACCCATGATGACAAAAATTTCACCATCATACACATCAAAAGTTACATTCTTCACACCTACTGTTGCGCCGGTTGCTTTTAAAATATCCCCTTTTGACTTTCCTTCTTTTAGAAGCTGTACTGCTCGCTTCATGTTCTTTCCGAAAACCTTCGTAGTATCTTTAACCACGATTTTTTTCTTGATACTTTGTTCGTTCATATACACACTCCTAACTGCTCATAATAAATGAACACCTAATCATTATATATGTAATATGTTCGCAAAACAACAGTAAAAACTTTTTCTATAGTTTGTACAGTAAAAACTGTATAAAAAATATTTAAATAAATTGCTTTTTTTTCATGGATATAATACATTTAATTTAAATTTAGAAGGATCCCAAAATCCCTCTAAATTTAAATTAGGCCTCCGGCGGATGTCACAGATTTTGAAGGGAGTTAATTGCGATTGCGCAATTCAAAATCTTGATGCAATTACGCCGAGACGTAATTGATTTTTTTGTCAGCTAGTGTACGTAAGATAAGCTGATTTTTAGTGGAGGGAAGACGTAAATGGAAGGTTACGAAAAACTCGAAAAAGCACGGGAACGTATTATCGAGACAATTGCACAAAATATACATCTCTACGGTTTGGTACCCTCTGCAGGTAGACAGTACGGAATGATGTTTTTTCAAAATGAACCACTAACATTAGATGACATGACGGAAAAGCTTGGAATGAGTAAAACAAGCATGAGTACTTCCGTCAGAGCTTTGTCTGATTTAAAATTAGTCGAACGCGCATGGAAAAAAGGAGTTCGAAAGGATTTATATAAAGTATCAGATGATTGGTATCAAAGTTTTATTGATCTATTTTCGATCAAATGGCGGAGATCGGTTACCCTTCATTTAGTTGCGATTAAAAAATCATTAACTGAACTCGAGCAGTTATCAACGGATCCAACAGCTAGTGAGGAATTATTAGAAGAAGTTCAAATCGATATCGAAAAACTAAAATATATTAAAAATTATTATGAGTGGCTCGAGCGCTTGGTAGATGTCTTTGAAGACCAAAAGATTTTCGACCTTGTCCCAATCATGAACGATTCAGATATCGATTCTAAAGACTGAACAATCGAAAAAGGTACTGCCGAAAAGAAAACTTTTCCTAGCAGTACCTTTTTTCATTTCATCCCGCATTAACGGCAAGTCAAGACTCCCACTTCAAGATTAAAGAAAAGCTAAAAAATAAGTGGGAGATCAACTGCTGGCATGCGCCCGATTGGTTCACCTAACAATCAGTGGGGGCTGACGGGGACTAAAAGCACGACGTCCATGTCGCAACGTCCCCACTAGCACGTCCTGTGCGTCGAAAAACCCCCACTGATTGAAGTTTCACCTTATATAAAATAATCCACCGTTTATAATGTCAATTTTAATCTTTGCCTCGTATTGTTCTGCCATTGCTTTTTTCTCCATCTCATAGCATTCCGGCTTTTCTTTTACCTCTTCGTAAAAGTGCTCTAAAATAGCCTGATCTTTTTGCCATCTACTTTTTGCTTCTTCTGCCCATGCGTGATCTTCCTGTTGTATTAGATTTTCAATTACAGCATCTAATCTCTCTAGCGCACGAAGAGGTTTAATAATATAAGGTAAAAGAAAGGCTCTTTCTGACTTTTGAGTATCCAACTCTTTGGTAGCGATTGATTCCTGAAAACCATTTATCACTTCACCAGTCATTAAATTAATACCTAATGAATAGAGCATTTCCTTTGTTCGATCACAATAATATGATACTTTATAATTCACCCCTAGCCACGGAGTTAATATAGGTCTAGTTTCCATATTATTTAATATTCGTTCATACATTTGTACACAAGCACCAAGCTCTCTTGTTGTATGAAAGATCTGACTTAGTCTAGGAGAACCAAAATGCACCACCTCTCCTTTCATATTGTTACTAATCTTCGTTTGATCTGTGATTAAAGTTAATTGAGCCGGGTCAGGCACACCGTTTGTATTCTCTATATACTGCCAATGAAAAGGGCGATTCATAATTTTTTTGTCCATATCAACGGTTAATTGAACAGTCATATAATGCTCATTACCATGCACTATTTCACAATTATTTTCTTTGAAAAACTTTTGTAAGTAATCGTGAACTTGTTGTGGATACATAATGATCCTCCTTAAATTGTCTTTTTAAAAGTTGTCAGTATATCGTCCAGCTCTCCTACTACTTTTTCAAAGACATCTAATTTAACGTAAAGTAAGTCCAATATATCTTTTTCAATCGTGTTTTCAATCGCCAAATTGTAAATATGAACGTCATGTTCTTGCCCTAACCGATGGACACGTCCGATTCGTTGCTCTAGCTTCATCGGATTCCACGGCAAGTCATAGTTTATGACGTGATGACAGAACTGAAGGTTTATCCCTTCCCCGCCAGACTCAGTAGCGATCAACACTTGAAATTTTTCTTTAAATAGATGCTTCATATATTCTCTTTTACTCTTATTGAATTGCCCATTAAAGGGTACACTTGTTATGCCTTTAGAATTTAAGTACCATTGCAGATAAACTTGACTAGCCTTGTATTCTGTAAAGATAATCACCTTATCATTTGCTTGGGAGATAATCTCATACACTTTTTCTGCCTTTGAGTTTATTTCTAATGTCATCAGTTTTTGAATAATATGATCAACGAAGGCAATTTCCTCTTGAGCAGTACAGTTTTGCCGCATTTTATTTAACGTCAAATAGGTCGCTTCTTTACTACTGCACATTTCCTTTTGCAAAGTAATCATCGAAAATGCACCTGAGAAGACTGATGAGACATTTTTAAGTTCCAATATCAAATCATAAACTTCTCTTTCTTCTTTCGTAAATTCAATTGGTATAGTTTGGACACGACGACTTGTCCATTCAATACCTGTCTCTTCTCTTCTATTTCTTACCATTACTTGATTAACTAATTCTCTTAAGTATTCATCATGTTCTAGACTGTGTTTACTAGCGGAAAAGGATGATTGAAATGTTTCATAACTACCAAGATGTCCTGGCTTCAGCAGCGAAATGAGATAAAATAGTTCAAATACGTTATTTTGAATAGGAGTTGCTGTCAATAACAAACAAAACTTTTTCTTCAAACCTTGAACAAACTCGTAAATTTTCGTTTTATGGTTTTTAAGTTTATGTGCTTCGTCAATAATAATCATGTCATAATTTTGTGCACATATAAGTTCCTTATGTGGGCTTTTTTTGGCAGTGTCCATACTCATCACAACTACATCATAGTAATCGATGGAAGTATTCTTTCTGTAGGCAATTGCAGGAATGTAAAATTTATAGTTCAATTCTTCAACCCATTGATTGATCAAAGAAGCAGGTGCCAAAATCAATACTTTTTTTACTAATCCTCGAATAAGATATTCCTTCAATATTAAACCTGCCTCAATTGTTTTACCTAGACCTACCTCATCTGCAAGAATTGCTTTTCCATTCATCCTACTAATGACCGTTTCTGCCACTTCTAATTGATGAGCAAGAGGTGTTAAGTTTGGTAAATACTTAGGTGATTGGAGCCCAGAAAAATCCGTTATCAGATTGTTTTTTACCGCTTCGTAACTCATCTTATATAATGTCCAATTATCCCAAGGCTCCTGGTTTTCTAATCTGCTTATGAAACCTTCTTTCCATTCAGATGACCTTTCAATTATCATGAATCTCACCTCATGTAACTTTCTTTTTCCTCTTAGAGTGTCCAAAAAAGAAGTACCTATGTTCATTTAAGCGAAATAAATTGGCGAATAAAAAAAGATAGAGATTTCTCTCCATCTTTTTGCTAGTTATGATGAGTAACCGTTTTTTCTAACCTGAGTCTCATCGATAATCTCTTTTTGAAATCCTTCTAGACTCTCTTCACGACGTTCATTTTTCTGTTTGATAGCTTCTCGTTCCTCACCACTGGTATAAGCCATTAATTCTTCAGCTGCTTCCATATTGTCCTTTGTGTTCTTCACCATATCTTGAAGCTTTTCTACATTATCAGAACGATCATCTGGATTTGAAGTATTTTTACGCATTTTTTCCTCCTTCTGTACAAATATAGGCATACGAGAATTATCGTGCCCATTCAAACTAAAAATATTCTGTATAACAATTAATACAAAAATCGTTATAAATAGTATGAATTAAATGAAGAATTTAGGAGAAGATAGAAAAGGAAAAACACTACTAAGGAGGCGAAGGTGATATGTCGATGGAATGGTTTAACAGAGTAGCTAGTGAGCTTCAGGAACAATTGGAATCCATTTGTGAGGAATATGACAAACGTGGACATATGAGTATAAATAAAGCTTCCAAACATCCACGAATGGAATTTTTTGTAGAAACCGATGAAGAAGAAAGAGAATATTTCTTTACTCTGCATTTCGACCCTTATAATGAAGAATTTTACGAAGAAAGTTTTGATACAGTACTTCACCAACCTATTAGAATAATGTTAGATGACATAACCGATATTATAGAAATAGTTCATGAAAGCTTCCATGAATTTATGGAAGAAGATGAAGCTGATTATTATGATTTAGAAAAGGGATACGAAGTTCTAGATGATGAAATTACGCTCGAAGAAATTGACGTTGAATGGGAAACTCCAGAAGTTACCGCCTTCCAAATCGATGATAAGATTGAAGTAACCTATCAATTTGGTATCGATAGTGCAAATGGTGATGGCGTTTTACGAAGAGTTAATCGTATTTGGACGGAAGACACCGAGTACTTCGAAGACGAAAGTAACTTTAGCTTTAAAAAAGAAGAGGGCAGTACAATCATCGCTATGATCGCCAGCCATCTGGATCAAATGGTAGGCTATGAAGAAATTATAAACGAATAATTTAAAAAGCATCTCTTTGTAGAGGTGCTTTTTAATGCAATGATTTAATAACTTTTATTGGTTTTAATTTTTTTTAAAAAAGGTATTGCTTTTTTCATGAAATGTGTTGTATACTATATCTTGTCTTCAATAATATTTCGGAGGAATACCCAAGTCTGGCTGAAGGGATCGGTCTTGAAAACCGACAGGCGGGTCATACCGCGCGGGGGTTCGAATCCCTCTTCCTCCTCC
>NZ_JBIVOJ010000013.1:0-132720 GCF_044754065.1 Psychrobacillus sp. NPDC093180 | reverse complement strand
TCACACCCGTTCCCATACCGAACACGGAAGTTAAGCTCTTTTGCGCCGATGGTAGTTGGGGGTTTCCCCCTGTGAGAGTAGGACGTCGCTGGGCATATATAAAAGTCGTTACCGATTTATTCGGTAACGACTTTTTTTGTGCAGATCAAAATAAGTAAAACGACATTTCCCAGGAAATAACGACATTTTTCATCAATAAAAAAATATGTAAAATTGAATTTTGCCTTCTTATTATGCAACAAAATTCGATTCTCCTCGCGCTTTATTAATCAAAAAAGAATTGTTCTCTTTTTATGCAAATTTACTTTTATTTAAGATGTGTTAATATGCACGAAAAGGGGTGATGACTTGCTTATTAAAAAGCGTACAACGAATTATAAATATTTAGGAATGCAAATGCTTTATGAACGTTTGCCAAATGATCATGCGATGAAGAGTATCATTAATTCCAAACTAAAAGCAGCAGAAGCAGGTATTATAGGAGAAGCAACTGTAGAAAATGTATTTGAGAAACACGATTTCCCTTTTAACTATAATATTTTACATGATGTAAACTTGACTTCGAATGGGAAATTCCAGATTGATACACTATTCATATGTCAGTATTTTATAGTCATCTTAGAGTGTAAGAACATAGTGGGGAAAATGTATTTTGAAAGTAATCCACCTTGTTTGAAACGTGAATTAGACTCTGGAAAAGAGGATCCAATTCCATTTAGGAGTCCCGAAATGCAAGTAGATAGGAGCACTTATTTATTGAGGGAATGGTTGAACAAGCGTGGAATAAATATTCCTATTGTAGGTGTAATTATCTTTAGTAGTACAAAATCAATTGTGAAGAAAGCTCCAAACCATACGGCTGTTATTTATGCATCAAATATTCCTGTTTATATAAGAAAGTTACAAAGGCAGAAAGAATATTTAACTGTTGCTCAAATGAAAGAAGTATCCGAAAAAATAATGCAACATGATCACCCTTATATTCCATATCCCATGTGTAAGAAATGGGGTATTGAACCGGCTGAGTTAATTAAAGGAGTTAAGTGTAATAAGTGCGGCAGATTCGAAATGGTAAAGAAGAGTAATGGATGGAATTGTTCCGTCTGTGGAAATATTGATAGATTAGCTCATCTATTTACAGTCCATGAGTGGTTTGCATTAGTTTCGCACAAGATTACAAATAAAGAGTGTAGGAACTTTTTATGTATAGAATCTCATCAGTTAGCAAGTAGAATACTGAATTCGATGAATCTTTCTAGAAAAGGAAAATCCAAAAATACTACTCACTATATCTTAGAATGGGAGAAATTAGATAACTGGAAAGGAGGAATAGATGAGAAATAGCATAGTTGAACAGTCGTATATCAAGTTTGGACAATCTCCTTCGATAAGGTGTTAAATCTAGAGAAGAAGTTGGAGAATCGAATAGTACTTGGACAATCTTTCGCTTAAGGTGGACAATCTAATATAAAACTTGGACAATCCCCATAGATAAGTGGACAATCCAAAGTAGAAGTTGGACAATCTTTCGCTAAAGATGGACAATCTAATATAAAACTTGGACAATCCCCATAGATAAGTGGACAATCCAAAGCAGAGGTTGGACAATCTAATATAAAACTTGGACAATCCCCATCGATAAGTGGACAATCCAAAGTAGAAGTTGGACAATCGCCTAGTACTTGGACAATCTTTCGCTAAAGGTGGACAATCTAATATAAAACTTGGACAATCCCCATCGATAAGTGGACAATCCAAAGCAGAAGTTGGACAATCACCTAGTACTTGGACAATCTTTCGCTAAAGGTGGACAATCTAATATAAAACTTGGACAATCCCCATCGATAAGTGGATAATCCAAAGCAGAAATTGGACAATCCCCATCGATAAGTGGACAATCCAAAGCAGAAGTTGGACAATCAATTAGTACTTGAACAATCTTTCTCAAAAGCTGGACAATCTTCACTAAAACCTGGACAATCCCTTCGATAGTTGGACAATCTATAGCAGAAGTTGGACAATCAATTAGTACTTGGTCAATCTTCTCTAAAACTTGGACAATCCCCATCGATAAGTGGACAATCCAAAGCAGAAGTTGGACAATCGATTAGTACTTGGACAAACTCTCCCTAAAGCCGGACAATCTCTCTCCAAAGTTAGAACACTCAACCCCACCATAAATTGATGAAAATGATTATATAAGCTATCCTTATAAGGAATATTGAATTTGGAGGTTGGCTGGCTATGAAAAAAGAGACAGTTTGGTTTGAAGTAGAGGAAAATGAAAGCATCGCAGCGTGTATAGAAAGAATGGAACAACAAGGCTTTCGAGTAGCGGGAAGAAAGGAAGAACCAATTTTTGCAGAAGTGGACGGACAACCAATCCCTGTTAAACAATTGATACTGTTAAAAGGTATTAAAGAAGAAAATATATAAAAATAATGTCAATAACCGAACAATTTATTTTTAGATATATACATTGTTCGTATTTTTGCATTGACGTGACTCATCAGTCTTGATAAAATATGATTAGCAACAGACAATTAGATCCCCATATATGCTAAAGAATTGGCTTTAGCGTTTCTACCAAGTCACCGTAAATGACAGGACTATGAGGGAAAGCAACTTTTGGATTATGCTAAGAGGATGTGTTCACGTATGTTATTAATGACACTAACTAAGCAACTAAGTTCCTTAAGTAAACTGCTTTTCTTCCGTAGAGAGTGGTTTATTTAGGGAATTTTTTTGTTTGACGAAAGGACGAAAATAATGAACGCAAAAATTGGTGTAATTATGGGTAGTTCTAGTGATTGGGAAACAATGAAATATAGCTGTGAAATCCTAGATGAACTAAATATACCGTATGAGAAACAAGTCGTATCTGCACATCGTACGCCTGACCTCATGTTTGAATATGCAGAGCAGGCTCGTAAACGTGGAATACAAGTGATTATCGCGGGAGCTGGTGGAGCTGCACATTTACCAGGAATGGTTGCCGCTAAGACTACGCTTCCTGTTGTCGGGGTCCCTGTCCAATCTAAAGCACTGAATGGATTAGATTCATTATTATCGATTGTACAAATGCCAGGGGGCGTTCCAGTTGCGACCGTAGCAATCGGCAAAGCAGGAGCAACGAATGCCGGATTACTTGCTGCCCAAATTCTTTCGATCCAAGATGGAGAAATAGTAGAACGATTAGAAAAACGAAGAGAAGAAACGAAAAACAAAGTATTTGAAAGTAACGGTGATCTTCAATGACGAAAGTAATTTATCCTGGACAAACAATCGGTATTATCGGTGGTGGACAACTCGGTCGTATGATGGCGTTGGCTGCAAAAGAGGCTGGTTATAAAATAGCTGTACTTGAACCTACAATGGATTCGCCATGTGGCCAAGTCGCAGACATTCGCATTGTTGCAGCTTATGATGATGAAGCTGCTTTAGAAGAACTAGCAGAAGTGAGCGACGTAATTACCTATGAATTTGAAAATATCGATTATGACGGTTTGAAACGATTATCACAAATTGCATATGTTCCTCAAGGTGCCGAACTTGTAAAAATTACGCAAGATCGCATACTAGAAAAAACAGAACTTCAGGCTGCTGGCGTACCAATTGCGAAATTTGTCGAAGCAAGTACTTTTGAGGAACTGGAACAGCGAATTGATGAGGTCGGATTTCCTTGTGTCGTAAAAACTTCACGTGGGGGATACGATGGAAAAGGACAACAAACCATACAATCCAAAGAGGACCTACCACTTGCTAAAACGCTATTTGAACATTCTGCTTGTATTGCCGAGGCATTTGTTCCTTTTACGAAAGAAATATCGGTTATCGTACAGCGTAATGGAGATGGACAAACATACTGTCTTCCAATCGGTGAAAATATTCATGTAAATCATATTTTGCACGAAACCATTATCCCAGCACGTATAGATGAATCACTTGGAGAAAAAGCGATTAAAGCGGCTAATATGATTGCCAATCATTTAAATCTTGTTGGTACGCTTGCAGTGGAAATGTTCGTGTTAGACGACGAAGAAATATTGATAAATGAATTAGCACCTAGACCACATAACTCGGGTCACTATTCTATAGAAGCTTGTAATATTTCGCAATTCCATCAACATATTCGGGCAGTTTGTGGTTGGCCTTTACGTGAACCAAAGCTTTGGACAGACACAGTGATGGTAAATGTTTTAGGACAGCATGTTATATCATTAACAAACTCGATGACTAAGTATCCAAACTGGTCCGTTCACTTATATGGAAAAAGCGAAGCGAAAACAAATCGCAAAATGGGACATGTTACGATTCTTTCAACTAATATTGAGCAAACTATAGAAGAAATTGAAAAATCTAAAATCTGGTCTTAATACAGGAGGAACTTGAATGATCGAACGCTATACTCGCCCGGAGATGGGTGCAATCTGGACTGAAGAAAACAAATACAATGCTTGGCTAGAAGTAGAGATATTAGCTTGTGAAGCATGGGCCGAAATTGGAGATATTCCTAAAGAAGATGTAGTAGCACTTAGAAAAAATGCATCATTCAATGTAGAACGTATTTTAGAAATAGAACAAGAAACAAGACATGATGTAGTAGCTTTTACACGCGCTGTTTCTGAAACATTGGGAGAAGAGCGTAAATGGGTTCATTATGGTCTTACTTCTACTGATGTAGTAGACACGGCTCTTTCTTACTTAATCAAACAAGCAAACGTTATTATCCGAAAAGATATTCAGAACTTTATCGAAATCTTGGAAAATAAAGCAAAAGAACATAAATATACAGTTATGATGGGACGTACGCATGGAGTACATGCAGAGCCTACAACATTCGGACTAAAACTTGCACTTTGGACAGAAGAGATGAAACGTAACTTAGAGCGTTTTGAAGCTGCTGCAAAAGTAATTGAAACTGGGAAAATGTCTGGTGCAGTCGGAACATATGCAAACATTGATCCATTTGTAGAGAAATATGTTTGTGAAAACTTAGGACTTGCAGCATCACCAATTTCTACACAAACATTACAGCGCGATCGTCACGCACAGTACATGAGCACGCTGGCTTTAATCGCAACTTCTATCGAAAAGTTTGCAACGGAGATTCGCGGGTTACAAAAGTCAGAAACACGTGAAGTAGAGGAGTTCTTTGCTAAAGGACAAAAAGGTTCTTCTGCAATGCCCCATAAACGTAATCCGATCGGTTCTGAGAATATGACAGGACTTGCAAGATTGATTCGTGGTTATATGATGACAGCGTATGAAAATGTCTCTTTATGGCATGAAAGAGATATCTCTCATTCTTCAGCAGAACGTGTTATTTTACCGGATGCAACCATTGCACTTAACTATATGTTAAATCGATTTAGTAACATCGTGAAAAACTTAACGGTGTTCCCAGAAAATATGAAGCGAAATATGGATTCCACATTAGGTTTAATTTATTCTCAACGTGTACTACTGGCACTAATCGACAAAGGCTTAGCTCGTGAAGAAGCGTATGATACAGTGCAGCCGCTTGCCATGAAAGCTTGGGAATCGCAAACAGCATTCCGTACATTTGTAGATGCAGAAGAAAAAATCACTTCACTACTTTCTAAAGAAGAGCTGGATGATTGCTTTGATTACAACTATCACATTCAGCATGTGGATATGATTTTCGAGCGTTTAGGACTTAACTAATCGGAGGAATTCACAGTGGAAAAAGGTCGTCTATTATACGAAGGTAAAGCAAAACAATTATTTACAACAGAAGATGAAACTATTTTATTTGTATCTTATAAGGATAGTGCTACAGCTTTTAATGGAGAGAAAAAAGAAGAAATAGCTGGTAAAGGAATATTAAATAATAAAATCACAACTATTCTTTTCGATCAATTAAAAAAGCATGGAATTGATTCTCATTTTGTTGAGCAAATTTCGGAAAATGAGCAACTGGTAAGGAAAGTAGAAATTATTCCTCTAGAAGTAGTTGTTCGAAATGTAGCAGCAGGAAGTTTGGCAAAAAGATTGGGAATTGACGAAGGAACAACCTTAAAGCATTCGATTGTAGAGTTTTACTACAAAGATGATACGTTAGGGGATCCTTTACTTACAGATGCTCATCTTACATTGTTAGAACTTGCAACACCAGAGGAAATAGAGACGATCAAAATGAAAGCCCTAGAAATTAATAAAGTGTTACAGCCGATTTTTAAAGAAATCGGTGTAACACTAATTGATATGAAACTAGAATTTGGAAAAACTTCAGATGGTGAAATACTACTTGCAGATGAAATCTCTCCAGATACTTGTAGATTATGGGACGATGAAACAAATAACAAGCTCGATAAAGATGTTTTTCGACGTAACTTAGGTAATTTAACAGATGTTTATGAAATTATACTTTCCCGACTAGGAGGACTATTAAAATGAAAAAAGTTAAAGTATATGTGACATTACGTGAAAGTGTTTTAGATCCACAAGGTTCCGCAGTTATGGGTGCTCTTCACTCTATGAACTATAAGGAAGTTTCAGATGTTCGTATCGGAAAGTTTTTGGAGCTTCAAATCGAAGAGTCGGATCGTGATTTAGATACAACTGTTAAAGAAATGTGTGAAAAGCTCCTTACAAACACAGTAATCGAGGACTACCGTTATGAAGTTGAGGAGGTAGCTGGCAAATGAAGTTCGCAGTTATCGTTTTTCCAGGATCCAACTGTGATTTAGATATGTATCATGCGATTAAAGACGAGCTTGGAGAAGAAGTAGAGTACGTTTGGCATGATGAAACAGATTTAAGTGGGTTCGACGGTGTTTTACTACCAGGTGGCTTCTCTTATGGAGATTATTTACGTTGCGGAGCGATTTCTCGTTTCTCGAATGTTATGTCAGAAGTGGTAAAAGCTGCGGAAGCGGGTAAACCAGTTCTTGGTGTATGTAATGGATTCCAAGTGTTAACAGAAGCTGGTCTTTTACCAGGAGCATTATTACGTAATAAAAACCTTAAATTTATGTGTCGTACGGTTGGTCTAAAAGTAGAAAACAATGAAACTCAATTTACTTCAGCTTATCAAAAAGGCGAAGTAATTCAAATTCCAATCGCACATGGTGAAGGTAACTATTATTGCGATGAAGAAACACTAGCTCGTTTAAAAGAAAACAACCAGATCGTTTTCACCTATGCTTCTGAAAATCCAAACGGAAGTATCGAAGACATTGCAGGTATTATAAACGAAAAAGGAAACGTCTTAGGAATGATGCCTCACCCAGAGCGTGCTGCGAATGACATAATGGGTGGATCAGACGGGCTTGCATTATTCAAATCAATAGTGAAACAGTGGAGGGAATCTCATGTCAATCATGCTTGAACCAAATCCGGAGCAAATTAAGGAACAAAAAATATATACACAAATGGGAATGTCAGACGAAGAATTTGAAATGGCAGAAAAGATTTTAGGACGGCTTCCAAATTACACAGAAACAGGATTGTTTTCGGTTATGTGGTCTGAGCATTGCTCATATAAAAACTCTAAGCCAGTATTACGTAAATTCCCTACAAAAGGACCACAAGTATTACAAGGTCCTGGTGAAGGTGCTGGAATCGTGGATATTGGCGACGGTCAAGCAGTTGTTTTCAAAATGGAATCACATAATCATCCATCTGCAATCGAACCATATCAAGGGGCGGCAACTGGCGTTGGTGGTATTATCCGTGACGTCTTTTCCATGGGAGCTCGTCCGATTGCGATGCTAAACTCTTTGCGTTTCGGTGAGTTAAAAACACCACGTGTGAAATACCTATTTGAAGAAGTTGTAGCTGGAATTGCTGGTTACGGTAACTGTATCGGAATTCCAACAGTTGGTGGGGAAATTCAATTTGATGATTGCTACGAAGGTAATCCACTAGTTAATGCTATGTGTGTTGGGTTGATCAACCATGAAGATATACAAAAAGGGATTGCAGCTGGTGAAGGTAATACAGTAATGTATGCTGGTGCAAAAACTGGTCGTGACGGAATTCATGGTGCAACATTCGCTTCGGAAGAATTGACAGAAACTTCGGAAGAAAAACGTCCAGCTGTACAAGTTGGGGATCCATTTATGGAAAAACTTTTACTAGAGGCTTGTTTAGAAGTTGTAAAATCAGATGCACTAATTGGTATTCAAGATATGGGTGCTGCTGGATTAACTTCTTCCTCCGCTGAAATGGCTTCTAAAGCTGGACATGGTGTGGAATTGAACTTAGACTTTATTCCTCAACGTGAGACGGGAATGACAGCATATGAAATGATGCTTTCAGAATCACAGGAACGTATGTTAATCGTAGTGAAAAAAGGTCGCGAAGATGAGATCGTGAAGATTTTTGATAAATATGGCTTAGATTGTGTAGCTGTAGGTAAAGTAACGAATGATAAAATGCTTCGTCTACTTCACAAAGGAGAAGTTGTGGCAGAAGTTCCGGCAGATGCGTTAGCTGAAGAAGCACCAGTATATTATAAGCCATCTTCTGTACCTGCTTACTTTACAGAATATCAAGCGATGGAAAATGTGGAACCGGTAGTCACAGATTATAAAGAAACACTTCTTAACCTATTACAACAACCAACAATTGCTTCAAAAGAATGGGTTTATGATCAATATGACTATCAAGTTCGTACTAGTACAGTAGTAACTCCTGGTTCGGATGCTGCAGTAGTTCGTGTTCGTGGTACAAACAAAGGGTTAGCTATGACAACGGATTGTAACTCCAGATACATCTATTTAGATCCAGTAGTAGGCGGGAAAATTGCTGTAGCAGAAGCTGCGCGTAACGTCGTATGTTCTGGTGCAAAACCACTCGCTATTACAGATTGTCTGAATTTTGGTAATCCAGAAAATCCAGAAATCTTCTGGCAGCTTGAAAAATCTGCTGATGGTATTTCGGAAGCTTGTATCGCATTAGACTCACCGGTTATCGGTGGTAACGTATCGTTATATAACGAACGTAGCGGAACAGCAGTTTATCCAACACCAACGATTGGCTTAGTTGGACTAGTAGAAGATTTAGCACATGTAACAACACAAGACGTGAAGCAAGCAGGAGATATCGTCTATGTAATTGGTGAAACAAAAACAGAATTCGGTGGATCAGAGCTTCAAAAATTAGTAGAAAAACGTATTTTTGGACAAGCACCTTCAATTGATTTAGAAGTGGAAGCAGCACGCCAAAAATCATTACTTTCCGCTATTAAGTCTGGGGTTGTACAATCTGCTCATGATATTGCAGAAGGTGGACTTGCAGTTGCATTAGCAGAAAAAGCTTTCGGTGCAAACGGACTTGGAGTAGAAGTAACATTGAATGGTTCTGCAACAACAGTACTATTTAGTGAGTCTCAATCTCGTTTTCTTGTAACAGTTAAACCTGAAAATGCAGCTAAATTTGAAGCAATCGTAAATGACGCAGTTAAAATTGGTGCTGTAACTGATTCGAATAAAGTAGTAATTACTAACGAAGACGGAACTGAATGGATTAGCGGTTCTGTTGAAGAATTCCGTTCCGCTTGGAAAGGAGCAATACCATGCTTGCTGAAATCAGAGGCTTAAACGAAGAATGTGGTGTTTTCGGAATTTGGGGACACCCAGATCCTGCACCAATTAGTTATTATGGTTTGCATGCTTTGCAGCATCGAGGTCAAGAAGGTGCTGGAATCGTTATTACAGATGGAGAATTTTTGCGAGCTGTCAAAGGTGAAGGGTTAGTAAATGATGTCTTCAGTAATGGAAAGCTTGAAAAACTCCAAGGAAAAGCTGCAGTTGCACATGTTCGTTATGCGACTGCAGGCGGATCTGGACTTGAAAATGTGCAGCCACTTCTTTTTAATTCTACTACTGGCAGTCTTGCAATCGCTCATAATGGCAACATCGTCAATGCAGGTCGTTTAAAACGTAGTTTAGAACAGCAAGGTAGTATTTTTCAAACAACTTCTGATACAGAAGTAATTGCTCATTTGTTAAAGAAAAGTCATTATAATTCTTTGGTGGAACGTGCGAAAGAAGCGTTAAGATTATTAGACGGTGCGTTTGCAGTTGTTATATTGACAGAAGATAAATTATTAGTAGCTCAGGATCCACATGGGATGCGCCCGCTTTCGTTAGGAAAATTAGATGATGCTTGGGTAGTAGCTTCGGAAACAAGTGCATTTGATTTAATCGGTGCAGAAGTTATTCGTTCAGTTGAACCTGGTGAACTACTTATTATTAATGATGAAGGTGTCCGTTCAGAACGTTTTTCAGAGCCAGCAGAACGAGCAATTTGTACAATGGAGTATGTGTATTTCTCTCGTCCCGATTCGAATATCGATGGGATCAATATACACATGGCAAGAAAACGTCTAGGGAAACAACTTGCAAGCGAAATTCAAATAGATGCAGATATTGTTACTGGCGTGCCAGATTCTAGTATTTCGGCAGCGATTGGATTTTCAGAAGCTTCTGGTATTCCATATGAAATGGGCCTTATTAAAAACCGCTATGTAGGGCGTACATTTATTCAGCCCTCACAAGATTTACGTGAGCGTGGAGTGAAGATGAAACTTTCACCGGTACGTCAAGTGGTGGCAGGTAAACGTGTGGTCATGGTGGATGATTCGATTGTACGAGGTACAACTTCCAAACGTATAGTAAAAATGTTAAAAGACGCTGGAGCCAAAGAAGTGCATGTTGTCATTAGCTCTCCTCCATTAAAAAGTCCTTGTTTTTACGGAATTGATATTAGCACAGATTCGGAACTCATTGCTTCGAATAATAGTGTAGAAGAAATGTGTGAACTGATTGGTGCGGACTCTCTTTCCTTTTTATCAGTAGAGGGCATGGTAGGTGCGATTGGACGAACGGATGAAGGAAAAAATTGTGGGCACTGTCTAGCTTGTTTTACTGGGGAGTATCCGACTCCGATTGCTCCGAATACGAAATTACCACATGAAAAAGAGCTTGTTCGATAGGAGGATTTTACATGTCAAAAGCATATGAAAAAGCAGGCGTTAATATCGAAGCCGGCTATGAAGCAGTTCAGCGAATGAAATCGCATGTCGAACGGACAGCTAGAAAAGGTATCATGGGTACTTTTGGTGGGTTCGGTGGTATGTTTGATTTGTCTTCATTGAATTATAAAGAGCCAGTCCTTATTTCGGGTACAGATGGTGTTGGTACGAAGTTAAAATTAGCGTTTATGATAGATTCACACGATACGATTGGTATAGACTGTGTGGCTATGTGTGTAAATGATATTGTAGCACAAGGTGCGGAGCCATTGTTTTTCCTTGATTATGTTGCAGTTGGAAAAGCAGTTCCTGAACGTATTGAACAAATTGTCAAAGGCGTTGCTGATGGTTGTGTTCAATCCGGAGCAGCATTAATTGGTGGAGAAACAGCTGAAATGCCAGGTCTATATGAGGAAAATGAATATGATCTAGCAGGGTTTGCAGTTGGCGCTTGTGAAAAATCGAAAATTGTAACAGGCGAAAAAATCACCGAAGGAGACGTGCTAGTGGGTATTGCTTCTAGTGGTGTCCATTCTAATGGTTATTCTCTTGTACGTAAAATAGTATTTGAAGAGCAAGGCTATTCTGCTGACACAGTAGTTGTAGGTTATGAAGAGCTTGGAGAAATCGGAAAAGCACTTCTTACACCAACAAAGATTTATGCAAAGCCTGTAATGGAAATGCATCAAGAGCTTTCTATTCACGGCATGGCACATGTAACAGGTGGAGGGTTCTATGAAAACTTACCACGTATGATGCCTGAAGGATTAGCGGTAGAGGTAGATTTAGGGTCATGGGAAGTACTACCTATTTTCAACATGCTAAAAGAAAAAGGCGAGCTTACGGATCGTGATTTATATAACGTATTTAATATGGGAATTGGTTTTGTATTAGCATTATCTGAAGAGGAAGCCGCAAAAGCAATTACCATTGCAGAAAATCACGGGGAAAAAGCATACACAATTGGTCGTGTTGTGAAAGGTGAAGGTGTCTTGTTCAACGGAACGCATGACGGGAGTTTAGTGTAATGATTGGAAAACCGAAATTTGCAGTATTTGCATCAGGAAGCGGAAGTAACTTTCAAGCAATCCATGATGCAGTGGAAGCTGGACATTTATCTGGAACAATAGCACTTGTAGTGACAGATAAGCCAGATGCCTTTGTAGTAGAACGTGCACGTATTGCAGGTATTGAAACTCTTGCCATTAAGCCTTCTAGCTTTTCTTCGAAAGCAGCTTATGAACAAGAAATTTTACAAAAGCTAAAAGAGCTTGAAGTAGAGTGGATTGTTCTTGCAGGATATATGCGTTTAATCGGGAATGTTTTGCTTGAGGCGTATTCTAGCCGGATTATCAATATTCACCCTTCTTTATTGCCTTCATTTCCAGGAAAAGATGCAATCGGACAAGCGATGGCACATGGAGTGAAGTTAACGGGAGTGACTGTTCACTACGTGGATGCTGGGATGGATACTGGTCCGATTTTAGCGCAAGCTGCAATAGAAGTAGTGGACGGCAATAGAGAGAAAACCGAAGAACGTATTCATGCAGTAGAGCATGAGTTATATACGAAAACATTACAAAAATTATGGAGCCGGTAGACTTTACCGGCTTTTCTTACTTAAACTAAAGGAGGAAATAACGTGTCAAAACGTGCTTTACTTAGTGTTTCAGATAAATCAGGAATTCTCGAATTTGCAAAAGAGTTAGAACAGCTTGGTTATGAAATTTTATCAACTGGTGGTACAAAGGCATTTTTAGAACAAAATGGAGTAGCAATCACATCCGTAGACTCTGTAACAAACTTTCCGGAAATATTGGATGGTCGTGTAAAAACTTTAAACCCAATGATTCACGGAGGATTATTAGCAAAACAAGACGATCCTGCACACCAAGCACAATTAGAAGAACATCATATCACTCCGATCAACGTCGTATGTGTCAATTTATATCCTTTCCGCGAAACTATTTCTAAACCAGATGTTGCATTCGAGGATGCGATCGAAAATATCGATATTGGCGGTCCATCTATGTTACGTTCTGCAGCAAAAAATCATCAATATGTAACAGTAGTAACAGATGCAACAGACTATGCAGAAGTGTTAGACCAATTAAAAGAAACTGGTGAAACGAAACTTGAAACACGTCGCAAGTTAGCTGCAAAAGTGTTCCGTCACACAGCTGCGTACGATGCGTTAATCGCTAGTTACATGACAGAGTTAACTGGTGAGGAATTCCCTGAACTTTTAACACTTACATATGAGCGTAAACAAGCGTTACGTTATGGAGAAAATCCACACCAAAAAGCAGCATTCTACAAACGTCCACTTGGATCAGATTTCTCGATTGCTTCTGCAACCCAATTACACGGGAAAGAACTTTCTTATAATAATATTCAAGATGCCAATGCTGCTATCCAGATTGTAAAGGAATTCGAAATTCCAGCAGCGGTTGCAGTAAAACATATGAATCCTTGTGGTGTTGGAACAGGCGAAACTATTTCTGCAGCTTTTGATAAAGCATACGAAGCGGATTCAACATCGATTTTCGGTGGAATTGTTGCATTAAACCGTGAAGTAGATGCCCAAACTGCAAAAGTGCTTGCAGGTATTTTCTTAGAAATCATTATCGCTCCTTCTTTTTCAGAGGAAGCAATTGCTATGTTAACGGCAAAGAAAAATATTCGTTTACTGACAATTACATTTGAACAAACGAAAAAAGATGCTTGGAATACAGTTTCTGTAGAAGGAGGATTATTAGTTCAATCACCTGATACATACGGATTAAAAGATGCTGACTTAAAAGTAGTAACAGACCGTGAACCAACTGCAGAAGAATGGAAAGCATTAGAGCTTGGCTGGAATGTTGTAAAACATGTAAAATCTAACGCGATTGTAGTAGCTACGGAAGATATGACAATTGGTGTCGGTGCTGGTCAAATGAACCGTGTAGGATCCGCAAAAATTGCATTAGAACAAGCTGGAGAACGTGCAAAAGGAGCAGGACTTGCATCGGATGCATTTTTCCCAATGAACGACACAGTAGAAACTGCTGCAAAGGCTGGTATCACTGCAATCATTCAAACTGGTGGATCTGTAAAGGATCAAGACTCCATCGACAAAGCAAATGAATACGGAATTGCAATGGTATTCACTGGCGTTCGTCATTTCAAACATTAAGGGAGGCGCATCGAATATGAATATTCTCGTAATTGGAAGTGGCGGTCGTGAGCATGCCATTGCAAAGCAATTCAATAATTCACCTTCGGTAAAAAAAGTATTTGTAGCCCCTGGAAATGCAGGTATGGGTAATGATGCAGAAATAGTGCCGATCGATGTCATGGCATTTGAAGAATTAGCAAGCTTTGCAAAAGAAAACAATATCGATTTAACGTTTGTTGGTCCTGAGCAACCGCTAGCTGGCGGAATTGTTGACCATTTTGAAGCACAAGACCTTCGCATTTTTGGACCAACGAAAGCTGCTGCCCAAATTGAAGGAAGTAAATCATTTGCGAAAGAATTAATGAAAAAATACAACATCCCGACTGCTGCGTATGAAACTTTTACAGAAGTTGAAAAAGCAAAGGCATATATAGAAAAACTAGGTGCTCCAATCGTTGTAAAAGCAGATGGATTAGCTGCTGGAAAAGGTGTAGTAGTTGCCATGACAGTGGAAGAAGCCAACTCAGCAGTAGAGGATATGATTGGTAACCAACTATTTGGCGAATCATCCTCTCGTGTTGTAATTGAAGAGTTTCTAGACGGTGAAGAGTTTTCGTTTATGTCATTTGTGCATAAAGGACAAATTTATCCAATGGTTATTGCACAAGATCATAAACGTGCGTATGACGGAGATAAAGGTCCGAACACAGGTGGTATGGGAGCATACTCACCTGTTCCACAAATTTCTTCAGAAGTCGTCGATACTGCTTATAAAACAGTTGTCGTACCAACAGTAAATGCAATGACAGAAGAAGGAACATCATTTACAGGTATTTTATATGCTGGACTAATTTTAACAAAAGAAGGACCAAAAGTAATCGAGTTCAATGCTCGTTTCGGTGATCCAGAAACACAAGTCGTGTTACCACGAATGACTAGTGATTTCGGTAAATTCATGGTGGCATTAATGGATGAAAAACCGTTTCAGCTAGAGTGGTCTGAAAAAGCAATGCTAGGTGTAGTAATTGCCTCAGAGGGGTATCCAGCAGATGTGAAGAAAGGCGCTAGACTTCCAGATCTTTCAGTTCTTGAAGAGACTGGTCTTGCCGTTTTCCACGCGGGTACAAAAGCTGAAGGGAAAGACTATATTGCGAACGGCGGTCGTGTTATATTGGTAGCCGCAAGTGAGTCTACACTTTTAGAAGCGCAACAAAAAGTATACAAGGGCTTGTCCGAGTTAGAATGGGAAGGTTTGTTTTTCCGAACAGATATCGGCTGGCGAACGTTTCAATAACTTGAAAAGGATATCTCCGGTATGGGGGATATCCTTTTTTAGTGGATATTGGAAAACTGCACGGCTGTTATCGACTCTCACTTCAAGTAAACTTGTTATATTAAGAAATGGATGCTTCCACCAGCGATTTGGTTGCTCTCAATGACTGAATTGCTGCCCTTATCCATTAACTGGATGATAGTTTGTCGGGATTCCTCACGTTATGGGGATACTACATGGTAGTTATCGACATCTCACTTCAAGTAAACTTGTTATTCTAAGAACTGGTTGCTTTCAATAGCAATTTGGTTGCTCTCATGCAGATTTAGTTGCTTTCAGAGTAGAATTGGTTGCTTTTCATGACTGATTGATTGCTCTTAGCCATTTACTGGATTTTTGAGTGGAGATACTTTTCAATAATCGGTTTATCACAACAGCTGGAACTGCGTAAGTAGCGTGCTCCTTTGATTTTCGCTCCAGCCGGCGACTCCTGCGGGATGAGGGAGCTAAATGAGCCATCCCAACGTACGCCAAAGCGGCGGAGATGGCTCATCGCTCACCCCACGGAAAGCGCCCGGCTGGAGTGAAAATCACGGTGGACACCTATTAAAGCCTTATCGCGCAGTTTCCCTATTCGGTGTGTTGTTCCTTTTTATCGTTTCTGTGCTAAATTGGGAAGGTGACAGTCCATACAATTATTAACTTTTCTTACTAGGTATATTTTAGAAAAAAATTTACAAAAAATAATAATTCAACACTTTGCTTTACTAAAGTACTATGCTACTATTATTTCTATGAGTAGTCTTATAGAAAGGAGAATGGATGCAATGCAATATCCGATTTGGAAAATAGAAGAAATTAGAAAACAGATAGAAGTTGTAAACGGAAAACAAGCACCAGATATCCTTATTACAAATGCAACTTATTTACACAGCCATTTAAAGAAATGGATGAACGGAAATATTTGGATTGTAAAAGATCGGATTGTGTATACCGGCTCGGAAATGCCACTAGTTTCTTCGAAAACAGAAGTATACGACGCCGCTGGTCAAAAGATTGTACCAGGCTATATGGAACCCCATGTACATCCATTCCAACTATATAACCCGCAGACATTTGCCGATTATGCAGCTCAATTAGGAACGACGACATTTATAGCAGATAATTTAGTAATGTTTTTGATGCTTGAAAATAAGAAAGCGTTTTCAATAATGGATGAGTTAAGTAAATTGCCTTTTTCTTTTTATTGGTGGGCTCGCTTCGATTCACAGACTGAGCTTGAAAATGAGGAAGAATTATTTACATCTAAAACGGTTGGAGAATGGATTGCGCGTCCAGATGTTATTATGGGGGGCGAGCTAACAGGTTGGCCAAGGCTCCTTTCCGGTGATGATCAAATGCTGTATTGGATGCAAAAAGCAAAGACGAACGGGATGAAAATTGAAGGACATTTCCCAGGTGCTTCTGAACGTACACTTGCGCGTATGCGTTTACTTGGAGCTGATGGAGACCATGAAGCGATGACCATTGAAGAAGTGGAAAGAAGAATCCTGCATGGTTATGCGGTGACGCTTCGTCATTCTTCCATTCGACCTGACTTGCCGATTTTATTAAAAGGAATACTTGAGAAGGATTTGCAAATTTTTGATCACCTGATGATGACGACAGACGGTGCTACACCTTCTTTCCATACGGACGGGGTGATGGATAAGTGTATCCAGGTTGCTTTAGATGCTGGAGTCAGCCCGGTAGATGCTTATTTAATGGCTTCATTCAACGTAGCGAAGTACTATAATTTATCGAATTTACATGGCGTCATTGCTGCTGGAAGATTTGCTACGCTCAATTTCCTTGAAGATGAGTTGAATCCTGTCCCGACAACCGTTTTATCTAAAGGGGTTTGGTTAAAACGTGATGGTGAAAGAGTTCACTCATTGGCAGCAACTGATTGGTCAGATATACCGGATTTAGATTTGGCTTTTGACATGTCCGATGATGATTTTCAATTTTCGATGCCTTTTGGGATTGAAATGGTGAACGACGTTATAACGAAGCCTTATTCTGTTTCGGTTGATACAACGGATAACGAGCTTTCAACTGATCATGATGAAAGTTTTTTATTGTTAGTAGACCGTAATGGTAAATGGAAAGTCTCTACACTTATTAAAGGATTTGCAACGACATTAAAAGGTTTTGCTTCTTCTTATTCTAGTACAGGGGATATTATCTTAATCGGAAAGAATAAAAAGAGCATGCTCCAGGCTTTCAACGAAATGAAAAAAATGAACGGTGGTATAGTCATCGTTGAAAATGAGGAAGTTGTTTGCACGCTTAAACTTCCAATAGGTGGAATCTTATCGGATAAGCCGATGGAAGTATTAATAGAAGAGGAATTACTATTAAAGAGAGAATTGACAGCTAGAGGATTTAAGCATGGGGATGCCATTTATACTTTACTATTTTTGCAAGCTACGCACTTACCTTATGTTCGAGTTACGCAAAGAGGAATTTTCGATGTGATGAAAAAACAAGTATTGTTTCCAGCTGTCATGAGGTAGGGGGATTTCCATTGTTTAAAAAATGGGGGATAATAAGTTTACTCGGTTTATTTCTTGTTGCCTGCTCCAATGAGGAAAAAACAGCAGAAGTACAACCCGTAGAAGAGATTGTGGAGGATATAGTAGAAGAAGTAGTAGAAGAACCTATTGTTCTCCCTTATGTTGCACCGTTTACTGGTATTCGTTCAGAAGAAGAACAAACACAAAGGCCAATTATTGTTACGATGAATAATCATCCGCTTGCAAGGCCTCAGTCAGGGATTGCACAGGCGGATATCGTTTATGAAATGTTAGCTGAAGGAAATGTGACGAGATTTCTAGCGCTTTATCAAAGTGAGATTCCTGATATAGTAGGTCCTGTTAGAAGTGCTCGTGATTATTTCGTAGAAGTTGCCAAAGGATTAGATGCTTTTTACATTGCACATGGTTATAGCCCAGATGCTCAGAAAATGTTAAATGCGAGAGTAGTAGATAATATTAATGGGATGCAATATGATGGTATACTTTTTAAGCGTTCAAAGGAACGTAAGGCACCACATAATTCGTATATTTCGAAAGAGAACATTTTCACAGGGGCAGAAAAAGTAGGAGCCTCGATGGAAATGCACAAAATGCCTACCTTCTCCTTTTATGATTCGGCAGAAGGAGCAAAAATTGGAGACCCTGTCTCTTCTGTAAGTATTCAGTATGGAACAGGGGCAAGTTTTGAAAATCAGTATACATATATACCGGAAAGTGGTTTATATGAACGAAAAACAGGCGGAGTTTTAACAATCGATAAGGAAACGGAAAAACCTGTAGAGCTTGCAAATGTAATATTTATGGAAATACCGCATACGACAATTGATAATGCTGGGCGCAGGCAGTTAACATTGAATGCCGGAGGAAGAGCGTATCTTTTCCAAGCAGGAACGATGAAAGTGATTGAATGGGAAAATGTCGACGGAATACTTATTCCAATGGAAAATGGTGTTCCAGCTAAATTAGTACCAGGTAAATCATGGATTAGTTTTGTACCGACCAAGCCAGGATTAGAAAATATGGTAAACTATTTACCTTGACTTAAAACGTGAAGAAGGGAATGATATAATATGCAAATTGAAAAAATAAAAGGACATCAAACGGATCAATTGTTTAAAGCTGTACTAGAGCTAAATAATATAGAAGAATGTTATAAGTTTTTTGATGATTTATGTACAATAAGTGAAATTCAATCACTTGCCCAGCGTTTCGAGGTTGCGCATTTACTACGTTTGAAAAAAACATATGAAACAATTAAAAAAGAAACAGGTGCAAGTACAGCAACCATTTCACGTGTAAGACGTGCATATGATTACGGCAATGATTATTATGATGAAATTCTTGGTCGACTGTATCCAGAAGAGTTGTCGCTCCAACAATCAAAAGAATAATATTAAACTTATCTATCGCTAACTACTGAACAGAAGCCTCTGTTCAGTTTTTTTGTTATAATGAAGAGTGCTTAACTAACTTAATGTAGGTGAAAAAATGGATTATAAAGAATGGCGCCATATATTTAAATTGGATCCGGCAAAGGAAATAGAGGGAGAAGCCTTAGAAAAGGTTTGTGAATCTGGAACTGATGCTATTATCATTGGGGGTTCGGACGGGGTAACACTGGATAATGTGATTGATTTGTTAATGCGCATTAGAAGGTATGCTGTACCTGTTGCACTAGAAGTATCGACAATAGAATCGATTACTCCGGGCTTTGATTTTTATTTTATTCCAAGTGTATTGAATAGCCAAGAGACAAAATGGGTGAAGGATTTACACCATGAGGCAACAAAGGAATTTGGAGAAGTGATGAACTGGGATGAAATTATTCCAGAAGGGTATTGTATATTAAATCCAGATTGTAAAGCAGCTAAGTTAACGAATGCTAAACAACCAGAAACAGATGAAGATATTATCGCATATGCACAAATGGTCGAGCATTTGTTTAAATTCCCTATTTTTTATATGGAATACAGTGGTATGTACGGTGATGTAGAGGTCGTAAAAAAGGCAAAAGAAGGTCTTCAAAATACTAGACTATTCTACGGAGGAGGCATTAAAACAGCGATCGAAGCAAGTGAAATGGCTACGTATGCTGATACTATAATAGTTGGCAATCAAGTATATGAAAACCTATCAGAAGCTTTAAAAACAGTACAAGCTGTTAAGCGATAGTTGAATATAAAAGAGATGAACTATATAATTAGAACAAATGTTCTTGAAAGGGAGTGCATGATGGAACTCATAGGAAAAAACCTATTAAACGGTATGAATAAAGAGCAAGAAAAAGCCGTTAAAACAACAGAAGGCCCTCTACTTATTATGGCGGGAGCAGGTTCTGGAAAAACACGCGTCTTAACCCATCGAATTGCCTATTTAATCGTGGAAAAAGAAGTCTACCCCTCGAAAATACTAGCCATTACATTTACCAATAAAGCAGCTCGCGAAATGCGTGAACGTATCGACGGTATTTTAGGAGCTGGAACGGGCGAGCGTATGTGGGTATCCACATTCCACTCGATGTGTGTTCGAATACTCAGAAGAGATATCGACCGTATAGGGTATTCAAAAAACTTTTCGATACTTGATACGACTGATCAGTTAACGGTTATTAAAAATATTTTAAAAGAACAAAATATCGATCCGAAAAAATACGATCCACGTTCTATGCTAAATGCGATTAGTAGTGCAAAAAATATTTGCATAGATGCAGATACGTATAGAGCACAGATGAACGAGATGAACCCATTTGAAAAAACAGTTGCAGAAGTTTATACAGGATATGAAAAGCGTTTAAGAAAGAACCAATCCCTCGATTTCGATGATTTGATCATGACAACTGTAACACTGTTTAAAAGAGTACCGGAAGTGTTAGAGTTCTACCAAAACAAATTCCAATATATTCACGTGGATGAATACCAAGATACCAATAAATCCCAGTATGAATTAGTGCAAATGCTTGCGAGTAAGTTTAAGAATATTTGTGTCGTTGGTGACTCTGACCAATCGATTTATCGCTGGCGCGGTGCGGATATTCAAAACATTTTATCATTTGAAAAAGACTATCCGAATGCAATGATGATCATGTTAGAACAAAATTATCGTTCTTCTCAGCGCATCTTACAGGCTGCAAATGACGTCATTAGCAATAACACGAGCAGATACCCTAAAGTGCTCCGCACAGAAAATACTGAAGGAGAAAAAATCCAGCTCTTCCGTGCCTTTAATGAACAGCAAGAAGCGCAGTTTGTCGTGCAATCTATTCAAGAAATGATGGAAAATGAAAACCGTACCTTGAATGATTTTGCTGTCCTATATCGTACAAATGCCCAATCTCGTGTGATGGAGGAAGTGCTTGTAAAATCGAATATGGCCTATACAATCGTCGGCGGCACTAAGTTCTATGATCGTAAAGAGATTAAAGACCTATTAGCTTATCTTCGATTAATTGCTAATAACGATGATGATTTATCGTTAGCTCGTATTATTAATGAGCCAAAAAGAAACATTGGCGCAACCTCTTTTGAGCGTATAGCGATGTATGCACTGGAACAAGATCGTTCTATTATGGATGCATTACATGAAGTCGACTTTATGGGGTTACCGGCAAGAGCGGTAAACTCCGTTGTCTCATTCCATGGTCTCATTCAAAACCTGACACAAATGCAAGAGTTTTTATCTGTAACTGAAATTGTCGAGCAAGTACTTGAAAAAACTGGTTATAAAACAATGTTAAAAAACGAGAAGACGATTGAAGCGGAAAGTCGTTTAGAGAATATTGAAGAATTTTTATCTGTTACAAAGGCATTTGAAGAAAAAAGTGACGATAAATCACTTGTGGCATTTTTAACGGATTTAGCGCTTATATCAGATATAGACAAGCTCGATGAAGAAGAAGATACATCACAAGGTAATATTATTTTGATGACGATGCATGCGGCTAAGGGTCTAGAGTTTCCTGTCGTATTTATCATTGGAATGGAAGAAAACATTTTCCCTCATTCTCGTTCCATCGGGGATGATGACGAAATGGAAGAAGAAAGGCGCCTCGCTTATGTTGGTATAACGCGGGCAGAGGAACGATTGTTTATCTCCTGTGCGCAGTCTCGTACTATTTTTGGACGAGGTAGTTTTAATAGTCCTTCCCGTTTTATAGGTGAAATTTCCGATGACATAATGGAGGTTGTTGGTGGAAAAAGTGACAACAACCGAATGTCCTCATCGAATACTAGATCTGTTCAACAAACTAAAAAACCAGCTGTTGTTCGTCCAGCTTACAAACAATCAGGCGGAGATAAAGTGGGCTGGCAAGTAGGAGATAAAGCGGTGCATAAAAAATGGGGCGAAGGTATGGTTGTTAGCGTTAGAGGAAATGGTGAAGATACAGAGCTAGATATTGCCTTCCCAAGTCCGACAGGTATTAAACGACTACTAGCAAAATTTGCACCAATCGAAAAAGGATAATTCACTTAGTGGAGGAAAGCCCATGGATAAATTAGAAGAAAGAGTAAAAGAGCTTCACAAGCTTTTATATGACTATGGTTATGCATATTACGTCTTAGATGACCCAATAGTACCTGATGCGGTGTACGATCAATATTTGCACGAACTCATCGCATTAGAGGAACAAAATCCGAATTTAATACTACCGGATTCCCCAACCCAACGAGTAGGAGCGGTTGTAAGTGAAGGATTTCAAAAAGTTACGCATACTAGCCCAATGCTCAGTCTTTCTAATGCATTTAACGAAGCCGATTTACGCGATTTTGATCGACGAATACAAAGTATTATCGATGAAACACCAACGTATGTATGTGAGTTGAAAATTGATGGTCTAGCTGTTTCCCTCCTTTATGAAGAAGGACGCTTAGTAAGAGGAGCCACTCGCGGGGATGGTACAACCGGGGAGGACATTACAGCTAATATTAAAACAATTCGTTCCATTCCACTTCGTTTGAGAGATACAGTTACGCTTGAGGCACGAGGAGAGGCTTATATGCCGAAATCTTCGTTTATGAAGCTAAACGAAGAACGTGCGGAACGAGGAGAGATATTGTTAGCAAATCCTCGAAATGCGGCAGCAGGATCTTTGCGACAGCTCGATCCTAAAATGGCAGCCAGCCGAAATCTGTCTATGTTTGTCTATGGACTAGGAGGAGACGGTGCTGAACAAAATATAGAACAACATTCCGAAGCGCTGAAGTTTATGAAAGAGCAAGGCTTGCCGACAAATAAAGAAACAAGAAAATGTAACTCAGTCGAAGAAGTGCTTGAATTTGTTCAAGAATGGACTGCAAAAAGAAACGATCTCCCTTATGAAATCGATGGTATTGTCATTAAGGTAGATGACTATGCGCAGCAAGAAGAGCTAGGATTCACGGCGAAAAGTCCCCGTTTTGCTATTGCGTATAAGTTTCCAGCAGAAGAAGTAGTAACGACCATTCTTGACGTTGACTTAACTGTAGGACGTACGGGAGTAGTAACACCTACAGCGATTCTTGAGCCAGCGATCGTTGCGGGCTCAACCGTTCAACGAGCAACACTTCATAATGAAGATCTTATTCGGGAAAAAGATATCCGCATCGGTGACCGAGTGATCATCCGAAAAGCAGGGGACATTATCCCAGAAGTAGTATCGGTCATTTTAGAAGAAAGAGACGGGACTGAAATACCATATGAAATGCCTACACATTGCCCGGTATGTGATAGCGACTTAATACGAATTGAAGAAGAAGTAGCTTTACGTTGTGTAAATCCACAATGTCCTGCACAAATTCAAGAAGGTATTTACCATTTTGCATCTCGCAATGCGATGAATATTGAGGGACTTGGCGAAAAAGTGGTGGAGCAGTTATTTAGAGAGCAACTGATCAAAGACGTTTCTGATTTATATAAATTGACAGTGGAAGATTTAGTTCAATTAGAACGAATGGGACAAAAATCTGCTACAAACTTAGTGGCTGCAATAGAGGCATCTAAAACGAACTCGATGGAACGAGTATTATTTGGTCTTGGAATACGCCATATCGGTGAAAAAGCTGCCAAAATACTAGCGGAGACATTTCATAATTTTGATGCATTGATGAAGGCTACAAGAGAAGAGCTAACCGCAATCTTTGAAATAGGTGACAAAATGGCAGACTCGCTAGTTACCTATTTTGAGCAAGAGGAAGTACAACAACTAATCGTACGATTAAAAGTAGCAGGGTTAGCCCTACAGTACACTGGTAAAATTGTAGACATGTCCCTATTAGGAGATAGTCCATTTGCAAACAAAACAATTGTACTTACAGGTAAATTACTGCAATTGACTCGACCAGAAGCGAAAGAAAAAATTGAAGCGCTTGGTGGGAAAGTCGCAGGTAGTGTAAGTAAAAAAACAGATTTAGTGATCGCAGGCGAAGAGGCTGGATCTAAGCTAGAAAAGGCGACTAGTCTCGGTATTGAAATTTGGGATGAACAAACGCTATTAGATCATTTAGCGGATTAAAGGGGTTCAAAATATGAACAAAAAAATAATAGGTATAACGATGCTAGTGTTCTTACTACTCGTTTCTGGATGTACTCCTTCTCCGGACACCAAGACGGAAGTTATTCAAAATACGGAAGAAGAAGCTAAAAAAACAGTAATTATTCCAAGCTTACAGCTAGATGAAACTTACTACCGTACAATCTTGCCTTACGAAGAGAGTGCAAGTAGAGGATTTGTTGTCTCGAATATGGCAACAAAATATGATGTGAAAGAGGTAGAAACAGGACTTCTTCGCATTTCGCAAAATGTATACTCACCCGATAAATATTTATTTCAAGAGGGGCAGTATCTAGACACAACCACTTTAAGAGACTGGTTAGATAGAAGTAACAAGTCAAAAGGTGGTTTAAATCCAAGTGATGAAGGGCTTACTGGAGAAGAGAAAGCAAAAAAAGCTCCCGTTTATATAACTCATATTGTAGAGCAAAACTATTTGATAAAAGAAGAGAATACAGTGAAGCTTGCGGGAATTTCTATAGGGCTTGCGTTAAATTCGATTTATTACTATCAAAAAGAAGCGTACGGAGCAACTTTTGAAGAACAATTAACACAAGCTCAAATCGAAGAAAACGGGAAGAAGATTGCAGAAGAAGTCGTGAATCGCATGCGTCAAATAGACGGATTACAAGACGTGCCGATTGTAGTCGGCCTTTTTAAACAAAATAGTAGAAATGCGGTTGTTCCTGGAACATACTTCACCTATAGCACGGCTCCTGCTGGAAAGAACGTATCTGACTGGAAACCAAACGATGAAGAATATGTGTTATTCCCTACGGCGAATTCAGAAGAAAATTATCGTGATTTGGATACTATATTCCGCAACTTTAAACAAGATGTAGAAACGTATTTTTCCAATTATACAGGTGTCATTGGAACCGGTTATTTTAAAGACAAACAGCTTCAAAAATGGACGATTACGATTCCTATTCAGTTTTATGGTACTTCGGAGGTAATTGGATTTACACAACATCTCGCAGGCTTAGTAAAGGATCATTTTAATACTTCAATGAATGTAGAAGTGCAAGTAAATTCGTTGAATGGAGCAGAAGCATTACTTATTAAAAAACCTGGTGAGGAAGAACCATTTGTGCATATATACACGCAGTAAATAGATTACTCGATAAATATGTGTCACTCTGTTCAAGTAGAGTGAAAAATGGTATGATATTGCCTATGGTTATTGAATTCGGAGGTGTGGAAAATGGCAGAATTAACAAAAGAAGAAGTGAAGCATGTGGCACATCTAGCACGTCTTGCAATTACGGAGGAAGAAGCGGAAAAGTTTGCGCTTCAACTAGGTGCGATTACAGAGTTTGCTGAACAATTAAAAGAGTTGGATACAACAAATGTAGAACCAACTACCCATGTACTACCTTTAGTAAATGTTCTACGTGAAGATGTAGCAACTAAAGGGCTTGATCGTGAAACGATGATGTTAAATGTAAAAGAACAAGAAGCAGGTCAAGTAAAAGTACCAGCTATTATGGAGTAATCATTGTAAGGAGGGAAACTAATGACGTTATTCGAACGTTCGGCGAAAGAATTACAAGAACTTATACATAGCAAAGAAGTTTCGATTGCCGATTTGACAAAAGAAGCTTTTGACCGTGTAGAAAAACTAGATGGTGATGTAGAAGCGTTCTTAGCATTAAACAAAGAAAAAGCAACAGCAACAGCTGCGGAATTAGATCAAGTACCTTTTGAAGAGCGCGGACCATTATTTGGTTTGCCAATCGGGGTAAAAGACAATATCGTAACAGAAGGATTAGAAACAACCTGTGCAAGTAAAATATTAGAAGGATTCAATCCAATCTATGATGCAACAGTTGTGAAAAAGTTACGTGCAGCAGGAATGGTCACAATTGGGAAACTAAACATGGATGAATTTGCGATGGGATCTTCTAATGAAAACTCAGCATACAAAACGACAAAAAATCCATGGTCTTTAGATAGAGTACCAGGAGGTTCTTCAGGTGCATCTGCAGCAGCAGTAGCAGCAGGAGAAGTACCATTCTCACTAGGTTCTGATACTGGTGGATCTATTCGCCAACCAGCAGCGTATTGTGGAGTTGTTGGGATGAAGCCAACATACGGTCGTGTTTCTCGTTCAGGTCTTGTAGCATTTGCTTCTTCCTTAGACCAAATTGGTCCGATTACACGCAACGTAGAAGACAATGCTTTATTATTAGAAGCAATTTCAGGAGTGGATCCAATGGATTCTACTTCAGCGAATGTAGAGGTACCTAACTTTGCAGCTGCTTTGACTGGTGATATTAAAGGCTTACGTATCGCTGTTCCTAAAGAATATTTAGGAGAAGGAGTTGGCGAAGCTGCTCGTGCGTCTGTTATGGAAGCATTGAAAGTGTTAGAATCACTTGGAGCAACTTGGGAAGAGGTTTCATTACCACATTCTAAATACGCTTTAGCGACATACTATATCCTTTCTTCATCAGAAGCTTCTTCTAACCTATCACGTTTTGATGGTATTCGTTATGGTTTCCGTGCAGAAAATGTAACAAACTTAATGGATCTATATAAAGAAACACGTGCACAAGGATTTGGAAACGAAGTAAAACGTCGTATTATGCTTGGAACGTATTCGTTAAGTGCAGGAACTTACGATGCTTACTATAAAAAAGCACAGCAAGTTCGTACGCTGATCAAAGAAGATTATGATAAAGTGTTAGCTGATTATGATGTTATTATTGGACCAACTGCACCGACACCTGCATTTAAAATTGGTGAAATTGTAGAAGATCCATTAACGATGTATGCAAACGACATTTTAACTATTCCGATTAACTTAGCAGGAGTACCAGCGATTTCTATTCCTTGTGGATTTGAAGATGGCATGCCTCTTGGACTACAAATTATCGGTAATTATTTTGACGAGTCAACGATTTATCGCGTAGCTCATGCTTATGAGCAAGCGACAGATTTCCATAAACAAACTCCTCAAATTTGGGAGGTAAAATAATATGAACTTTGAAACAGTTATTGGTTTAGAAGTACACGTAGAGCTAAAAACGAACTCTAAAATCTTCTCAGCAGCACCGAATCACTTTGGCGCTGAACCAAATACAAATACAACAGTAATTGACCTTGGTTACCCTGGTGTACTTCCTGTCGTAAACAAGAACGTAGTAGATTTTGCTATGCGTGCAGCACTAGCATTAAATATGGAAATTGAACAACATACAAAGTTCGACCGTAAAAACTATTTCTATCCTGATAATCCGAAAGCATATCAAATCTCTCAATTTGATAAACCAATTGGTAAAAATGGTTGGATTGAAATTGAAGTAAACGGAGAAACAAAACGTATCGGTATTACTCGTCTTCATATGGAAGAGGATGCAGGTAAATTATCGCATGCGGATGGTTATTCACTAGTAGACTTTAACCGTCAAGGTACTCCATTAGTAGAAATCGTATCAGAGCCGGATATTCGCACACCTGAGGAAGCATATGCATACCTTGAAAAACTAAAATCTATAATCCAGTATACAGAGGTTTCAGACTGTAAAATGGAAGAAGGATCACTACGTTGTGATGCGAATATTTCTTTACGTCCATACGGTCAAGAAGAATTTGGTACAAAAGCAGAGCTAAAAAACTTGAACTCTTTCAGCTTCGTGCGTAAAGGTCTAGAACACGAAGAGATTCGCCAAGCAGAAGTACTTTCTTCTGGTGGAATAATTGAACAAGAGACTCGTCGTTTCGATGAGAAAACAGGTAAAACAATTCTGATGCGTGTCAAAGAAGGAACAGATGACTATCGTTACTTCCCAGAGCCGGATTTAGTAGACATCGTTATTGACGATGCTTGGTTAGAGCGTGTGCGTGCTGAAATCCCAGAACTTCCAGATGCTCGTAAAAAACGTTACATCGAAGATCTTGGACTTCCAGCTTATGACGCAATGGTATTGACATTAACAAAAGAAATGTCCGATTTCTTTGAAGAAACTATAGCTCTTGGAGCAGATGTGAAGCTTGCTTCGAACTGGTTAATGGGTGAAGTTTCTGCATACTTAAATGCGGATCAAAAAGAATTGAAAGACATCCAACTTACACCATCTAATCTTGCTGGTATGATTAAACTTATTTCCGATGGAACGATTTCTTCAAAAATCGCGAAAAAAGTATTCAAAGAGCTTGCAGATAACGGTGGAGATGCTGCAGAAGTTGTAAAAGCAAAAGGCTTAGTACAAATCTCTGACGAAGGTGCACTTCGTGAAATTGTTACCGCAACACTAGATGCAAATCCACAATCTATTGAAGACTTCAAAAACGGGAAAGACCGTGCAATTGGCTTCTTAGTTGGCCAAATTATGAAAGCAACAAAAGGACAAGCGAACCCACCGCTTGTAAATAAAATCTTGAACGAAGAAATCGTGAAAAGATAAATAAAAAGATGACTCTTCGGGGTCATCTTTTTATATTTCGGCTTATGAAAATGGTTACTAGAATTAGCTATCGGCTTTGGTGAATTGCAGAATACAGAATATTATAAAGAACTATATCTATATAACAAAATCTTACCCTATATCTTGTTAGCCAACTTATTTGAATAAGATATTAGAACGAAGTATACTAAAGTAAAGAGGGGGTCATTTTGAATGCCTACTGAACAACAATACTTTGAAAATGCAAAACCACTTACACAATATATGGATGATATGACAACGAAAAAAGAAGAATCATTTAGCATTTACGAACAATTCGAAGTGCCTGCGGATGATGAATTTATCGAATTATTAAAAGAAAAAGCACCACATGTACTGGCTATTACAGAAGACTGGTGTGGAGATGCAATGATGAATAACGCAATAGTGCGTAGAATTGCAGAGGCAGCTAGCCTTGATGTGCGCGCTGTATACCGCGATGAAAACCTTGAGTTGATGGATCAATATTTAACAAATGGTGGACGTTCTATTCCTGTTTATTTATTGTTAAATAGCGAAGGTGAAGTTATTTCTAAATGGGGGCCTCGTGCCGAAAAAGTGCAGCAATTTGTTATGGAAGGTAGAGCAAAGTTCCCTGAAAAAGAAGATCCGACATTTGAAGAAGTACAAAAAGCGTTCTATGCTCAAATGAGTAAAGAGTTTACAGACAATAAAGATTTCCACTTAGCAGTTTATGAAGACATACGTAATAACTGGTTGCAAGCACTTCAAAAATAAGAAAACTAACTAAAGAGCGGGGCCGGCATAAGTCGGCTCTTTTAGTAATGCAATGAAACCTTTTCTTCAGGAAAGAAGTCTATATGACTAGGAAGAATTGTGAAGCAGAGAGGAAAAAATTATGAAACGTGCACGAATCATTTATAATCCTACTTCAGGGAGAGAAATTTTTAAGAAAAACTTGCCCGAGGTATTAGAAGCTTTAGAAATTGCAGGTTATGAAACATCTTGTCATGCTACTACAGGAGAAGGAGACGCAACTTCCGCCGCTAAAAAAGCAGTAGAAAATAATTTCGACCTAATCATTGCAGCAGGTGGAGATGGCACACTAAATGAAGTGGTAGCGGGTGTTAGTGAATTTGAAAAACGCCCAAAAATCGGTCTTATTCCCATGGGGACAACGAATGATTTTGCCAGAGCCTTGCATATTCCAAGAGATATTCAAAAAGCAGTGGAAATCATTGTAAAGGGTGATTCGATCCCTGTAGATGTAGGACTTGTGAATAATGAACGATACTTTATAAATATTGCTGGTGGAGGACGTATTACTGAACTAACGTATGAAGTGCCGAGTAAACTAAAAACTGTGCTTGGACAATTGGCATATTATTTAAAGGGTATAGAAATGCTTCCATCGATCAATGCGACGAAAGTTCGGATTGAATATGACGATAAAGTATTTGAAGATGAAGTGATGATGTTTTTAGTAGGGCTCACCAATTCCGTTGGTGGGTTTGAAAAACTTGCTCCAAACTCCAGTGTGAATGATGGGCAATTTTCTTTATTAATTTTGAAAAAAGTTAATATGGCTGAGTTTATCCGTTTAGCATCACTTGCGATTCGTGGAGATCATTTAGAGGATCCACATGTTATTTATAAAAAGGCGAAACAAATAAAAGTTACATCTGATGAAAAAGTATTGCTTAATTTAGATGGTGAGTACGGAGGAAACATTCCAGCTACATTCCAAAACTTATATCGACATATTGAGGTTTTTGTACCAATCGATGAAATTCGTGAACAAGACAGACCTTAAAACTGAGACCCAGCATTCCATACAGAGTGCTGGTTTTTTTTACTTCTGCTTTTTTCGAAAGACGATGTTAGAACTGTCTGAATTAGGGGTAAAATAGAGCGAAGGGAGTGTTGTGCATGTATAAAAAACAAGAAAAGTATTTGATATGGCTCGCTTTTATTGTTGCAGGCATCATGGCGCTATCAATTGTAGGTAGAATTTTCGGTAGCTAAGGAGGGAAACATATGGGAAATGAAGAAGCCGTATTTTATAGTCGAGTGTTAACCGAGTTGACCTTATCTTTTCATATTATTTACGCCACCATTGGTGTTGGAGTTCCCCTCATGATCATGATTGCTCAATGGGTTGGGATTAAAAAGAATGATGAGCACTATATATTACTCGCCAGACGCTGGGCTAGAGGTTTCGTAATAACGGTTGCGGTTGGAGTAGTAACTGGGACTGCTATAGGAATGCAGTTGTCATTACTTTGGCCGAATTTTATGGAGCTTGCTGGAAATGTTATTGCGCTTCCACTATTTCTAGAAACGTTTGCGTTCTTTTTTGAAGCCATATTCCTCGGTATTTACTTGTACACATGGGATCGTTTTGAGAATCAGAAAAAGCATTTGCTTTTACTGATACCAGTAGCCATTGGAGCATCCGCATCTGCTGTATTTATAACGATCGTGAATGCATTTATGAACGCTCCACAGGGCTTTGACGTACTAAATGGAGAGCTAGTGAACATCAATCCTTTACTTGCGATGTTTAATCCGGCAATGCCTACAAAAGTTGCTCATGTTGTTGTAACGGCATATATGACAGCTGCTTTTGTATTAGCTGCAATTGCCGCATTCCGATTATTGAAAGGCTCGAATCATATATACCATAAGAAAGCACTTTTTCTAACGATGAAGGTCGGGCTTGTATTTTCCATTGCCGCTGCGATTATAGGTGACTTTTCCGGAAAGTATTTGGCGGAGTATCAACCAGAAAAACTCGCTGCTGCAGAATGGCATTTTGAAACAGAAGAAAATGCACCGCTTATATTATACGGTGTACTAGATAACGGCGAAGTGAAGTATGCGATTAAAATTCCATTTGCTTTAAGTATTCTTGCCCACTTCAATCCTACTGCTGAAGTAATCGGATTGGACCAGTTCCCAGAAGATGAAATTCCACCATTATATATTCATTACTTGTTCGATTTGATGGTAACGATTGGTGTTTGGATGACGTTACTTTCACTCGTCTATTGGTTAGGTATACAAATGCGATGGAAAATGGTTCATTCGAAGTTATTCCGATGGTTGATCGTTTTAGGCGGACCATTGTCTATTTTAGCAATTGAAGCAGGCTGGTGGCTTGCGGAAGTAGGTAGACAACCGTGGATCCTTAGAGGTCTGATGCGTGTAGAAGATGCCGCTACAACAAGCGGACATGTGGATACGATGTTAATCTTGTTCTCGGGGCTCTATTTAGTGCTTGGAGTTGGAAGTGTTGTTGTACTTACTCGTATGTTTAGAAGAAATCCAGTGGAACAAGAATTAGAAGATCGTCATGCTACAAAGGGGGCTGACATCTCATGACGTTAGAGATTATAGGAGTTACGGTGCTTTGGACGTTTTTGTTTGGTTACTTGATTGTAGCATCTATTGATTTTGGAGCAGGTTTCTTTAATGCATATAGTCTGCTTACAGGACGGCAACATATTTTGACGAATGTGATTCAACGTTATTTATCGCCAGTTTGGGAAGTAACGAATGTATTTCTCGTGTTTTTCTTTGTAGGGATCATTGGATTTTTTCCGAAGACAGCATTTTATTATGGAACGACACTACTTGTGCCGGCAAGTATCGCAATCATTTTACTTGCGATTCGCGGATCATATTATGCATTTGAGACTTACGGTTCAAGAGGACATAAGGGCTATTCGTTTATGTACGGATTAGCAGGACTGTTTATACCTGCAGCATTGTCGATTGTACTAACGATTTCTGAAGGCGGCTTCATCGAAATGGTGGATGGTTCTCCATCACTCGATTATTATGCATTATTTACGAGTCCATTAACCTGGGCAATCGTTGTGCTTAGTCTTTCCGCCGTACTTTATATTTCTGCTGTATTTTTAACATGGTACGCAAATAGGGCAGGAGATTTAGAAGCAACGAAACTAATGCGAAAATATGCGCTCATTTGGGCATTGCCAACAATCATAACTGCGGCTGGGATTATGGTAGAACTGCGAACACACAATCAAGCGCATTATAATAATATGATGGATATTTGGTGGGCGTTTGGATTATCCTTTTTATTGTTTCTAGGAACGGTTTGGCTTTTAGTGAAAAGAAGAAGCTATGGACTTTCTTTTGGGCTGTTAGTTGGTCAATTTTTCGTTGCATTTTTTGCTTACGGTTTTGCCCATCGTCCGTATTTACTGTATCCGTACTTAACGATTTACGATAGTTTTACGAATGAAGCAATGGCGATTGCGCTCATCATTGCATTTATCGCTGGACTTGCGTTATTAATACCGTCACTCTATTTGTTGTTACGTTTGTTTTTATTCAACAAGGACTATGTTCGTGGTAAAAAAGACAATCACGCTTAAGGAGGAGCAGTATGACAGACTTTTTAATCTTTTATGCACCTTTTATTGTTCTGATTGCAGCAATTGTTGTGGCATTTTGGGCTGCTTTGAGAGATGGAGCAGTGAAGGATAAATGAACCTCGGGAAACCGAGGTTTTTTTCTGTGGTAAAATAATTGTATATGATGCGAAAGGGCGGGTACAAGATGAACTATGATGTTTTGTTATTTGATTTGGATGATACATTATTTGATTTTGGAATGACCGAGAAGAACGCACTCCACAATCTATTTATGGAATATGGTCTACCAAATGGAGTGAAGGATTATCTTCCTAGCTATAAGGCGATTAGTAAAGTGTTATGGGATGATTTGGAACAAGGGCGAACAACTTTAGCGAACATTAAAGTAGAAAGATTTAAGCAGTTATTTTTGGAGCAAGCACTTGATATAGATGCTGAAGTTTTTGGGCATAAGTATATAGAGAGTTTAGGAAAAGAAGTACATATGATAGAAGGTGTAGAAGAAATGCTTTCGAATCTTGCAGGCTGTAGATTTGCAGTTTTGACAAATGGGTTTACAATTGCACAGCATGCAAGAATAGGTGGATCTTCTTTAAAAGATTTGTTCGAAATAATTATTACTTCAGAGGAAGCAGGATATCAAAAGCCTCAGCCTGAAATATTTGAATACATCTTGGACAAACTAAAAGTAACCGATAAATCTCGCGTATTGATGATTGGTGATTCGCTTTCCTCCGATATTCAGGGCGGTAACAACTTTGGAATCGACACTTGTTGGTTTAACCCGCATGTGAAAAAGAATACGACGGCAATCCATCCAACTTTTGAAATTCAAACATGGGATCAGTTAGTGGAAATTGTAAACAACCAAGTTCAATGTAGATAAATACATATCCATTATTTTTGTGAAGTGAAAACAAATTTGATATGATTTCTTCAGGCACATCTATTGAAGGAGCACTAACTTATGAATCCTGAACAACTAGAGCAGTTTAAGCAAATGAGAAAAAACATGACACGTCTAATGCTAGTATATAAATTTGCATTAGCCGAACTGGAAACAAAGATTGAGATACTTCAAGAAGAATTTTTAATGATTCATGAATATAATCCAATAGAACATACGAGTTCTCGCTTGAAATCACCGGAAAGTATTATGAAAAAACTTGGTCGAAAAGGTAAAGAAATATCGGTGAATAGTATTCGGGAAAATGTAAAGGATATTGCAGGTCTCCGTATTACTTGCTCATTTATCTCGGATATTTATCAAATTTATGAGATGCTGCAAAATCAAAGTGATCTCAAGATATTAAATGTAAAAGATTATATCCAAAATCCAAAGAATAATGGGTATAAAAGTTTACACTTACTGATAGAAATTCCTGTTTTTATGTCTGATTGTAAAGAACTCGTGACAGTAGAGGTGCAAATCCGTACAATAGCGATGGATTTTTGGGCAAGCTTAGAGCATAAAATCTTTTATAAATATGATCAGTTTGTGCCGGAAAAATTATTAAAAGAGCTCAAAGAGGCAGCTGATTCGGCATATGCGCTAGACCAAAAGATGGAACGGCTACATAACGAGATTAAAATTATTAAAGATGAAAATAAAATAGAAACGATCGACGAACTTACGAAGCTAATCATTAAAAACCAAAAACTAACCATTCCAGCGACTTTTTTGGGAATGCTAGATAGCGAGTAAAAAATGCGAGCGTATTAAAACAGACGTCCTATAGGCGTCTGTTTTTAATGGGCAGAAAAGTGTCGAAGACAACCAAAAAGCCTCTCATTTTGGTATAATGAATCAATCAAAACAAGAACGGAGAAATAAAGTGAAGACACCAGTAACTAAAAATGATCGACTTACAGTCCATATCGAAGACTTAACACATGACGGAGCAGGCGTAGCAAAAGTCGATGGCTATCCGCTATTTATACAAGGCGGCTTACCGAATGAAACTGCAGAAGTCCATGTGTTAAAAACATTGAAAAACTATGGCTTTGCAAAATTAAAAAATATCATAGAGCCATCCCCGTATCGAGTAGATGCACCATGTCCAGTGTTCGGAGAATGCGGAGGCTGTCAATTACAGCATCTATCCTACGAAGGACAGCTCGCGTGGAAAGAAAACATGGTGCGAAATGTCATGAAGCGTATCGGGAAAATAGATGCTCCAGTACTTCCAGTGAAAGGAATGGAGAAATCATGGGAATATCGTAACAAATCCCAAATTCCATTTGCTTTAGAAGATGGACAAGTACTCTCTGGCTTTTATCAATCCAAGTCCCATCGTATTGCAGATACGAATACTTGTTTAATCCAATCAGATGAAGCAGACCGATTAATGCGTGCAGTAAAAGAACATGCATTAGAGCTAGATTTAATCCCGTACAATGAAGAAACAAAAAAAGGTCAGCTACGCCATCTTGTTGTAAGAAAGGGACGTGCTACTAAGGAAGTAATGGTAGTACTTGTTACCAAACATGCGAAACTATCCAAAAAAGATGCGATTATCGAGTTAATCCGAGAAGTAGAGCCAAATGTCACTTCGATAATGCAAAATGTAAACAATCGCAATACAAATGTTATTTTTGGAGATGAAACAAATACTGTTTGGGGTAAATCGGTTATAGAAGATCTAATAGGAGACGTACGATTTGAAATCTCTGCTCGATCGTTCTATCAAGTGAATCCCGTACAAACAGAAGTACTATATAAACAAGCACTAGATTATGCACAGCTATCTGGAACTGAAACAGTAATTGACGCATATTGCGGAATAGGAACCATATCATTATTCTTAGCTCAACAAGCAAAACAAGTACTTGGTGTAGAAATCGTTCCACAAGCAATAGAAGATGCTAAACGAAATGCAGAGTTAAATGGATTTACAAACACTTATTTCGAGGCAGGTCCAGCAGAAGAAGTTATTCCTAAATGGTATAAAGAAGGTAAAAAGGCAGATGTGCTAGTTGTCGATCCTCCTAGAAAAGGCTGCGATGAGGCCTTACTTACAACAATCATTGAACAACGTCCAAAGAGAGTTGTTTATGTGTCTTGTAACCCAGCGACACTTGCTCGTGATTTGCGCATTTTAGAAGATGGCGGCTATAAAACGATGGAAGTGCAGCCGGTTGATATGTTTCCTCAGACTACGCATGTCGAAGCTGTTGCGATAATTTTATTAACATAAGTAGGAGAGCCTTGTCCTTTGGTGGATAAGGCTTTTTTGGTAGTGAGAATATCAATTAATGAAATGGTAATTCGATACTTGAGGAACCTTCCCAATATCTCACTTTTAATATGATACGCTCCACTAGCCGTTCAAGCCGAAGTTTGGATTATTCCGGTCTGGAATTAGTTTAATGCCCACTTTGGTTGCATACTTGTTATTTGAAATAATGGTTAGTAAAAGGATTTTGTAAATAGAGTTCAAAAAAAATTTTGTTAAACTCTTTTGATATAATGGGAATGTGAATAAAAAGTAAAATTAGTTATTCAAAGGTGAAATAAAAATGGCTTTTATTCGATTTTAAGATAAGTTATGTGAACATATAGGGGGTAAAAAAATGAGTTTTTTAGCATACATAGCGGGAACTTTAATAGCACCAAATTTTGCGGGTTATCTTTTGTCGAAAGGTTTAACGAAAAGGGAAGACAAGAAATTAATTAAAAAAATAGAAGAAATTGTTACTGAATTTAACCGAAAGTTTGATGATTCTGAGGTTGATAGTAACTATTTTGTAGATTTTATGGAACAGAATAAGATTAGTGACACAATAATACAAAGAGTATTTAATGCTCACAAAGCTTCAAAGGAAGATTACGAAGCCATATCCAAGAAACTAGCCTTAGAAGCCGTCGAGTTCGTAAATATTAAGAAAGATAAATTTAAGCATACTCAAGTTAAAAACCCAAGTGATTTTGAGGAGTACTTCTCTGAGTTGTTTGAAATATTAGTTGATTTTCGAGAATCGTTATTAAGCATTAAAGAGAATGCAGTTCTATCAATTGTTATTGAGTCAATTGGTAAATCAGAAGGCAATATTATCAAAAATTTTGAGGAAAAGCTAAGTGAAGATTATTTGTTAGAAAGGTTTAAGAACCTTGCGTCCGATGAGTGGATCATGCAAAGGCTAGAAGAATTGAATCAGGAATATAAAACAGCTTTTACTCCGTTGGACAATGGGTTTATTAAGCGAAAAGAATTTTCTAAATATAGAGAAGCAATAGATTCAGGGAACTCTTTGATAATTCATGGAAAGGCTGGAAGAGGGAAAAGTGGGTGTACAGTAGATATTATCAATTATTGCGAAGAAAAAACTATACCATATTTGGCAATTAAATTAGACAAACGAATTCCGAATATGAATGCGGAGAAGTGGGGGAAAGATTTAGGATTACCTGCATCAATTACTCATTGTATTCACAGTGTTTCAAAAAATGAAAGAGCAGTAATTATTTTGGATCAGTTGGATGCGCTACGTTGGACTCTAGCACATTCTAGAGATGCTTTATTGGTATGCGCTCAGATTATAAATCAAGTAGAGAAATTGAATATTGAAAGAAAAGATAAGATATCCATCGTTTTTGTATGTCGAACCTATGACTTGGAAAATGATAATAATATTAAATCATTATTTAAAAAAGTTGATTCAAAAGAGGAAGTAATTCAATGGAATAAGGTTCTGGTTAATGAATTAGACGAGGAATTAGTTAAGGGAATTGTTGGGAAGCGTTATGAGCAACTAACAAGTAAACTGAAAGAGATACTAAGAATCCCAAGCAATTTATATATTTGGCAACAGCTGGATCCGAGCAAAGAATATGCGGAATGTTCTACCGCAACCCATTTGGTCTCAGAATGGTGGGGGCAGTTGTCTGAAAAATGTTTTGAATTTGGATTGAGAGAAGACAATCTAAATCAGATTAAAGAAAAAATGGTTTCCTTTTTAGAAAAAACAGGAAGAATATATATTCCTTTAAGTATTTTAAACAAAAATAAATCATTATTAAGATTTTTATCTTCGAATGCTTTCTTAGTAATTCAAGATAATAAAGTTTCTTTTGCCCATCAATCTATATTAGACTGTTTTTTAGCTGAAAATATGCTTAAGAGATATTATGACGGTGAAGATTTTGTAGATATTATTGGATCTAAAGAAAAACAAACCCCTGGAAAAAGATATCAAGTGCAAATGTTTATGCAAAATTTATCTGAGTTTGATAGTCAGGATTTTATTAATGTAGGACAAGAAATGTTTGAGGCAAAGCAAATTAGGTATTTTGTTAAATTTGTTTTCCTGGAGGTATTAAATCAGATAGATAATCCAGATGAGCATATACAAAACTTTATTGTGAATAACTGCGAAAAGGATATTTATGGTGATCACCTTATAAATAACGTTATCTTTTCAAGACCTAAGTATATTAGGTTGCTTAGGCAATATGGAGTATTAGATAAATGGTTTAACATCTCACTAAAAAAAGATATGGTTTTAAACTTACTTATTAGCATGAGTCCAAATTATGAGTCTGATGATATTGCCTTCATTGAAAAGTATGCATTTAATTCTCAGGATAATGATAATAAACTCTTCAGGTGTTTTTTACATGATATAAATCATGATACAGATGAGCTATTTGAATTGCGAATGAAATTTTATTACAGGTATCCGCAACTGGCTGATATGTACCTTGACTTAAAATCGATGCTTAAAAATTGTGAAATAAGAACAATAAAATTGTTGGCATTTTTTTTGAAAAATAAAATTAAAAGTAAAGGGAAAATAATTTATAAATATGAAGAAGAGTTTTTATATGAAGACTCTGAAATTCTAATAAATAATGGGGAAGAAGTTCTGGATTTATTATTGCCATATGTTCCTAGAGAAAATGAAAAAAGCTCACTTTATAGTGATTGGTCCGGAAGACATTTTCATAAGAGAGGTCTTGAAAGGGCTTGTATTCAAATTATAAAGAAAGCAAATTCAGCAATAATAGCCCGAAAACCGGAAATATTTCTTGAGCGTTATATTGAATTCATGGGGAATGGGAATGAAATATACAATGAAATTATATTAGATGGTTTATACAGGTTACCAGAGAGATATAGTGATGCCGTAATAACTTATTTATATAGTGATTTTAATAACAATATATTCGAAAGAACAGGTGATAAGAGAGATGAATTGTTTCTCGCTAAACAAATATTAGAAAAGCATTCGAAATACTGTAGTAAGAATGTTTTTAATACGTTGGAAGAACGAGTTTTAAGTTATCTATCGCCACAAGCTAAAGATATTTATCGAAGTAGAATTGATTATAATAGGGAAAAAAACGGCTATACAGTTTATTGGAGCTTCTGGGGGGAGTTTCAAAAAGAAATTCTAGAAGTTCTCTCCTATAATCGACTGAGTGTTCAAGCAAAAGATCTGATACGTATTTTAAGACGCAAATTCCCTAAAGGGACAACTTTATATAAAGATTCAGAAGGACATGGTGGATGGGTAAGCTCCCCCGTCACGGGGAAAAAATTAAATAAAAAAAGATGGCTAGAGATTTTAACAAATACGAAACTTAATCATAAAAGACAAGCTCGGTGGAAAGAGGTTCCGGGAGGGTTTATTGAAAATTCTATTGAAGAGTTTGCAAGAAGCTTTAGCAACGCTGTCTCCGAAGAACCTGAAAGCATGATAAATCTAGTTCTTTCAAATAAGGATAAAGTTTTGGAAGTTTATATCGACTCCTTATTTAGTGGAGTTGCATATAGTAAAGATTTGGATAATGTACAGGTAGAGTTGTTAGAAACAATGATTTTGACCTATCCATACGATTACACCTCGTATCGTGCGAACTATATTTGCTCACTCATTCAAAACAGGAAAGACGTTAAATGGTCTCAAAAGGTATTGGATATTCTTAAGGATATTGCGATAAACCATAATAACCCGCAAATCGGTAAAGCAAATGTAACTAATAATGAGGATAAAGAAATGCGTAGCTTTGATATGCTACAAAGTAATGCAATAAACTGCGTAAGGGGAAAAGCAGCTCGAGCAATAGCTCAGCTATTATGGAATGACAGTTCTTTGTTTAAACAGTTTAAAGAAACAATTGAAAAGTTGGCATCTGATGAAAACCAGGCAGTAAAATTAGCGAGTTTATTCGCATTATGGCCTTCGTATAACAGTGAAAGAGATTGGGCATCAGAAATAATCCTAAATCTATTTGAACAAGATTACAGGTTAACAGGCTTCCATGATACGAAAAATATGCTCTTTTTACTATATCCTAAATATCGTGAACGGATATTAAATGTTATTAAAAAAAGTTACGATTCCAAGGATGAAGAACTTATTAAAATGGGAGCATATTGTCTATCCGAGATGTATATTTTAAAAAACGAATTTACCGATATTATTAATAATGTGGATATGATGAGTAAAGCACAAGCAGAAGCAGTCCTCCATATGACTATTAATTATTTCAAATTAGAAGAATATAACGGATTAGCAAAAGATATAATATGCAAATTTAAGGCAAGTCCATTAGATCTCGAAATGCCGATTTCAAGTTTATTTTATGATAATCTTATTGATTTAAAGAGAGATAAGGATTTTTTAATCGAAATAATGAATTCTGACTTAAGCCGTAGAACTGTACATGCCTTTGCTCATTATCTTGAAGAAGAATCAAAATCAGTAGTTGATTACAAAGATATTATAATATCAATGAGTTATCAATTAATAAAAAATAGAGGCAGTAAAGATGAAGGTACTTGGGGAATAGAAGATGAAATTTCTAAGTTGATAATTGGATTATATGACGAAACCTCTGATTCACCATTACCTGAAATAAGAGATATTGCGAAAGAATGTCTTGATATATGGGATTTAATGTTTGAAAAACAAATTGGGCCAATTAGATCCTTGAGTCAAAAATTGATGGAAAGGTAAGGAGTATTTATCTAATTCCTATATAAAGCAATATTACAGTTATGACCCCATGAGCTTCAACGCATCTTTTTTAATACAGCATATATGGACAATTGTTAAAAATTTTGAACCAATAAGAAGGCGAACAATCGTATAACTTCTGTAAAAATTCGAGTAAATCCAGCAACATCCACATGTTTCCACATACACTCTTAACATGTCGAGTGTGTGATCTGGTTGGAACGAAAATAAGAATGGAGGAAACACATTGAAGTTAATTTCATGGAATATTGATTCATTAAATGCAGCATTAACGGGCGATTCAGCACGTGCTTTATTATCTCAAGCAGTCTTATATACGATTATGGAAAACAATCCAGAAGTTATTGCCATACAAGAAACAAAATTATCGAGTAAGGGTCCAACTAAAAAGCATTTAGAAATTCTTGAGGAAAAGTTTCCCGATTACGAAATCGTTTGGAACAGTTCAGTAGAACCAGCACGCAAGAGTTATGCGGGTACGATGTTTTTATATAAAAATTACCTAACACCGTCCGTCACCTTCCCAAGGATTGGAGCACCAGGCACGATGGATGAGGAAGGTCGTATTATCACATTAGAATTTGAAAATTTCTATTTAACACAAGTTTATACACCGAATGCAGGGGATGGCTTGAAGCGTTTAGAAGATCGTCAAAATTGGGATATGAAATATGCTGATTATCTAGCAGAGTTAGACAAAGAGAAGCAGGTTATTGCAACAGGTGATTTTAATGTAGCGCATAAAGAAATAGACCTGGCTCACCCCGAAAGTAATCGTCGTTCAGCTGGCTTTACGGATGAAGAACGGGAAGGGTTTACAAATCTTTTAGCAAAAGGATTTACAGATACTTTTCGCTATATTCACGGTGATGTGACAGGAGCTTATTCTTGGTGGGCTCAGCGTGCGAAAACAAGTAAAATTAATAATTCTGGCTGGAGAATTGATTACTGGCTAGTGAGTGATCGCATGGCAGATAAAGTACTTAGATCTGAAATGATTGATTCAGGTCCAAGACAAGATCACACGCCATTACTGTTTGAAATAGATTTGTAGTTTATATGGGAACGGGCCACTTTTCAAAAAGGTACCAGGTTCTAAAACAATTCTAAATTGTTTTAGAGCCTGGTACCTTTTTAGAGCTGCAGTGATAATTACGTGACACCAATTTCTTCTATATCTTGGACCACATGAATATATTTCATAGTATCGAATTAAGTGCAGAGTATTGGAGGAATTGAAAAAATGGAGGATTCTTCAACTGGTTCTTTACTGGCTACAGGTAACGCGCCAAGTATGCAAAGAGTTGATAACTTTATCGCTTTTATCCGTGAAGCAAATGAGCTTCTTCAGAAGGAAACGGATCTTTCACCTGCGAATCAATTGGTATCAGATATGTACAACCATCTCTTACTTCAGTTGCGATCCCACTATTTTCCACCAGAAGTACAAGCTATTGTAAACAACGAGTATATTCGAGTAAATCAACAAAAGATACAGGATAAACTGTCAGAAATCGAATTTCTTGTAGAACTTAGAGATTCTCATGATATCTGCAAATTAGATGGAGCCGTCTTAGATATCGTCAAAAGTTTGCCTAATTGGAACAGCTATTTTTCCCTAGTAAGTCAGGAATTGCAGTACATGCGGCAAGATCGTCACATAGAAAAGTCGCCCATTATATTTGTAGGTAGCGGTCCAATGCCGATTAGTCCTATTATTCTTCACCTGCTCAGTGGTGCGGAGGTGATCTGTTTGGAAATGAATGCTATTGCCTATGACGCATCATGCAATTTGCTGGAGCACTTAGGCTTAGGAGATAAAGTCACTGTCGTATTAAAGGAAGGATCTGAGTTCGACTACAGCCCATATAGCCAGATTGTTGTCGCTAGTCTTGTTCGAAACAAGCAGGCAGTGCTTGAAACAATTAGCAGAACTTCCGCAGATCCTTTCGTAGCTGTGCGTACAGCAGAGGGGATGAGGAGAATCATGTATGAAGCGATTGATGAATCTCAGTTAAATAAACAGGGATGGAGGATTCTAGGAAGAACTAGCCCTGAAGAAAAGCTGGTCGTCAATTCTACATTGTTTCTCGAACGTATTACGAATTAATAGTACATAGGTGCCAGGTTCTAAAACAATACTAAATTGTTTTAGAACCTGGCACCTTTCGAAAAACTTGGAAATGTCATTCTATTAAAGTTTACAATAGTTGAATCGATTGATATATTAATTGATAATACAAAGAATTAAAAAATAGGGAAAAGAGGTTTGAAAAATGGATGTAAAATACCCAATTGGAAAATTGCAAGTTCCTGAAAAAGTAAAATTAGAACATATTCAAGAATGGTTAAAGCAAATCGAAACTTACACGATTCGATTGAGAGAAACGGTCGACACATTAAGTGATGAGGATTTAAACAAAACTTATCGTGAAGGTGCCTGGACAGTTCGTCAACTAGTTCATCATATTGCAGATTCTCAGTTGAACATGTATCAGCGTTTGAGATTGGCATTAACTGATGAGAATCCAACTGTACCGGCTTTTGATGAAGAAAAGTGGGCTATTTTACCGGATACGCAGCTTCCTGTAGAAAGTTCTATTAAAATGTTGGAAGGTATAAATGCGCGCATCGTAGCTTTAGGGCATAGTTTAACGGAAGAGCAATTAGATCGAGCGTTTACTCACCAAACAAACGGTAAAATAACAGTTGCAACTAAAGTAGCAAAGTTAGCTTGGCACGAAGAACATCATTTAGCCCATATAAAAATTGCATTATCAAAATGATATATAATATGTAGAGAGATGTTTCTGCGGGGTATGAGCGTATTTTTTTATAGGGTTGCGTCCTAAGAATGTCTAACTTAATTATTTGATCAAACATAGAAAGCAGACGGTTTAGAAGTGCGAAAATGCACATCTAATTGACCGTCTGCTTTTGTTGTTGTTTTAGGAATAAAGATAGCTAAAATAGTGAGAGAAAAAATTCTATATTAAAAGCTCAATAGATGTACTTACTTGACAGAAGGCCGAACTAGAGGTAGGATAGAAAAGCTTAAAAAAATATAGAAAAGGCTATATTTTACCAAATTAATATTTTAATGTAAATTATAAATGTTAAAATAATAGGAAGGTGAAAAAATGGATAGTTTAATTACAAAAAAAGCATCCTTTATAAACAAGTTTTTTGGTTTTTATTTATTTGCCGTTTTCATGCTATGGATTAAAACATATATTACACAAGTAACACAGTTTAACTTAGGGGTAGAAGGATTCCTACAACAATTCCTTTTACTTTTAAATCCTTTGGGTTCAGCTATGCTGTTTCTTGGATTTTCGTTCATTTTCAAAGGACGAGGGAAATATACATCACTTCTTGTAATTTATTCTCTTATGTCCGTACTTTTATATGCAAATGCAGTTTATTATCGATTTTTTAGTGACTTTATTACATTGCCAACGATTACGCAAACGCAAAACTTTGGAGATTTAGGTGGCAGTGTTATTTCTTTATTAAAACCTTATGATATATTGTTCTTTGTTGATGTATTTTTGTTGATTTTCCTATGCTTATCTAAAAAAGTACAAAAAGATTATAGTAGAATTAAACAAAAAACAGCAATCCCAGTGATTACTTTTGCTTTAGCAATATCTGTTTTAAATTTAGGACTGGCTAACTCTGATCGTCCGCAGCTATTAACTCGTGGTTTTGATAGAAACTACATTGTTAAATATTTAGGAATGTATAACTATACGATATATGATGCTACTGAAACTGTTAAGGCGTCTTCAAAAAGAGCTTTAGCTGATAGCGATGATATAACAGAAGTTATTAACTTTACAAAATCTAACTATGCCGAACCTAATCCAGAATATTTTGGCGCAGCGAAAGATATGAACGTTATCTATATCCATTTGGAGTCATTCCAAAGCTTTTTGATGGACTATAAGTTAAACGGTGAAGAAGTAACACCATACTTAAATTCATTAATCAAAGATCCTAATACTTTATACTTTGATAACTTCTTCCATCAGACAGCTCAAGGTAAAACTTCAGATGCTGAATTTATGCTTGAAAACTCTTTATTTGGTTTACCACAAGGATCTGCCTATATTACAAAAGGTCAGAATACGTATCAAGCGGCTCCTGCGATATTAAAAGAGAATGGCTATACATCTGCTGTATTCCACGGGAACAGCGGTAGTTTCTGGAACCGTAATGAGATCTATAAATCATTCGGCTATGACCATTTCTTTGATGCTAATTATTATGATACTAGCTCTGAAAAAGATATGGCTGAATATGGGTTATTGGATAAGCCATTCTTTGAACAATCATTAGATCTTATGAAGACTTTACCACAACCTTTCTATTCGAAATTTATTACGGTTGCTAACCATTATCCATATAAAATGGACCAAGACTTAACAACAATTGGGAAAGCTGATACTGGTGATGCAAGTGTAGATAATTATTTCCAAACTGCTCGTTATGCGGATGAAGCAATTGAACAGTTTATTGGTGAATTAAAAAAATCAGGCTTATATGATAATAGTATGCTTGTTTTTTATGGTGACCATTATGGTATTTCAGAAAATCATAACAAAGCGATGGAACAAATCATCGGAAAAGAAATTACACCTTATGAAAGTGCTAATTTGCAACGTGTGCCATTAATTATTCACGTTCCAGGAATGCAAGGTGGAGTCAATCATACTTATGGTGGACAAATAGACCTTCTTCCAACCTTATTACACTTACTTGGAGTTAATTCACAAAACTATATTCAGTTTGGTACCGACATATTATCAAAAGAGCATAATGAATTAGTGACGTTTAGAAATGATGATTTTGTCAGTCCTACTATCTATTCGATTGATGGGAAAATTTACGATGCTACAAAGGGTTTGCCAATAACGGATGAAACTCAATTAGAAAAAGCGAATGAGTACAAACAAGAAGTAGATAATAAATTACGAATTTCTGATACAGTCGTGAATGGTGACTTATTGAGATTCTATACACCGACAGGATTTACTAAAGTCGATCCTTCTCAGTACAATTACAATAAGGATCTTACAGAAAAAACTGATCACGAAGAATAGTAAATTCATTAAAAAGAGGAGTAAGCTAACAAAAGTATGTTTTTGTTAGCTTACTCCTTATTGATTTTCGTTTATTTTATTTGTTTTAATTCATTCAAAAATATAACTGATAGCCTCAATCGCTTGATCAATGGTTTCTACGGTTACATTTGCTTTGTTTGAAAGCTCTTTTAATGGGTGGATTAATGATTCTGGTCTAATGATAAGCGTAGGTTTGTTCATGGCAATGGCTGTGCTAGCGTCCATTGCTGTATTCCATTGTTTATATTTTTCTCCGAATAGTGCTATGACGATATCTGCTTTTTGCATTAACACTTGAGTTCTAAAATTATTAATATCTGACGCTGCATCATCTTTAAATAAGTTAGATGGCTGTTTTCCTAATATCTCTTCGCCGATATTGTCTGAACGATCATGGTTTGTTTGTGGTGCTACAAAACGAAGGGGAAGATTTTTTGACTTTGCTTTTTGTGCAAATTCATCTCTCCAATCATCGTGAATTTGACCAGCTAAATAAACAATAAGTTCCATTCTGATTCCTCCAATACTATTTGACCCTAATTATATATTACCTAATTAAATGGGGTTTTCAAAGTAATCACGAATAAACCATAGGGATAACATGAGGTAATTTAGTTCGAGCTGGTATAATAAAAAGTCTTTAACATTTGCATTTTGGTTTATAAAAATACCATTCAGGATTGATATACGTTAAAATAAATATTGTCCATTTTCGTACGTAGTTTTGCACAAGTTAAATATTTGTGTTTGATAATAAGTTATGTGGCTTAATAGGTTATGACCGAGAGTTTAAAGTAATATCCATAGTGAGAGGATTTGAGTTTGAAATGATAGATAATTTTTGGCGTGATTTACCGCGACCATTTTTCGTACTTGCGCCGATGGAAGATGTGACGGATGTTGTTTTCCGTCATGTAGTGAGTAAAGCAGGTAGACCGGATGTTTTTTTTACTGAGTTTACAAACTCGGATAGCTATTGTCATCCAGAGGGGATGAAAAGTGTGCGTGGCCGTTTGATTTTTACAGAAGATGAACAGCCAATGGTAGCACATATATGGGGGGATAATCCCGAATATTTCCGCAGAATGAGTATTGGTATGGCAGAGCTAGGATTTAAAGGCGTCGATATTAATATGGGCTGTCCTGTACCGAATGTAGCAACGAGAGGGAAAGGTAGCGGCCTAATCTTGCGTCCAGAGGTAGCAGCAGAACTTATTCAAGCAGCTAAAGCGGGGGGACTACCAGTCAGCGTAAAGACCAGACTTGGTTACACGGATGTAGACGAGTGGAAAGAGTGGTTAGCACATATATTAAAACAGGATATTGCGAATCTTTCTATTCATTTACGTACAAGAAAAGAAATGAGTCAGGTAGATGCGCATTGGGAGCTAATTCCGGATATAAAAAAATTACGGGATGAAATAGCTCCAAATACGCTGCTAACTATTAACGGAGACATTCCGGATCGACAAACTGGGCTCGAGCTTGTTGAAAAATATGGCATTGATGGGGTTATGATCGGTCGAGGTATTTTTAAAAATCCTTTTGCTTTTGAAAAGGAGCCAAAAGAGCATAGCACTACGGAATACCTTGATCTTCTAAGATTGCAACTGGATCTTCAAGATCAATATGCAGCAGAGTTGCCACGTTCTATCACAGCATTGCATCGCTTTTTCAAAATTTATGTAAAAGGATTCCGCGGAGCGGGTGAATTAAGAAATCAATTGATGAGCACGAAGTCAACCGATGAAGTGCGTGCATTGCTTGATGAATTTGAAAAAGAAATTGGATGAAGTTGTGTTGGTTTTCTTTAGAACCTAATGTATATATAAACCATCCGTAAAATTTTAGACGGATGGTTTTTTATTTTTGACAGCATTGTGAAAATGGCAAGCTTTTCTCATTCGATAGTCGTATATATTCCTGTAGAAATCAATTTTAAAATTGGGTAGACAATAATTAAAGCGTACTGTCCAATGATGTAGGATTAATAATTGATAGAGAGGTGTAGGGATGTTTAAAAAGCTATTTCAAAAATCACAACCACCACAATTTAAAAATCAAATAGAGTTATGTGTGTCAAATCGAATTTATGATAGTGAAGAGGTTGATACATTATTAAATCGTGAGGATATTGAACTTAACGAGGTAGGTTGCAATTCACAATGTGAAGTTTGTGATATTGGCTATTATGCAATCGTAAATGGGGAAGTAGTATGTGCAGATAGTGCTCTAGAATTGTTAGAGAAAATTGATGAGGAGTTAGAACAAAATTCGATCATTTATTAAATATACGAAACCAAGTGTCATCATATTATATATACTTAAAATCTACAAGGCTAGCGCTCCCCGTTTAATAGGTGGGCGCTATTTTTTGCTTGCTTCTTTATTGACAAAGTAAACTTATTAAAATAAAATAAATCGTGCACGATGTATCGTATACGATTTATTTGTGAAAGGGGATTTAATTTTGAATAGAGCTGAGTTTATAGGAGAGTCTATTGATTTTCTCCATAAATATACGATGAAAAGTCTACAGAAAACTGCGGAAGAGCATGGAGTAACGATTCCACAAATAAGGGTAATCGGTGATGTATATGCCCATAAAACCGTTAGCATTAAGCAACTGTCTCAAAATTTGAAAATGACGCAAAGTACAGTTTCAGATATTGTAGATAGGCTCATAGCTAAAAAATTACTAGTAAAAACGCCAAATCAAAAGGATAAACGTCTAGTAGATATTTCGTTGTCTCCTAGATTGGCTGAAGATATTGATGAAAGTATCGCGGAACTGACAAATCAGTCACTGGTTGGAGTATTAGATCTTTTAGATCCTAGCGAACAGGAAGCGGTGGAGAAAGGAATGAAATTGTTAGTTTCAGCGGTTAAAGAAAAAATGCTTGCTGAGGGTATGGATAACCACGATTTCATCGACATCTTATACTTCTCCGAAAAGGACAAACGTGGGAAATAACATTTATAAGTGGGGGATATAAGGTGAAAAGTATTATAAAAGGACGTTGGGCTATTTTTGCCATTTGGCTTATTGCAACAATATTGCTAACAGTCATTCAGCCTGACATCAATGCGATTTTACGGCAACAAGGACAGGAAGGTACAAGTAGTGAGAGCCCATCTGTAATCGCAGGGGATATTTTAGACAAAATGAATACTACGGAAGGTACAGACAATCTAATTGTTTTTTATGATAAAAACAAAATATCAGACGAAGACATGACGCAAATAGGGGAGTCAGTAGAGTCAATCCGTGATAGCAGTGCAGAACTTGGCGTCAACGAGATGATTGACCCATTCAGTATGCCAGACGCCAAAAGTGCTTTGGTCTCTGAAGATGGTACAACCTTAATGGTAAGCTATAAGCTTGATAAAAAAGATCGTGAAATAGACGACATAAAAGAACAATTTGAAAGTAAATTGGAAGGTTTACCAGTTGATTATTATCTTAGTGGCGAAGATTTTATTAATAATGACTATCTAAAGGCATCGCAAGCTGGGGTAGAAAAAAGTGCTGCATTAACTGTAATCTTTATTTTGGTAGTATTAATCATTGCTTTTAGATCCGTTGTTACACCATTTATCTCTCTAATAGCAGTGGCGTTTTCTTACCTTGTTTCGATGGGGATTGCCGCACAGTTAATTGATAAAGCAGGTTTCCCGATAACGAGTCTTACACAAATGCTGTTAGTACTGATTCTTTTTGGGATTGGGACAGATTATAATATTCTTTTATTCAATAGATTTAAGGAAGAATTGGCGCATGGCAACTCAGTAGATGACTCGATCATTAATACGTATAAAACAGCAGGTAAAACAATTGCATATAGTATTCTTACTGTATTCATTGCATTCCTAGCGCTCGTTTTCTCAGAGTCACCAATTTATAAATCCGGTGTTGTCGTTGTCATCGGCGTCACCATATTATTGCTTCAAATTTTGACATTAACCCCTTTTATTATGAAAGTGTTAGGTAAGAAAATTTTCTGGCCATCCAAAAATGCTGGAGGACATGAAGAAAATAAGTTCTGGGAGAAAACATCTTCCTTTGGTATAAAGCATCCCATTCTTATCACAGTGATTATTCTCTTAATCATTGGTCCGATGATCTTCTTCCATGAAGAAAAATTGAACTTTGATACGGTTGGAGAACTTGGAGATAGCTATCCTTCCTCAAAAGCTATTAATCTAGTAGCTGAGCATTTTGGAAAAGGTCAGGCAATGCCTGCGACGGTAGTTATTGAAAATGATGAAGCGCTTGATCAAAATGAAACGCTTGCTGTAGTTGATAACATCACAGAAAGATTGAAGGCGTTAAAAGGTGTGAAGATGGTCTCTTCGGTCACACAGCCTCAAGGCGAGCAAATTGCAGCGTTTTATGTCGACAGTCAAATGGGAAGTGTTACAGAAGGGATTTCCCAAACGCAAAACGGAGTAGACCAAATTTATAGTGGATTAACAGAAGCTCAAAAAGGACTTGAATCCGCTGACTTTTCTGAAGTAAATCAAATGGTCGATGGCACTGCCAAGCTTCAAGATGGTATGACAGCACTAACAAATGGATTAAAGCAAATCCAAGCGGGAATCGATGATGGGACAAGTAATCCCCAAACGATTAATAATGGATTGTCTACAATCGAAACCAATCTTACTGCTATGAGTAGCGGTGTAGGAGTATTAGCCGAAAGCTATGAAAAAATGCAAGCTGGTTACGCTCAAATGGGAACACATTATCAAGATGCTGCAAAGGCCTTACTTGGAGTTAAAGATGCACTGACACAGATGAAATCGATGACAGATGCATTAGGTAGTAGTTATGCAGAGTCTAGTAGCGATGCAAATTTCCAAGCGTTGAAACAAACAATTGATCAGCTCTCCGCATCGTTAAACCAAATTACACCAGAAAGTATAGCTGCCTTAAATGAAAATTATAATACGGTCACTGCTGGTTTTACTACTGCAAACAAAAATCTTGCGAACATGAGTAACGGTTTAACTCAGATGGCTAATGGATTGAAAAAGTTAGAGGATGGACTTGGGCAAGCATCTTCAGGCATTAACACAATAGTCACAAATATGAATTCTGTAAATACTGGACTCGGTGAAATGAAGGCTGGTCAAGAGCAGCTAGTAGAAGGTCTAAATGGATTCGGTGAATTCGGTAAAAAATTAACAGATGTAAACGATGGATTACAAGGTATTTCAGATGGACTTGGGCAAACAAATGGGTATTTAACTCAGTTAAATACCAATAAGACATTTTTTATTCCAGAGGAAGCATTGACGAACGAGGATTTTAAAAAATCGTTAGATGCCTTCATGTCGGAAGATCGTAAAATCACTAAAATGACGATTGTTTTAAAGGATGATCCTTATTCTGACGAAGCATTAGCAACGGTTAATCAAATCAATGATACACTTTCCGATGGATTAAAAGGCACTGTACTTTCAGATGCGAAAAGTGGAACCGTAGGCACAAGTGCGACTACGAATGATATGAACGATGTTTTATCCAGAGACTTAAGCAGAACTACGGTAATCGTTATTATTGGTGTATTGCTTGTTTTATTCTTGGTGATTCGTTCATTCTGGACACCGGTATTTATTACGGCATCCCTTGTTGGAGCGTATTATACAGCGATGTTTATCATCAATTTCATTTTCCTAAATCTGTTAGGATACGCGGGAATATCATCCTTTGTTCCGTTCTTCTCCTTTATCATTATTGTGGCTCTCGGAGTAGATTATAGTATCTTTTTAATGATGCGCTTTAAGGAATATCCGGATCTAACTCCAAAAGAAGCAATTGTGTTAGCATCTAAGCATACTGGCGGTGTCATCATCTCGGCAGTGATCATACTTGGCGGTACTTTTGCAACATTAATACCAGCTGGAATTATCCTGTTAACAGAGTTAGCCATCGCGGTCATTACAGGGCTGATTGTGCTATGCTTTATATTATTACCACTCTTTGTACCGGCATTGATCGCTTTACCAGATGCACTAGCTAATTTATTTTCTAAAGAAAAAAAGTGAATATAAAATTGTAATAATGAAGGGGATTAATCATTTACACCAAATGATTGATTCCCTTCTTTTTTTGTTTTAGGAAATAATAAAAACTGATGGTATAAGTGGAGAATCTCCTTGTAATATAAGATATTTTGTTCGCAGGAGCTAGCTCGTTAGATTTCTCAGCAGTTCATGTGCATTGTAGGGATAATAGGTAGTAAGCAACTATCCTAACAGTTGTTTTTGTTGAGCATTTGCCTCCGACTCTATAAAAGGATACTTTTCCTGCATAAAAAAAGCGTTTAGTTGGAACTTTGAAGGGTTTAGTTGGAATTTTGGTGCATTTAGTTGGAATAATCGTAGAGTTAGTTGGAAAAGGATAATTTTTCCGCGAAAAGAATAGTGAGTTTTACTTGAATGGTCGCTACTTGTAATGAACGAACACTTCCTATTTTACATTCTTCTTAGTTTCATCAGGTTGGTTCCTCTTGATTGAAGACTGCAAATTTATTTTCGTTCTTTTCATCAATCCCTGCATGTTAAGCGTAGACTCTGTAGCGAAAATGAAGGCAGACATCGTTACGAGGCGTTATCCGTTCAATGTAGAACATTCCCTTCATTTTTTCAGCATGTCATATCCATTAGTGACAGGTGCTTTCATTTTGTTCGTTATAAGAGTTCTATCAAACTCATTATATGTTTTTGAGGTTGCAAGAGTTGTAGTATTTCAGTACATTGAATATTAATACAATTTCGAATAAACATACGAGAAAGAGGCATTAAAAAATGACATTACAACAGTTAAAATATGTGATTGAAGTGGCAAGAAGTCGTTCTATCAGTAAAGCTGCACAAAATTTATTTATTAGCCAGCCGAGTCTTTCGAATGCACTGAAAGAGTTAGAGACTGAAATAGGAATTATGATTTTTATGCGAACGAATAAAGGAATCATCATAACAACGGAAGGGGCAGAGTTTTTAGGTTATGCCAGGCAAGTAGTTGAACAAGCGGAACTATTGGAAAATCGATATTCCAATACGCAATCATTGCAACAGCATTTTTCCGTATCGGCTCAGCATTATGCATTTGCCGTAAGTGCATTCGTGCGTTTGCTAAAAGAATACAATCGAGATGAGTATGAATTCACATTAAGAGAAACAAAGACTTATGAAATAATTGAAGATGTGAAAAATCTGCGTAGTGAAATTGGGATCTTATATGTAAATGATTTCAATAAAAAAGTAATTCATAAATTTCTTAGGGAAGGTAACCTCTTGTTTCAAAAGCTATTTGAAGCAAAGCCTCATGTATTTATTAGTTCACGAAATCCACTTGCCAAGCAAGATTTTGTGACATTAACAGATTTACTTCCTTATCCGTATCTTTCTTTTGAACAAGGGGATTATAATTCTTTTTACTTTTCGGAGGAAATTTTAAGTACGATTTCTAGACCAAAAAATATTACTGTAAGTGATCGGGCTACGCTCTTTAATTTATTGATTGGATTAAATGGTTACACAATTTCAACAGGTGTGATTAGTCATGAATTAAATAGTAAAGATATCGTATCCATTCCTTTACTTGTAGATGAACGAATTACGGTTGGGTATATTACACATAAAAATGTAAAACAAAGTCCATTAGCGAGTATTTATATTGAGTATTTAAAAGAAACTATTGCGGAAGAACAAGTCCGGCTATAGTTTTAAACTATAGCTAGTGATACATTTTATGTGTTATATACTAGCAGTTTTATCATGCTACAATCTCTTTACATTACAAATCAAATATATTTGCATAGGAGAGGTTGTCATGAATACGGTGAACCCCATTGAAATAGTTAATAATAGTAGATTAAAAGCTTTTCATTACATAGTGATTCTTTGTTTATTTTTTATCATGATGTTCGATGGCTACGATGTTGTTATTTATGGTGCGACTATCCCTTTGTTAAAAGCAGATTGGGGAATTACAGATATAGTAGCCGGTTCGATTGGTAGTTATACGACAATTGGTACGGCAATTGGTGCTGTTTTGTTTGGGCTATATGCAGATCGATTTGGGAAAAAACGTATTATTATTTTTACAACCTTCATATTTAGTTTCTTTACATTATTATCTGGTTTTGCACCGACACCTATATTTTTTGTTATTTGTCGTGTTATTGCAGGGTTAGGATTTGGAGGGGTTATGCCTAATATCGCTGCTTTAATCTCAGAATACGCTCCAGCTAAATACCGTGCTGCCATTATTTCATTTATTTTTTGTGGTTATTGTATTGGTGCCATTACTGCCTCATTTAGTGGGCAAATGTTTCTCGAAAAATTGGGTTGGCAGCCAGTCTATTGGATTGGCGGATTACCACTACTTTTACTGCCATTTGTGATACGTATCCTTCCAGAATCAATTAGTTCTTTAATGAAACAAAAGGATACAAAACGTCTTGTCACTATTCTGCGTAAAATAGAACCAACGCTTTCAAAAGATGTCCAATTTACATACGACCAACAGGAGCAGCTACAAAAATCATCGGTTCGTGATCTTTTTAAAAACAAGCTTGCTTTAAGTACGATGATGTTCTGGCTCTCTTGCTTCTGTACATTCATTTTGATGTATTCTTTAAATACATGGCTTCCAACTTTAATGATGCATGCTGGCTATGATTTAAAATCAAGTCTATTATTTGTAGCAGTACTGCAAATAGGCGCTATTATTGGGACAATGATGTTCGGAACCCTTATACGATTTGTTGGTTTCAAACGTGTGCTTATTCCGCTTTATATAGTAGGAGCTGTGGCATTGGTAATGATCGGCTACTCTAAAAATATTTATATAGCGTATGGGCTAATTGCAGTTATAGGAGCTGCTACAGTAGGTTTGCAAAATATGTCTAATGCCTATGTGGCAGAGTATTATTCAGTTGATGTTCGAGCAGCAGCTCTCGGTAGCACAATGGCATTTGGACGAATCGGATCCATTGTTGCTCCAACTTATATGGGCATTCTATTAACTTTTAATCTCCAACCACAATTTAACTTTTTTGCAATTGGTATTGCTGCAATTTTTGGTGCACTAGCTATGAGCTTTATTCGTGAAGATCGTGCAGATTATGCGGGAGAGAAGCAAGTAACATCTAAAAAAGTCACGGTGTTAAAATCTTCTACGAATAGATTATAAGACGTTAAAAAAAGAATCGCACATTTTATTGTGCGGTTCTTTAATTATTAATATAGGCGGTAATTATTTTGCGATGAGATAATGATAATATTTGTATGGATGATTTCTGTGCTGGGACAGCGAAGAAATGAGAATTATATTACTTTTCCCTTTATACAAAATTAATGTTACAGTTAGAAAGAAAATTTAAAAAGTCAGTAGGCGAAGAGACATGCTAGAGGTAAAAACATCTCTATTAAGTAATGGAGAATTCAATAGAGGGGTATTTGCGACATGTGATATTAAAAAAAGTGAGCTCATACATGAAGCACCTGTCATTTCTTATCCAAATGACCAGCATCAATACATTGAGAAAACCATACTCGCTGATTATGCTTTCGAATATGGGATAGATAAATCTGCTATCCTCCTTGGTTATGGTATGTTGTTTAATCATTCATACGAACCTAATGCAATATATGAGATTAATTTTGATAATCACACATTTGATTTCTATGCTTATACAGATATAAAAGCTGGTGATGAAGTTCTGATCAATTATAATGGTGATGTTGATGATCATGATCCGCTGTGGTTTAATGAGGAATAAAAAGCATGGATAAGGTTCTTGACGATTTACCAATGTTGAAAGTAACTGATAAATCGTTATTGTGTTTTACAGACATAAAGCAACCCCTGAAAAAATCAGTGTGCTGTCTCGTTTTTTTATGTTTAAAATAGCTAAATAATTTTTTTGAGTAGGTAAGACAACCACATGAAAGGAATCAGAATGTATAAATACGTACTGATTCCTTTTCTATTGTTACTTAAACAATTACATGTAAAGGGGGACAAAGTACTACTCAACGCCCAAAGGAACGAGATATAAGAATTCAACTACTTTAAAAGAACCACGCATATTATGAGGAAGATGTTGTTCCACTGCTTATCAGCTTATATTCTTTTATATTTTGCAGGTTGGTTTTTTCAGGGATTAGGTATGATATAATGCCTGCAATTATTAAGGTGAATGACGCTAATCCGAATGAAAAAACATGTGTTCCAAAGACCTCATAGCCCCACCCGCCAAGAAATGAAGAAATTGCACCTCCTATTTGATGTCCAAGATACGCCCAACCATAAAGCACGCCAAGTAGTTTTACGCCAAAAAGCTCTCCTAAAATAGCGGAGGACATCGCAATACTCCCAGACCATACTAATCCACCCAACGCTGCCACTAAATAAAGTTGCCAAGTGTTTTGTGAAAATACCAAGCCTAAAAAACCTAAACCACGTATAAAATAAATAATAAATAGCAGCTTACGTTTAGAAAAACGATCGGCTATGGAGGCTAAAACCAAGGTGCTAAATATAGCAACAAGCCCAATCATTCCAACTCCAAATGATGCAGTAGAAGGTTCAAAATGATGATCTATTAACATTGGAACTGCATGGGAGCCTAGTAAGTTCATACTGAACCCGCAAGCAAATAATCCCGCTACAATTTGCCAATATGCTTTTGTTCGAATAGCATCTCTTAAAGTAAGTTTAGGTGTTATCTCAACAGTAGAAGACTTAGCGCTTGAAGAATCTTCATTTAAATCAGCACCCTCTGGAACATCTTCTTTAAAAATGAGAACTGCAGCAGGAACTATTATTATGATAAAAATGAAAGCAAAAATAGACAGGGTGCTTCGCCAACCAATAGACTCGATCATAAAAGTAGCCAATGGATTAAATATAGCTATGCCGGCCATCGAGCCAGTTGATAGGGAAAATAAAGCCTTGCCCCTTTGACGAACAAACCAACGACTAATAAGTGGAGTTACTGCAACTGGACTAGTAAATGCAAGGCCGAACGATAGTAACACACCATACATGAAGAAAAAAATCCAGACATTGTTTGTTAACACCGTTCCCAAAACTGATAACTCTATGATTACAAGCCCTAGCAGGAGAACAAATTTAGTATTAAATTTTCCACATAGATATCCCGCTAAAGGCATGCCAACTCCATACATAATCATGCTCACAGAAATTATCATGGATATAAATGTTCGGGTTAAGCTTAAATCTTCCATCATAGGTAATACAAACGGGCCTATTCCTAAACGAAGTCCTACCGTTAACATGGTAATGATCATGCTTACAATAATAATATACCAACCGAAATATATACCTCGAAGCTTTTGAATCATTGAATGTACCCTCTTTCTATGGCACTTAACTTCCCGCTAAAAACGTATTCGGAATTAGAATTAAATACTTAACTACTAATAGGTGACACTCTTTAAAACCAACTCTTTTGTATTAAGAACATCTAAAATACAACGCAGAATAACTTTTATTACGCTTCCTGCCTGAATGTCTTTGGCATTAATACAGCTACTACTTCACCGGTAACGACAAGGTTGTCTCCTGCAAATACCTCCGTGTAGACTTTATATTTTTTAGGATGAATTTCTTCTACTGTACCAATTGCTTTTAATGGTTCTCCAAAAGGAGTAGGATGTTTGAAATCCACTTTTAGTGAGCCAGTCACAAATCTTGGTGGATTAACCCCATCTCCAATTTCATGACCATTCTTTCGGTGCAGATACATAGATGCTGACCCAGTTCCATGACAATCGATTAACGATGCTAGTAAACCACCATAAATGAAGCCAGGAATTCCTCCTGAATGCTCAGGACGTGGTGTATAAATTGTTATCGTTTTTTCCCCAACCCACCCTGTTCGAAGATGGTAGCCATTTTCATTTAAACGACCGCAACCATAACACCATGCAAAATCATCTGGGTAATCATCTTGAATTGCTTTCGTTACATTCTCCTCCATATAAAAACCTCCTAAATTAAAATAGTGAAATTTCCCTTGCTTTGCTCTTTCTTGATTAAATTATAGCCCTGTGTAATTGATAAGAAAAAGATATTTATGTTATCGTACTCATAAGATTTACTTATATCATGAAAATAGGTGGTCGTTGAATTTATGGAGCTTAGACAGTTAGCTTACTTTGTTGAAGTGGCAAGGCTAAAAAATTTTACAAAAGCAGCAGAACGGCTACGAATAGCTCAACCAGCGCTTTCTCAGCAGATAAGAAAATTAGAACAAGAACTCTGCATTAAGCTCTTTAAACGAACAGGAAGAGGAGTAACTCTGACGGAGGCCGGAGAGCAATTCTTTATAGGTGCTGAAAAGACCCTAGCTGAGGCGGAAATGGCGAAGGACTCTGTTAAAGGATTTATAAACTTCCCGCAGGGCAAAATTATGGTAGGAGCATTAGAATCCTTAGTACAAACTAGGTTACCGAGTTTATTGACGGCATTTAGTAAGGAGCATCCCGGGATAAAAGTGTTTATAAGGGAGAATACAACTGAACCATTGTTGGAAGCTCTTAAAAAGGGAGAACTAGATCTTGCACTGGCTCATTCGGAAGCTATTCACTCAAATACAGAGCTAATTCCCCCAAAGGGACTTTACTCAAAACCTCTATATAAAGATGAACTAGTGCTGGTCGTCGCCGAAGGACATCCACTGGAAAAGCGAAAAACAATTTCTATCAAAGAACTTAGAGATGAATCATTCGTATCTTTTAAGGAGGGGTCCGGAATTCGTTTTCAACTACTCATGACATGCAATAGGGAAGGATTCGAGCCGCTTATTACCTACGAGTGTGCCTCGCCGCGGACGCTCGTAGCTGAGGGGCTAGGTGTTTCAGTGCTTCCGCGTTTAATGGCAGAGTCCCCAGGTCCTACTATATCTATTTTACAATTGGATCCGCCACTATCCCGTGTGGTTTCTGTATTTTATGTGGAGGGGCGCTATCTCTCACCGTGCGCTAAGGCTTTTTTGCGTTTTATGGAAAGATACTTTATTTCCGAAAAAGAGTTTTAGAATACTAGAAGAATGTGGTTGTTTTCAAATATAACATTTGATTAAGCTAAGGGAAATTCTCTTAGCCTTTTTTAATTCGGAAAAATAGGAAAATCTATAACGAGGTGCTTAATTGTTAGGAGAAACATGCAATAGAGTGGTTGTTTATTTTATTCTATTTTGTTTGGACGTATAATCTCTACACAAGAAAGGCAAATTAAAAATAAATTGTAATTATAAGACGGTACAAATTATGTATTTCTATTGGGCATGGATGACTGCTCACTTTATTTCCTCTTTCCCCGTTAGCAACATTTTAAAAAACAGATATTCATAAAAAGGTGAGATAAATGACTAATAAAAGTGTCAAAGAAGTTAGGAAGGGTATAGGCTTAGGTGCCACTTCCGCTATTGCATGGGGAGTAGATTCAGTAATCATTGGTTTTATCATAGCTAGTACACCATTTAAAGAAGCAGTTTTACTTGCTCCCATTATTGCCGCATTCATGCATGATTTTTTCTCCTCACTGTGGATCTCTTTACTTATGATTGTAAAGGGCGAATTTATAAATGTCTTAAAGCTATTCAAAACAAAGAGTGGAGCGATTTTAGTATTAGGAGCACTATCTGGTGGGCCTTTGGCGATGAGTTTTTATTTTCTTGGTATTCAATATGCCGGAGTAACTTATGCAGCGAGTATTGCTTCTATATTCCCGGGAATAGGGGCAGTGCTTGCCTTCTTTTTTTTGAAGGAAAAAATGATCAAAAGAACCTGGTTTGGTGTTGCTTTAAGTATCGTAGGGGTTATTGTATTAGCTTATGTGCCAACCAAGTTTGACGCTGAAAGTAACTTTATCATTGGAATTTTGTTTGCATTGGGGGCAGCCATATTTTGGGGAATTGAAGGAGTAATCGGTGCTTGGGGAATGAGAGGTAGAGATGTCATTCCGCTATATGCAATTAATATAAGGCAAATAACTTCTGCTCTTAGTTATGGGATAATAATAATACCGTTTATTCATGGTTATCCTTTAGTATTTGAAGCAGCGACATCTAATATCTTATGGATTATTGTTATAGCCGGTTTTTTAGGAACTGCTAATTATTCCTTATATTATTCCTCCATCAATTTAATCGGTGCTGCTAGAGGGCAATCACTGAACAATACGTATGTATTTTGGGCGATTGTAACCGAGATTGTGTTTATTGGTACCCCAGTTAATTTTCAATTTGTCTTAGGAGCGATCATTGTACTTTTAGGTTCTATCCTCGTATCAGGAAACCTAAAAAAGTAAAGAGATGATTAGAACAAAACAGTGATCGTAAGTGCTCAATATACATTGAGGGGGCACCTCAGTTTGAGCTAGTTTGGTAAAAGCTTGTGTAGGCTATTAAGTTAATTAAGATATATGGGAATCTGCATGTTATCAATACATGAGGATTCCTTTTTCTTATTATAAATTAATGATGGAAAACCATACTACAATGGAGGTGAAGAGGATGTATAAATTATTGTCCCATAATGATCTAGATGGTGTCGGATGTGGTATTTTAGCCAAACTTGCTTTTGGTAAGAAAGTGAGGGTGCGATATAATTCAATAGGGTCGCTTAATCGGGAAATTGAATTTTTTTTAGAAAATGATCATCCAGAAACGTTTTTATTTATTACTGATTTATCTCCCAATCAAGATAATGAAAAAAAGCTTCATGAGTTTTATCAGAAGAAAGGGAAAGTCCAATTAATTGATCATCACAAAACGGCTATACATTTTAATGAGTATGAGTGGGGCTTTGTGTTAGTGGAGGATGAGGAAGACAAACTTACTTCAGCTACGTCCTTATTTTATCAATATCTCGTTGAGCATAGCTTCTTGGAAGAAAAGGATGCTATTACTGAATTTGTAGAGTTAGTTCGACAGTATGATACTTGGGAGTGGGAAAAGAATGAAAATCATCAAGCTCATTCACTAAATTCACTCTTCTATTTAGTATCTATTGAAGATTTTGAAGAAAAAATGATCGACCGACTTCTTACAAGTGAGCATTTTGATTTTGATGAATTTGAAAAGAAAATGTTGGACATGGAAGAGGATAAAATAGAACGTTATATTCGACGGAAAAAAAGGGAAATCGTACAGTCAAACGCTGGAGATTATATTGCTGGTATTGTTTATGCAGAATCCTATCATTCCGAGCTAGGCAATGAGCTAGGGAAAGAATATCCTCATGTCGATTATATCGCTATATTAAATATGGGAGGAAAACGAATATCGTTGCGAACGATTCATGATCATATAGATGTATCTGAAATTGCAGGATATTTTGGTGGTGGCGGACATCAGAAAGCATCCGGTTGTTCATTAACAGATGAAGCATATAAGCAGTTTGTCTTAGACACCTTTCATTTAGAGCCAATGCAAGAAGACGCGAAAAGAAATCGTTATAATTTGAAGCATTCTTCGTTTGGTTCGCTTTACAAAAATAGAAGGGAGGATATTTTTCTTTTATATCAAGCGAATGAGCAGCACTGGTTGATTAAAAAAAATAAAACCTTAATGGAGCAAATCTTTACCAGTTTTGAAGAAAGCGAGCAATTTCTTAAACGAAATTATGAAGCATGGTTAGTAAGAGATGACCAGTTTGTCGAGTATTTAATGAATGAAGTAAAACATGATAAGTATTAATACATGTTACTATCCATCCACTTAATTGAACTAGAAAATATTTAATTTATTCCTGAGATCTAAATAGATTTCAGGATTTTTTTGGTTTGACAGGTAGTCGATGAAATGAATTACGAGTAGTCCAAACAGTTCTCTCGTTCATATTATGATAAACTAAAACAAGATTAATAGATGTAATATTCATAATAATTCCAAAAGAAAGAAGCCCATGTAAATATTTGTTTTAAGAAAAATAGAAGGAGGAAATTTAATATGTCATCTATATCATTAAGGAAAGAGAAAGTAGGCATTATTCTTGAAAAGAAAAAGCTAGCGAATGAAAAGGCGAGAGTTGGCTTGGTTTTAGATATATCAGGCTCGATGAGAAGCTTGTATAAAAGTGGGGAAGTACAAAAGGTGGTAGAACGTGTACTAGCGGTAGCAAGTCAATTCGATGATGACGGTGCATTAGACGTTTGGGTGTATGACAATGAATTTTCACGTCTTCCGGCAGCAACGGAAAAGAACTTTGAAGGATACGTCGATCTATATATATTAAACAATGAATCAGTGCATAAATTCGGCAGAAACGATGAACCAAAAGTTATGGAGGACGTTATTCAAAAATATATTAGAGAAGATTCAAGTGAGAATCCAGTATTCCTTGTATTTATCAATGATGGAGGATGTAAGCCAGGGATAAAAAAACCAATCGTGCAATCATCAGACAAACCGATATTCTGGCAATTCATCGGAGTGGGGGATTCTAATTTTGACGTATTAAAAAAATTGGATGCAATGGAAGGTCGTTTCATTGATAATGCAAATTTCTTTCACATTTTAGAAGTAGAAAAAATGTCTGATGATGATCTGTATAATGAATTGCTAAATGAGTTCCCGATGTGGCTGAAGGAGGCTAGGGAAAAAAGGGTACTGAAATAATCGCATACTTAGGTTTTCCTAGTGAGAAATGGTATTCAGAGAGATTTTAATAAACTCTCGGATACCTTTTTTCTATTAACAATGTACTAGAATGCTTCGTTCCTTCCTGCATACAATAATTCTCCTTCGCTATCCAACGCCTCATAACATTGCTGCCTCTTCATTAACTAATCTACTTGACACATCCCCAGGTTCTTCTTCAAGCAAATGCAAATTGAATGGGAGGACAATGACTAGTTTTTGCTTTTTATGATAACACTGTCATTAATATCTTTCGTTATCTCTTAGAGCGTGACCTGTTTCGAGAATAATGTATTCTACCCATAAACTAAATACTGAACGTTCTGCAAATTGTTTATAAAATGAAGTAGTCGGGTATATCATACTAGCTTCTAGATTTTACAGTAACATCAATTTTAGAATCGGGGATTTAACAAATAAATACTAAAAGTTTACGAAGACTTAACATAGTCTTCATTCGATATGTAAATTGATGTAATATACTTATTTTTTAAAGGGTAGTCAAATAAGATTGACGCCTTTTGAATATGCATAAATTTACGGAAAGAAGCCGAAAAAAGTTAAAAATAAAATGATAACACCATTGGGGGGATCGGCTTTTGGGATCGCAGCTATTAAATTTTATTAATGATTTTAATTTGTTTATGTTTCTATTATTTGCATTAATGTATTCCTATCAGATTGTATACATGTTTGTTGCATTTAAGACTAAAAAAAATAAAAAACCTATGCTCGAGAATAATCATCCTAACAAATATGCGGTAATCATCGCAGCTCGAAATGAAGAACTCGTTATTGGACAATTGATCAAAAGCATAAAGAACCAGAAATACCCTATTGATTTGATTGATATTTTTGTTGTAGCAGACAACTGTACTGACAACACAGCCAAAGTTGCAGAAAGAGCCGGGGCAATCGTTAGAGAACGCTTCAATAAGGTTCATGTTGGAAAGGGATATGCTCTTGACTATATGATCAAAGTCATCGAAAGCGAATATTCAGCCAAAGAATATAAAGGATATTTTGTGTTTGATGCCGACAATCTCCTAGATGAGAACTATATAAAAGAGATGAACAAAACTTTCAATAAAGGATATAGAGTAATTACCAGCTATAGAAACTCTAAAAACTATGACCAAAATTGGATTTCTGCAGGATATGCACTTTGGTTCCTACATGAAGCTGAATATCTCAATCTCCCAAGGATGGTTCTTAACTCTAGTTGTGCAGTTTCTGGAACTGGATTTCTAGTACATGCAAATTTGATCAAAGAAAATGGAGGATGGATTCACCATCTGCTTACAGAAGACATTGAGTTTTCTGTTTCTCAGATTATTAAAGGGGAAAAGTTTGGATACTGTAGAAACGCTATGTTCTATGATGAGCAACCAGTCACTTTTGAACAGTCTTGGCATCAGAGATTACGGTGGGCAAAAGGGTTTTACCAAGTCTTTGCTAAATATGGAAGTGGTCTGATACGAAATATGTTTCTAGGAAGACTTAACAAATTTTCTTGCTTTGATATGACGATGACGATTATGCCTGCCATGCTCATTTCCAGTGTCAGTATGATGGTGAATGGATCATTTTACTTAGCTGGTATACTGGGGGTGTTTGACGGAAAAGAGATTATCCATACAACGACCAAGGTTTTCTTAAACTCCTTTGTTTGGTATTATGGAATACTGTTTACACTTGGATTCATTACAACTGTGACGGAATGGAAAAAGATTCATTGTTCGGCATGGAAAAAAATTGCTTATACTTTCACTTTTCCATTCTTTATGTTTACGTATATTCCAATTTCTATCGTTGCACTTTTTAAGAAAGTTGAATGGAAACCAATTGCTCACACAGTAGTGAAATCCATTGACGAGGTACGATAATATTTACATTTCGTTCGATGAGCTACTCATATAAATCAGTAATTGAATATTCACCCTAAAATAACCCTGATTGCTAGTCGTGAAACTAACAATTGGGGTTACTCTCATTTTATAGATATTATTAGCGAGATGTATATCCTGCATCTGCGTGAATAGTAGTGCCTGTCACATAACTAGATGCATCGGAAGCTAACCATAGAGAAGCTTGCGCAATTTCCTCTGGTTGTCCAAAACGATTTAATAAGCTAAGTTGTGGAGCATAATCTTCTTCCGTAAATCCAAATTGTTCTAATGCTCCTCGAAGCATTGGTGTGTCAATTGCGCCTGGAGCAACAGAGTTAACACGAATCTTATGTGGACCATTTTCCATTGCAGCTACTTTCGTCATACCAACAACTGCATGTTTCGCTGCAACGTATGCAATGTTTTTAGGTTGCGGGCGGAAGCCACTCACAGATGAAATATTAATAATCGATCCGCCTTCACCTTGTGCAAGCATTTGCTGTAACTCATATTTTAAGCAGAGTGCTGTACCAGTTAAATCGATTGAAATTAATTTATTGAAGTAATCTTCATCAAAATCAGCGGCTAATTTGTCATCTGGTGTAAGCGCAGCATTGTTTACAGCTACATCTAGACGTCCATATGTTGCAACTGTTTCTTTAATCATATTTTGTACTAATTCAGAGTTTGAAATATCTACTTTAACGAAGGTAGCTTCTCCACCATTTGCTTTAATCTCTTCTACAACTTCGCGACCTTTTTCTTCGTTAAAGTCGGCTACAACTACTTTTGCCTTTGCTTCTGCGAACAATTTAGCAGTTGCTTTCCCCATTCCCATTGCAGCACCTGTGATAATAGCAACTTTACCTTCTAATACTGGAAATGTCATATTTATTCCTCCTATAATACATATTTGTGTTATAAGTTCATTGTATATCTTAAAATAGAATAAACAATAAACAGCAGTTATAGCATTGTGCAATATTGAACAAACTGTCTGAATTTGTACGATAAAATTTAAATAATCATTAGGAGTAAAAGGTATGCATGAATACGTAGACAAGCGTGTACAACGTTCCAAAACAGCTCTGAAAGAAACGTTAGTGAAATTATTAAAGGATAAGGATTTTCTTCAAATTACTGTCTCGGAAATTGTAAAAGCTGCTAATTACAATCGAGGAACATTTTATTCACATTATGCTTCAAAGGAAGAGTTACTTGATGAGATTATTCAAGATACTTTAGAAGAAATGACGCGGCATATTCGTAAACCATATAAGAATCATGATAAAGTGAATATGAGAGAAATGAAGGCAGAGAACATTACTTTATTTCATTATTTTAAGAACAATCAAGAACTCTTTCATACGTTGCTTAGTGAAAATATACATTTAGATTTTCGGTATAAGCTAGCGAAACAAATTGAAAAGCTATTTTTAGCAGAGTATCAATATGAGTTTTCTGAAGAGACTAAATTGGAACAAAAATGGTTGTACGTTTATAGAGCCAATGGGGTAGCAGCAGTTATTTTACGTTGGATTGAAGATGGTTTTCAAGAATCCCCAGTATATATGGCAGAGCAGATCATTGCTTTGATGATTACTGGAACTGATATTTTTTATGTGAAAGATTAGTAAGTAAAAGGGAGAGAAGTCATATGGAAATCGGAATTACAACATTTGTAGAAACGACGCCAGATGTGGAAACAGGAAAAGTATCTAGTCATGCCGAACGTATTCGCGAAGTAGTAGAGGAAATTGTATTGGCCGATCAAGTTGGATTAGATGTATTTGGTGTGGGTGAACATCATCGGAAAGATTACGCTGCTTCTGCGCCTGCCGTCATACTAGCTGCAGCAGCATCTCAAACAAGCCGTATTAGATTGACAAGTGCGGTAACAGTTTTGTCCTCGGACGATCCAGTGCGAGTATTCCAAGAATTTGCGACGTTAGATGCGATTTCAAATGGTCGTGCAGAGATTATGGCTGGACGTGGCTCTTTTATCGAATCTTTTCCTCTGTTTGGATATGATTTAAAAGATTATGATGAATTATACAATGAGAAACTAGATTTATTGTTGAAAATACGAGATTCAGAAATGATTACTTGGAGCGGAGAGCATCGAGCGCCGATTCAAAATCGAGGCGTGTATCCACGACCTGTACAGAATCCTCTACCGGTTTGGATTGCTAGTGGTGGAACTCCACAATCTGTTGCTCGTGCAGGTGTTCTAGGATTACCGCTAGTTCTAGCTATTATAGGTGGTAGTCCACTTCAGTTCGCACCACTTGTGCAACTTTATAAGAATGCGGCGGAGCAGGCAGGACACGACGTTTCAAAGCTGACGGTTGCGTCGCACTCACATGGATTCGTTGGAGAAAGTACCGAAAGTGCAGCAGATAAATTTTTCCCATCGACCCAAGCTGCTATGAATGTTTTAGGTAGAGAACGCGGATGGGGTCCTTATACTCGTGCGACGTTTGATAATGCCCGTAGCCTAGAAGGAGCTTTATATGTAGGAGATGCGCAAACGGTCGCTGAAAAAATTATTTTTCTTCGTAAGAACGTGGGTATCACACGCTTTATGCTTCATGTACCGGTAGGATCAATGCCTCATCATGAAGTTTTAAAAGCAATCGAACTTCTTGGGAAAGAAGTGGCACCATTAGTTCGAAGTGAAATAGAGCGATGGGAAGCAGAAGAGCAAAGAATGTCTTAAGTTGAAATAATAAATGATAAGGGCTTGATTCTATTGAAATGGAGTCAGGCCTTGCATTTTTATATATAAAAAAGGAATTCTGAGATTCTTAAAAGAATAGATTGTTAATTAGCAACTATTTTTCTAGATAGTTAAGTGAGAACATAAAGTGAAGGTGTGTTGTGGAATGATCAAGGAATTATTAATAAATGCCGATACCTGCTATCGGCAGGCGGAGCAAAAAGCTGAACACTATTTTAAATCACTTTATGAGCAAGTGGAGCAAAAGATTTATGTCTCAACTTTAACAGAAGATATTCGATTGTGGAAACGCAATCATATTCATTATTATTCCTTGTTTTCACGCGGAAAAAGAAAACCTGATCCTCGTCAGTATCATCCTTATATACAATGGCTAAATTATACAGGCAAACTTGATAATTACCTCGATCGAAGCATTTCCTATATTTTTATGCGTGATTTAGGCAAATCGCTTGATTCACCTGATACACTAAACAGAATTAAAAGCATAGTAGATAATTTAAAGATTGACCTTACTACAGAAAATAAAAACAAGGCATTTAGTATGGCAGGACTGTATCGCCTTGCCCAAAAAGAAGGTGTTGAATCGGGACTGATTTGGGTACTAAACAAGTTAAAGACCGTATCCGAGAACATTCCTGAAGGGATGGATGCTGAGCAAGCCCAGAGAAAGCTTATTAAAATAATTGCCGGTGTAATTATGCAAGAAATAGAAGAGATGAACGAGGATACGAGCTCTGAGGAACGTACTAGAAGACTTGATAAGGCTATTAGGCTTGGCTACTCATATGGACTAACTTATCCATTTATTGATGATCTTCTCGATGCGAAGATATTATCGGATGTAGAGGAAAAACAATATACGGATCTAATACGTACCACTCTTACAACTGGGATTGTCCCAGAATTTGGTGAGTGGATTGGGAACAATGTAGAATTAATGAAGTATATACATTCGGAACTTCGAGATGCCTTTGACTTTATAAGTGCTCATCAGCAACAAGAGACAAAAATAGGTTTTTTTGAGCAATCCTATGTGTTTTTTCATTCCCAGGAAGTAGACCGAGTAAAGGATTTATCCAACGCAAATTATACGAATGAAGAGCTTTATATACCTGTCATATTAAAATCTTCCTCTTCCCGATTAATTGTTCGTTCAGTAATCGGTGCTTCTGAAGATAAGGAATTGGATAGCCGAACATTCTTTTATGGCATTTATAATCAGCTTGCGGATGATTTTGCTGATATGTTTGATGATTTGAAGGATGGTGCGGTAACTCCCTATACCTATTATTTGAAATATCACGAGACACGTTCGGATCTTATCAATCCATTTGAATTGTACTGGACGGTTATTTCTAATTTGATTCATAATGTGTATAACTCAGATAGAAAGACTTGTGAGGTTATATTGGACCGAGCTATAAATGGACTAAAACGTTATAAAGAACGAGTAGGGACTAAAAGATACAACGAAGTGATGGGGATATTTGCTGGTGGAAACCCTACATTCAATAAGCTTATTCAAAATATGGTCCGAAAAGCAGATGATGTAGATTTCTTCGATAAGCTGCTGCGCGATCACATGATTACTATTTTGAAAAATGAACGAATAGAAAAAGAAGAATTTATAAATACGATCAAAAGCTTACGCCATGAAATAAATGACATGCTAAATATTCCTAAAAAGGAAAACATATTTATAACGGAAGACCAAATTATCGATGGTGCCAATTATAGTCTAGATGGGGAAGGGAAGCGTTTAAGACCAATACTGGCTTTGTTAATGGGTGTAAACGCTTATGGATTAAATAGATCAGCAATCGAGCCGCTATTAAAATCACTAGAATATATGCATACTGCATCCTTAATATTTGACGATCTGCCATCGCAGGATAATGCTTCCACACGTAGAGGACGTCGAACACTCCATGAGATGCAAAGCGTTGCCGTTGCTGAATTAACTGGTCTATTTCTTACCCAAAAGGCTGTAGAGGAGCAAGCCTCTCTCCAACAGTTCGATTCGAGTACTGTACTAAAACTCATAAAATATTCAGCCAATACTACTGCAAATATGTGTAGAGGACAAACGATGGACTTGGAATCCAAAGGGAAGCAATTGACACTGGAGCAGCTGAATATGATGTGCTTTTATAAGACAGGAATAGGCTTCGAAGCTTCGTTGATCATGCCAGCAATTCTTGCAAAGGCAAATGAAGGGGAAATGGATGCTCTGAAAAAATTTGCCCGTCATGCAGGTATTGCTTTTCAGATAAAGGATGATCTCCTAGACGTAGATGGCGATACTAGCATACTCGGAAAACCAGTTGGCCAAGACGCGGAAAACAATAATTCTACTTTCGTATCGATACTGGGGCAGGAAGATGCAGAAAAAGAGTTGTGGGAAAATTATTGTCTAGCTATGGAAGCTTTACAAGAAGTACCTCGTAATGTACCATTTTTAAAACATTTATTGGACTATATAATAAATCGTGATCATTAAGAGAAAAGTAAAACGTTAAAAGCTCGAAAATTCAACTTTGAATTTTCGAGCTTTTTTATTGGTTGGAAAACTAGACAGGTGGATTACTTTTTTCGAGTAGTAGCATAAGGAACGGCATGTTTTAAATTAATCGTGGTATAGATAAAATGCAGCGTAGAAAGTTCTATTAAGTGACCGCTATGATTTCTTGTTTATTCAGTATCGGCTTGCTAAAAACCCAACTATTAAACAGTTTCTCAACTGGGTAAATCCAATAAATGGTGGACTGCGACAATATCCACTGTGACTGCGATAAAAAGCCTCTGAATACGACAAAGCCCACAAAGTCGATGCTTTTTGTAAAGCAATCCCCAATAATGCGCCATTATTCTCTGCGTCTCACTCCAAGTGAACTTGTTTTATGAAAAATTGGTTGCTCTCAGGGGTAATTTGCTTGTTTTCAGACTGCCTCTAGTTGCTCTCCACAGTCTTTTGGTTGCTCTCAGGATAGGTCTGGTTGCTTTCACTGTTGTTTGGTTGCTCTTATCCATTTTCTGGAGATACTTATTCTGCTACTACTTAAATTGGAGGGATTTAGTACGGCTCGTCGCTCGCCCGCGGAAAGCGAAGCGCCGCCGTGCCAAATTCCTAGTGGTCACCTAATAAAATTTCTTATGTCGCAGTTCCCCTGTAGTATGTGTTATTCCATTTTATACTTCCCATTAGCTAAATTGCGCAGAAGAGGGTTGCTTTAGCGATTTTTTTTCGTGTTGTGCTTAATAGTTAGAACGCTTTTGTGAATAAGTGGAAATTCATATATGAAGGATTTAAACTCATCCTAATATATCTATCGTTCACAAAATTTTAAAAATACTTAACATTAAACAAGTTGTTTTTAATAAAATTTACAAAACCTTTACAAATAACAGGAACAAAATTTACACTGTGCATTTATTCTACTATTAGACAAAAAACGACATAGAAAGTTTTTAACCTATTTCTTGGAGGTATGAAATGATCAAGTGGAAACATACAAAAATGGCGTTAGTAATAGTTGCTATACTCACAATCCTATCAGCATGTTCAAATGATGATAATGGTTCAAAAGGGTCAGACAATGGAAGCGGTGCTACAGTATCTATTTCAGGATCCACATCTGTAGGACCACTAGCTGAGAAATTAGCAGCGAAATACTCAGAGACAGATAATACAAATATTGAGATAAATCAAATTGGTTCTTCTGCCGGAATCACCAATGCAATTAGTGGAGTGTCGGAAATAGGCATGTCCTCCCGAGATTTAAAAGAAGAGGAAATAGCAAGTGGTTTGAATGAAGTTGTTATTGCTTATGATGGCATTGTAGTAGTAACTCATCCAACTAATAAAGTGAAAGATCTTACGATGGAGCAAGTTAAACAGATTTTTACAGGTGAAGTAACGAATTGGAGTGAACTAGGCGGAGATGACATGGAAATCGTAGTTGTCTCTCGTGAGGATGGATCAGGTTCGCGTGATGCATTCCAAGAAATCGTTGACTATAGCTCGGGTGAATTAATCAGAAACGCGATTATCGCAAGTGGGAATGGAAATATTAAAACAACCGTTGCGAACAATAAACATGCTGTTGGTTTCATTTCATTTGAATATATAGATGAAACAATTTCAACCATTGATATTAATGGGGTAGAAGCGAATGCAGAGAATGTTTTGCAAGAAAAATACAGCTTATCTAGACCTTTCTTGTTTGTCTATAAAGAAGGACAATTAACAGACGCTGGACAACGATTTATAGATTTTATCTTAAGTGAAGACGGACAGCTCATTGCAGAAGAAGCCGGAGCTATCCCAGTAAAATAAAACACAATTAAAAGGAAGACAACAACATAATTTTTGACTTAAATTTGGAGGTATAAGGTGTCTATCCCAACAACTAACAAGCAAACCGTAGAAATCGGCAAAGCAAATAAAAGGAAGTATATGCTAGAGAAGCTATCTTCAAGGATTTTCTTGATTTGTGCACTTCTCTCTGTAATAACTTTATTGTTAATCATTGGATTTGTATTTTATAAAGGAGCTCATCCTTTTGTAGCTGAGGGCTATAGTTTTATAAACTTTATATTTGGTACTGACTGGGTACCGAGTGAAGATAAATTCGGTATATTCCCAATGATTGTTGCATCCATTTTTGCAACAATTGGAGCATTAATTATTGGCGTTCCTATTGGTTTATTTACAGCTATTTTCTTGGCGGAAATTGCCTCTAAAAGATTAGCCAAAATTATTTCACCGGCAATTCAATTGCTAGCAGGTATCCCATCCGTATTATATGGTGTGTTTGGACTTGCGATCATCGTTCCATTTTTACAAAATACGTTTGGTTTAGTGAAAGGGCAAAGCTTGATAGCTGTGATTCTTGTGTTAGCGATTATGATGTTACCAACTATTGTGACTGTAGCAGAGACAGCAATTCGAGCAGTACCCCAAACATATCGTGAAGGATCGTATGCTTTAGGAGTATCACAAATTGGGACCATCTTTAAAGTTATTGTACCAGCAGCCAAATCAGGTATTATGACAGCAATCGTACTAGGTTTAGGCCGAGCAATAGGGGAAACGATGGCAGTAATCTTAGTAGCCGGAAATAGTTTAATCGTTCCAACCAGCCTAACGGACAGTGTTCGCCCACTAACGACAAACATCGCATTAGAAATGGGTTATGCGTTTGGTACACATCAAGAAATGTTATTTGCAACAGGAATTGTTTTATTCTCATTTATATTGATTTTGAATTTTGTGCTAGCAAAAATAAGTGCAAAGGGAGGCAACTAAGATGAGACATTTCAAAGATAGCTTATTACGAGCGCTATTATGGTTATCAGCATTCTTATCGGTTGCCATCCTCGTAATGATCGTTGGATTTATCTTTTACAAGGGAATTGGTTTGATAAGCTTTGATTTCATCTTTGGAGATTATTCACCATCTGGTGATGGTGGTATTTGGCCAATGATTATTACAACTATATATACAGTCGTTATTTCATTAGTCATTGCAACACCTATAGGGATATTAGCAGCTGTTTATTTGCAGGAATATGCTAAACAAGGGCGATTAGTTAGACTAATACGCTTTGCAACAGAAAGTTTAACAGGAATTCCTTCTATCATTTATGGTTTGTTTGGAGCTGTATTCTTTGTAACGACGTTAAAATTAGGAATGTCGATACTAGCAGCTTCCTTAACCTTAACGATTATCGTATTACCAGTAATCATTCGAACCACAGAGGAAGCATTAAAAACAGTGCCACGTTCCTATCGTGAAGGTTCCTTAGCGCTTGGAACAACAAAGCTACAAACATTATATAAAGTAATTTTACCGAGTTCTATGCCCGGAATCTTATCCGGTATTATCCTTTCTGTTGGACGAATTGTGGGAGAATCAGCTGCAATATTCTTAACTGCTGGGACAGTAGCAGCTATGCCAGAAAGCATTCTATCATCAGCTAGAACACTAACCGTTCATTCTTATTTAGTAACACAAGAGTCTGGGGATATTGAGCTTGCGGCAGCAGTTGGTATTGTCTTAATCGTAATAATTTTAGCGATCAATCTTTCAGCAACGTATATCTCGAAAAAATTTAACAAAGCAACTAATAAATAAGCGTATGTTAAAGGATAATTGAGTCTTTAGATCATGTTGTGCTAGTGACCAAAAAAATTCAAGTAGGGAAGGTATTATAGCAGATGGAGCAACGTAAAGAAGGTACATCGATAATTAATGTAAGAGATTTAAATTTATTTTATGGCGAGAAACAAGCTTTATTTGGAGTCGACCTTGCTATCCTAGAAAAAGAGGTAACTGCTTTAATCGGTCCTTCAGGTTGTGGTAAATCGACTTTTTTACGCACATTAAATCGGATGAATGATTTAATAGATGGTGTGAAAATTACAGGTGATATCATCATTGACCACGAAGATATTTATAAAACGAATGATGTGATCAAACTACGTACAAAAGTGGGAATGGTATTTCAAAAACCTAATTTATTCCCAATGAGTATTTATGACAATGTTGCCTACGGACCAAGAATGCAAGGCATTAAAAATAAAAAAGAATTAAATAAAATTGTGGAAGAGAGTCTACGCAGTGCAGCGATTTGGGATGAAGTACAAGATCGTCTTAAAACATCAGCGCTAGGTTTGTCAGGCGGACAGCAGCAACGTGTGTGTATTGCTCGTGCTATTGCGATGAAGCCAGATATTATATTAATGGACGAGCCTACATCGGCATTAGACCCAATTTCTACGTTAAAAATAGAAGAACTAATAACTAATATGAAAAAAGATTACACGATTGTTATAGTTACGCATAACATGCAGCAAGCAGCAAGAGTATCCGATAAAACAGCCTTTTTCTTAAATGGAGAGGTTATTGAATATGATGATACCGATAATATTTTCTCTACACCACAAGATCAACGAACTGAAGATTATGTAACAGGCCGATTTGGATAATGGAGGTAGCAAATGGGAGTCCGTGTAAACTTCGAGAATAATTTAGAGGAATTAAAAAGCAAAATCACTGAAATGGGTGAACTATCAGTTGTTGCTCTGGAAAGAGCTTTTACTGCCTTAAAAACACAAGACGTGGAGATTGCATTAAAAGTTATTGAGGGAGATACAACTATTGATAATCTAGAAATGGATATTAATCAGTTCGCCATATGGCTTATGGCTAAAGAAGCTCCTGTTTCAAGAGATTTGCGTGAAATTATTGGTGTACTAAAAATTTCATCTGAAATTGAACGGGTTGCGGATTTTGCAGTGAACATTGCGAAAGCAACTATTAAGATTGGTAATACAACATCTTTACTGGAGATTACGCATCTAGAGAAGATGAAAGATATATCGATTGAGATGCTCCGAAAAGCACTACAATCTTTTTTAGAGGAAAATATCCTCTATGCAAAAGAAGTTGGTGACTTAGAGGAGGAAGTGGATCAATATAGTGGCGAAACATATAAGAAGCTGACCAATTATCTAAGTGACCATCCCGAAGAAACCAATCAGCTTGTACAATTATTATTTGTTAATCGCTTTCTTGAAAGAACGGCAGACCATATAACGAATATTGCTGAAAGCACGGCATATTTGATTAAAGGTCAAATATACGATTTTAACTCCTAGGACTTAGGAAACTGAATAAAAACTGGAGGAGAAGATGAATCATTTTCTCCTCCAGTTTTTTATATTATGGCCGGATAGAAACCGGAGTTCCTATTGGAATAATACGTGCTAATTCCTCCACGTCTTTATTGTGCATGCGAATACAACCACGTGAGACTGCTTTACCAATGGAACTAGGATCATTGGTGCCGTGGATGCCGTAGTGCTCTTTTGATAAACTCATCCACATTGTGCCGAATGGTCCACCAGGATTAGGCGCTTTATTTATAATGATAAAATCTCCTACAGGTGTATTGTATACTATTCTTCCAACAGCAATTGGGTACTCTTTTTGTAAAATACCATCTCTTAGTAATCGTAGTCGACGATTGTTTATGGAAACCTCTATACGATATGGAAGCGTATTTGGGTCTGGATAGCCAGGTATAACAATGGATTGACCAATGAAAAGTACATTCGGATTTATGGATGGATTAGCACTAATGATTTTGGATAGAGGTGTACGATAGTCTCTGGCTATTTGACTCAGTGTTTCACCTCGTTGAACAGTATGAATCAGAATAAACACCTCCGTTATTATTAGTTGAAGTAATACAGTATATGCTAATTATCAAAAGTGCTTCATCTGTAAAGGGTGGAGTTCAGTTACTGTAGGAGGAAGAACTGCCCGCTGATTGCAGTATTCATGTTTCAGCTGTTTTAATAGCTGTATTTACAGTTTCTCTGCTATAATTTATTAACTAACAACTCAGCAAGTAACACAACATGAGATGGCTGGTCATAATAGTAGGAGGCTTTTAAATGGATAATAACGATATATTAATACGACTAAGGTATGCATTAGATATAAAAGACAAAGAAATGATGGAGATTTTTAATCTTGGTGGTATAGAAGTATCGAAAGAAGAACTATCAAAAATACTGACAAAATCAAAAGATGAATTCTATGATGACATAGATGTGGAAGAAACCGATGATCAAATAAAATGTACGCATAAGATGTTGGATTCCTTTTTAAATGGTTTTATTACTTTTAAACGAGGTAAACAAGACCCAAAACCTGGTCAACCTGAAAATCCTGCACCTCCCGAAAGAAGCGCTAATAACATGCTACTTAAGAAATTGAAAGTAGCATTACAATTAACAACCGAAGATATGATAGAAATATTAGATGAAGGTGGCATTATCGTAACAAAAGGGGAGCTAGGAGCTATTTTACGTAAAGAAGGACATCGAAATTATAAAGTGTGCGGTGATAATTTTGCGCGCAAATTTTTAAGAGGACTAGCTGTGAAACATCGAGAATAAGCAAGCGGAAAAACAGGTAAGATTAATAATCTTTATCCTGTTTTTTTATGTTCTATGGAAGAAAAAGTTTAAATTGTGTTGCTTGTCCAATATTTTTCTCAGAATAAGAGATCATTGTTTCATTGAGTGTATTATAGGAAGAATGTGTGCCAGTCAAAGACTTTACCGTAAAGGGAAACTGTGCGATAGTCATCGGCGTCTCACTCCAAGTAAACTTGTTTTATGAAAAATTGGTTGCTCTCAGGGGTAATTTGGTTGCTTTCAGACTGCCTCTAGTTGCTCTCAACAGTCATTTGGTTGCTCTCAGGCTAGGACTGGTTGCTTTCACTGCTGTTTGGTTGCCCTTATCCATTTTCTGGAGATACTTATTCTACTACTACATAATTGGAGGGATTTAGTGCGGTGGCACGAGCCCCAGCAGTCGCTTGCGACGAAGCCGCTCGTCGCCCGCCCGTGGAAAGCGAAGCGCCGCCGTGCCAAATTCCTAGTGGTCACCTAATAAAATTTCTTACTTCGCAGTTTCCCTATATTGAATGAACTCTCCATCTACAATGGCAGTTTTTTTATTAAAGTTTCTCCAAACTAAAAATGAAGCACCTGTTTCTTGAAAATTCCGTTATCATATAAGGTAGGGGTATGTAAGGGGATAAGCGGGAGAAAGGGGAAATAAATATGGTATCTGGACAATTGTTCAATCATAAATTACTCGATGTCGTATTTGAAAATGCAAACTATGGGACAATCATTATCGATAATAATGGAAAAATACAATATATTAGTAACAAGTATTGCGAGTTTTTGGAAGTGAAAAGAGAAGACTTGATAGGGGGATATATTGTTGATTATATTGAAAATACAAGATTACACCTTGTTGTTCAAACAGGAAAATCAGAAATGGGAGATCTACAGTTTCTAAGAGGAAGCTTTGTCATTACAAATCGTATTCCAATTTTCGATGACAAAGAAATTATCGGTGCAATAGGAACCATTATTTTTAGAGATTTAGATGATTGGAAGAAAATGAATAGCCATATTAAAGACTTATTAGCACGAAATAATTTGTATACACCCGACGGCGATCAAGGAAATGGGGCAAGATATTCTTTACATGATTTGATCGGGGACTCGCAAGCGATGAATGAATTAAAAGCGCGTGTGAAAAGAGTTGCTGGTGGAGATATTTCTGTATTGATAAGGGGCGAAAGTGGGACTGGGAAGGAAATAATCGCACAAAGTATTCATCAACTGAGTCCTCGTAGTACTAAACCATTTGTTAGTGTGAATTGTGGGTCTATTCCAGAGCATCTAATCGAGTCGGAACTGTTCGGCTATGAAGAGGGTGCCTTTACGGGTGCTAAAAAGGGTGGAAAAGTAGGGAAGTTTCAAAGTGCAGAAGGTGGAACTATTTTTCTAGATGAAATTGGAGACATGCCCCAGCATATGCAAGTCAAATTACTAAGAGTCTTGCAGGAGAGAGAATATGAACCTGTAGGAGCAGCAAACCCAAAAAAGGTGAATGTTCGTGTGATTGCGGCAACTAATCGACCATTAGAAAAAATGATGGAAAATAGGGAATTTCGAGAAGACCTATATTATAGGATAAACGCAATTCAATTAGTCAGTCCTCCCTTAAGGGAAAGAACAGAGGATATCCCGATTCTAATCCATCATTTTTTTGAAAGATCGAAAGCACGGATTGGCAAACGAGTCAATTCCATACATGATGATGTCTACGCTCTTCTAAACAAATATGAATGGCCTGGAAACATAAGAGAATTGGAGAATGTAATAGATGCAGGTGTACATTTAGCAAACGAGAATATATTGGAAATCGAAGACCTGCCGGAATATATTAAAAGAGATTCGGGAAAAAACAAAAAGAAAACGTTAAAAGAAATAATAGAAGAAACGGAAAAAAAAGAAATAGAAAAAATGCTAACGACCTGTAAATTCGATAAAAATATGGCGGCGGAAGCGCTTGGAATTAGCAATTCGACCATATACGAGAAGATAAAAAAATATAATATTATTTAAATATATAAAATCCAGGATATCGGAATAGCCTCCGATATCCTGGATTTTTTTCTTTTACCTACTTATTGAGCTGTATCAGTCAAAAGAAAAAAGCGTCTTCCGAGATTTCGGAAAAAATAGATGGTGACAAGTTTATTATATAGAGAGTAATGCCTTGAAAGTTCTTGATTTTCAAACTTGGCATGAATCTTGCTTATATAGAGAGGAGAAACGAAAGGAGGAATTTTCATTGGACGTTGGACTTATTACTAGGAAAATGGCAAATGTGTTAAATGACAATCATCAAGAAAAAATAGCAATACAAGAAGAAATGGGAAAAGCTTGGACGTATAAAGAGCTTCATACAATATCAAATGCATATGCAAATAAGCTTATTGAATTAGGAGTCCAAAAAGGAGATCGAGTTGGCGTATTGCTATACAATTGCCTAGAATATTTCGCTGTATATTTTGCTGTTGCGAAAATCGGGGCAATTGCAGTTCGTCTTAATTTCCGACTTTCGAGTGCAGAACTGGAATATGCATTAAAGGATTCCGAAACGAAAATATTATGCTTCCATTCCAATTTGGCAAATGAACTGGAGGAGATTCGCCCACATGTTTCCGTTGAACAGTACATATGCCTGGAAAATGAGGATGCCATAATTCCGGATTGGTCTAAACCTTGGAGCCTATTGGCAAGTGGCGTGGTGGATGAAGTACCAGATAATAATATTAAATTGAGTGATCCAGTCATGCTGATGTATACGTCAGGTACAACTGGTAGACCAAAAGGCGCTATTTGGACACATGATATGACACTTTGGTTTTCCTCTATGCAATCGTTGAAATGGAAGTTTACGGGACAGGAAATTGGCATGACGACAGGCCCACTTTATCATGTAGGTGCGATGGAAGACATAGGACTTCCCATACTTTTGATGGGTGGAACACTGATCATTACAAAAAGCCAAGGATTTCAAATTGGAAGAATCCTATCGGTCATTGAACAGGAAAATGTGACCGATTGCTTCTTATTCCCATTTATGATTTACGAAATGTTGAATTATGATGGCTTAGATTCCTATCAATTGAAAAACCTAAAAACTATTTACACAGGTGGCGATCCATTATTGCCATCTGCACTAGAGCAATTAAAAAAGAAATACCCGAATGTTGGGGTTGTTCAAGTATATGGATTGACGGAAGGCACTCCAATCGCAGCGTCCCTTGATCCACAGGATGCTTTTACTAAAGGACAAACAGTTGGAAAACCAATGCCACTTACCGAGATAAGCATCTTGGATGATGATGGGCTCCCATTACCAGTAGGTGAAATAGGGGAAATTGCTATTAAAAGTCCTGCTGTTTCAGTAGGGTATTGGCGAAAACCGGAAGCGACAATGGAGACGTTTGTAAATGGTTGGTGTAAAACAGGCGATTTAGGAGTATTCGATCAAGAGGGTTACTTAAAGATTGCAGGTAGAAAGAAAGATATGATTCGAAGTGGTGGGGAAAATATTTACTCCGCTGAAATTGAAGATGTTTTATACCGTCATGAGGAGATAAAGGAAGTTTCTATCATTGGTGTTCCCGACGCAAAATTCATCGAAGCTGTTTGTGCTGTTGTTGTGAAAAAGGAAGGATCGAACTTAACAGAAGAGGACGTAATCAATCATTGTGTGAATAATTTAGCAAGCTATAAAAAGCCTAGAAAAGTTATTTTCGTCGATGAATTACCAAGAACGCCTTCCGGCAAAATACAAAAATTTGTTTTGAGACAAGATTATAGTGAAGTGAAAATATAGGGCGGGGCGAGAAGAATGCAAAAGGTTCAAGTAGTTTCATGGTCGTTACAACAGAATATTGCACAAATTGTTATCGATAATCCACCTGTGAATGTCTTAAGCGCGGATGTTATTGAACAATTGAATACAATCGTAGATGAAATCGAAAAAGAATCTAAAGTGAAGGTAGTAGTTTTAACAGGTGCAGGAGAAAAAGCATTTGTTGCTGGTGGGGATATTAAAGGATTTCCAGAATGGATTGGAAAAGGAGTCGAAGTAGCAAAGCAAAAATCACTTTGGCTTCAAGAACCGCTGAATAAAATCGAACAGCTAACTCATCCGACCATTGTAGCCATTAATGGCCTAGCGTTAGGTGGAGGCTGCGAACTAGCGTTAAGCTGTGATATCCGCGTTGCGGAGGAACATGTAGAGATCGGTCTTCCAGAAGTTAAATTGGGATTATTTCCGGGGGCTGGTGGAACGCAAAGGCTACCGCGCTTAATAGGCAAAGCAAGAGCGAAAGAAATGATTTTCACTGGCGAATCTATATCAGCAGCAGAGGCAGAAAGAATTGGACTAGTGAATCATGTAGTTCCAAAGGGAAAATCGTTAGAAAAAGCACTGGAGATTGCAAGTAAAATTTGTAACCATTCTTCTATTCCAGTTTCTTTCGCGAAGCATTCGATTGATGAGGGTTATGAACAACCACTTAATGAAGGACTAGTTATTGAAGCTAGCTATTTTGGTCATGTTTTTCAAACGGAAGATGTTCAAGAAGGCGTGGAAGCTTTTATTCAAAAAAGGAAACCTAATTTTCAAGATCAATAAGAGTTTTTATAAAGACTTTTTAAAGAAGGAGCGAGATATATGTTTTCTAAAATATTAATTGCCAATCGTGGAGAAATTGCTTTAAGAGTTATCCGAACTTGTAAAAACCTTGGTATTCAAACAGTTGCCATCTATTCAGAAGCGGATGCTGACTCTTTGTTTGTTCGACAAGCTGATGAAGCGTACTGCGTTGGAAAACCACCGGTCAATCAAAGTTATTTGAATATCGACGAAATTATTCGTATCGCAAAAGAAAGTGGAGCAGAGGCTGTGCATCCAGGCTACGGACTTTTATCAGAAAACGCAGGATTTGCGCGTAGATGTGTAGAGGCGGGGCTTGTATTTATCGGACCTTCCTCGGATATTATCGCTTCCATGGGAAGTAAAATCGAGGCACGTAAAATGATGAAAGAAGCTGGTGTACCGGTTGTTGAAGGTATTGATACTGCTTTAGACAATGAAGAGCAAGCAAAAGAAGCAGGAAAAAAAATCGGCTATCCACTTATGCTTAAGGCATCTGCTGGAGGCGGTGGAATCGGAATGCAACTCGTTAATTCTGAGGAAGAGTTAGTAAAAGCTTTCGAAGGAAATAAAAAACGAGCAGAATCGTTTTTCGGCGATGGAACAATGTTCTTAGAAAAATATATCGCGGAACCTCATCATATTGAAGTACAAATATTAGCCGACACGCATGGAAATGTCATTCCACTTTGGGAAAGAGAATGCTCCATCCAACGTCGAAACCAAAAAGTGGTGGAAGAAGCACCTTCTCCATTTATCAGTGAAGAAACACGACAAAAAATGCTCGATGCAGCTGTCCAAGCAGCAAAACATATCGGATATTCCAATGCGGGGACGATTGAGTTTTTAGTGGATCGTGAGCAAAATTTCTACTTCTTAGAGATGAATACAAGACTACAAGTAGAGCACCCAGTTACAGAAGAAATCACGGGACTCGACCTAGTAGAACAACAGTTGAAAGTAGCGTATGGAGAACGTTTGTCTATTAAACGAGAAGACGTCGAGCGAAAAGGACATGCGATTGAAGTGCGTATCTATGCAGAAGATCCTAAAACATTTTTCCCTTCACCTGGCAAGATAACAGCGTTTCAGTTGCCGCAAGGAGAAGGTGTCCGTAACGAATGTGCGATAGAAGCTGGCTCACAAGTGACGCCATTCTACGATCCAATGATTGGCAAACTAATCACCTGGGGAGAAACTCGTAGTGAGGCATGCGCCAGAATGAAAGAAGCACTTGAGAATTACAAAGTAGAAGGTATTAAAACGAATATCCCAATGCTTATTGAAACAGTCAGCCACGAACAATTTTTAAGCGGTTATACAACAACTGATTTTGTAAATAAATATTATTTAGCTGAAAAAGCAACCAACTAAGGAGGAAATGAATATGACAAACATCGTAGCAAGTATGGCAGGTAGTGTATGGAAAGTATTAGTGGCAGAAGGGGAAGAAGTAAAAGAAGGGCAAGATGTAGTAATTCTTGAATCAATGAAAATGGAAATTCCAATTGCAGCTGAGACAACTGGCGTTGTAAAGAAAATTCATATTAATGAAGGCGATTTTGTTAATGATGACGATGTATTACTTGAGGTTGAATAGGAGGTTAAATCTTTGAAACTACCAAAAAGTGTAAAGATAAAAGAAGTTGGACCAAGAGACGGGTTACAAAATGAAAAACAAACTATTTCAACAGAAGATAAAATTACTTGGATTGACTCACTATCTAAAACGGGTCTGTCCTATATTGAAGTGAGCTCTTTTGTCCATCCGAAATGGATTCCGCAGTTAGCAGACGCATCGGAAGTACTTGGGAAAATTCAGCGGGAAAAAGGGGTCACGTATGCGGCCCTTGTTCCTAACATAAGAGGACTTGAGCGTGCATTAGAAGCAAATGTAGATGAAGTGAGCGTCTTCATGTCAGCAAGTGAAGCGCATAATAAAAATAATATTAACAAATCGATAGAAGAAACGTACCCAATTTTAAGCGAAGTAGTTAAGGAAGCAAAAGCAGCAGGAAAAACGGTAAGAGGTTATGTATCTACAGTGATAGGTTGTCCATATGAAGGACCAGTAGCGGCTTCACAAGTTAGGAAAGTGAGCGATCATTTATTTTCCATGGGAATAGATGAACTTTCGTTAGGTGACACAATCGGCGTTGGCGTGCCAAATCAAGTAGAACGTTTGCTAGAGGAACTACTCCCACATTTTGAAGCTAGCAAGCTAGCTATGCATTTCCATGATACAAGAGGGACTGCTCTTGCAAATATTGTGAAATCACTTGAAATGGGAATCACTATTTTTGATAGTGCGCTTGGTGGATTAGGAGGCTGTCCTTACGCCAAAGGAGCATCTGGAAATGTGGCGACCGAGGATTTATTGTATATGCTCCATGAGATGGGAATTGAAACTGGAATCGATATAAATGCGGTAATGAAATCTGCCAAGCTTATTGAAAAAGTAAGAGGGCAAAAGCTGAATAGTCGCCAAATTGATATTTTGAATGCGGAAGAAGGGGCTGTTTGCAATGGTTGAAAACGTATTAACTAATGTACAAGTAGAAAAGCGCAGCGATGGAATAGCAATTATCACTTTAAATCGAACAGATGCAGCAAATGCTTTATCAAAGCAGATGCTTCATGATTTGAAAACGGTTGCTAATGAGTTAAGAAATAATCGGGAAGTCCGTGTCATCATTTTAACCGGTGCCGGAGAAAAAGCTTTTTGCGCCGGTGCTGATTTAAAAGAGCGAAAGACAATGTCAGAAAATGAAGTTAGACAAGCTGTTCGATCTATAGGAGCTGTAGTAAACGAAGTTGCTGCACTTCCACAACCGGTTATCGCTGCTCTAAATGGAGTAGCGTTTGGAGGTGGGCTTGAATTAGCTTTGGCATGTGATATCCGTATTGGAGCCCTAGAAACAAAAGTAGGCTTAACGGAAACTTCCTTAGGTATTATTCCTGGAGCAGGAGGAACACAGCGTTTACCTCGTTTAATCGGTCTTGGAAAGGCAAAAGAACTCATTTATAGCGCCAAGAGACTGACAGCTGAGGAAGCAGAAGCACTTGGGATACTAGAATATGTAGTCCCTCGTGAAAATTTACTAGACAAAGCGCTCGAAATAGCTACATCGATGGCGAAAAATGCCCCACTTGCATTAATTCAAGCAAAAACAGCCATAAATAATGGAATCGAAGTAGACCTTAACACGGGACTAAAAATAGAAGAACTTGCATACAACGAATTGCTGCCAACGGAAGATAGATTAGAAGGTTTACGTGCATTTGCAGAAAAACGCGCACCGCAATATACGGGCAAATAAGGAGGAAACAACATGACATCGACAGTTTCACAAACAGATTATCAAATCAAAAAAGATGCCATCTTGCAAGGTGGACAGGAAAAGTATCATAAAAAAAATCAAGAACAGGCGAAAATGTTTGTTCGTGATAGATTGAATTTGCTGTTTGATGATGGCTTAAAAGCAGAAGATGGGATGTTTGCGAATTTATTAGCGGATGATCTTCCAGCAGATGGAGTAGTTACTGGGATTGGTAAAATTCATGGCCGTACGGTTTGCGTGATGGCTAATGATTCTACTATTAAAGCAGGTTCTTGGGGACAACGTACTGTAGAAAAAATTATCCGCATTCAAGAAACAGCTGTAAAGCTACGCTGTCCAATGTTGTATCTTGTTGACTCTGCTGGTGCTCGCATAACAGATCAATTAGAAATGTTCCCTGGTCGTAGAGGAGCGGGACGAATTTTCTACAACCAAGTTAAAATGTCAGGTAAAGTTCCACAAATTTGTCTTCTATTTGGACCATCGGCGGCTGGCGGAGCATATATTCCTGCATTCTGTGACGTCGTTGTAATGGTGGATGGCAATGCTTCCATGTATTTAGGCTCACCTCGTATGGCAGAAATGGTTATCGGTGAAAAAGTGTCTCTTGAAGAAATGGGCGGAGCGAAAATGCATTGTTCCGTTTCTGGATGTGGAGACGTCCTCGTTCCAAGTGAAGAAGAAGCGATCGCGTACGCTCGAAAATATTTAACGTATTTTCCGGAAAACTATACGGAAAAACCAGCTAAAGCAGAAGCGAAAGAACCAGCTTTCTTTGAAAAAAGTATAGAGCAGTTAATACCGAAAAACCAAAATGCGCCATTTGATATGTATCAACTGATCGAACGTCTTATCGACGAAGATTCTATGTGTGAAATTAAGAAGCTTTTTGCCCCTGAACTGATCACTTGTCTAGGGCGGATCAATGGACAACCTGTAGGAATTATTGCAAACCAACCACGTGTTAAAGGCGGGGTATTATTCCATGATAGTGCAGATAAAGCTGCCAAATTCATTAATCTTTGCGATGCTTATCATATTCCACTACTATTCCTTGCAGACGTACCGGGCTTCATGATTGGAACGAATGTAGAAAGAGCAGGGATCATTAGACATGGTGCAAAAATGATTTCGGCAATGAGTGAAGCGACTGTTCCTAAAATGACAGTAATCGTACGCAAAGCTTATGGTGCTGGGTTATATGCAATGGCAGGTCCAGCATTTGAACCGGATTGCTGTATTGCACTTCCAACAGCTTCCATTGCGGTAATGGGACCAGAAGCTGCAGTAAACGCAGTATATGCAAACAAAATTGCTTCTCTTCCAGAAGAAGAGAGAGCTGCTTTCATTGCTGAAAAGCGTGAAGAATATCGCGAGGACATTGATATTTATCGTCTAGCATCTGATTTAATTATTGACGATGTGGTGGAGCCGAATCGTTTACGTGAAGAACTTGCATCACGTTTAGACGTTTACATGTCTAAGTATTTAGTTTTCACTGATCGCAAGCACGGGGTGTATCCAGTTTAACTTGGCCCAGCAGATAAAACATACTGCGAAGCCATGTTAGCCTCAGTAGGAGATTCAGATTTTGATCAATTTAAAATCTGGGCGAACTCCGCTGAGGCATAATTATTCTAGTAGTATTTATAAACAAAGGGGATGTAGAAATGTTCGATAAATACTTTGAAGATTACCAACTTGGGGATGTTTGGGAGTCGAAAGGAAGAACGATAACGGAATCCGATATCGTTATGTTCTCCGCTTTAAGTGGGGATTGGTTCCCTCTTCACACGAATATTGAATATGCGAAAGAAACTCAATATAAACAACGAATTGCTCATGGAATGCTAGTACTTTCTATTACGACGGGCTTGGTACATTTTGAACCAGGGGTTGTTGTAGCATTTTATGGAATGGATAAGGTAAGATTTACAGCTCCGACTTTTATCGGGGATACGATTCACCTTGAGGGGAAAGTAATTGATTTGAAGAGTAAAGAATCGAACCAAGGGGTTGTAACGGTATTACAAGAAGTTAAAAAGCAAACAGATGAGATAGTGGCGGTTTTTGAAATGAAGCTCTTAGTGAATCAAAAAACGATAGAGTGAATGAGTAAAAAGGGGATGAAGATGGAATAACAGAGCGGTGAATATAAAATAGCTTCTAACTGAAGAGCAATATGATTTACTGTGAGTTATCGCTAGATTCATAAACCTTCCTAAGCTTTCTTTGCTAGTAAATATATCTATAGAAGGAGAAGATTTATGGATCTAATTATTATTTTATTAGCTCTAGGACTACTCATGTTTTTAGCTTATCGTGGATTTTCCGTTATTATCATTGCTCCGATATGTGCTTTACTTGCCGTGTTTTTAACGGACCCGAGCCATGTATTACCGTTCTTTTCTAATATTTTTATGGAAAAAATGGTTGGCTTTATCAAATCTTATTTTCCTGTATTTTTACTTGGAGCGATTTTCGGTAAAGTAATTGAGATGTCCGGTATCGCAGCAAGAATTGCAAAGGTAATTATTCGATTTATCGGTGTTAGACAAGCCATTTTTACTGTTGTATTGATGGGCGTTATTTTAACGTATAGTGGAGTAAGTTTATTCGTAGCCGTATTTGCGATTTATCCGTTTGCTAATCATTTATTCCGTGAAGCAAATATTCCAAAACGACTTATCCCGGCCACGATTGCTTTTAGTGCTTTTACTTTTTCTATGGATGCGATACCAGGATCGCCACAGATCCAAAATGTTATTCCAACAGGTTTCTTTAAAACGACCGTCTATGCAGCTCCAATGCTAGGTGGAATTGGGGCCCTATTTATTTTTGTAGTAGGTATGTTGTACCTAGAGAGCCGTCGCCGGAAAGCAGCGAAGAATGGTGAAGGTTATTATGGTATAGGGAAAAATGCGATTAGTGATTCCCCGGCTGCCAGTGAAATGGCTGCGACGAGTGATGCTATTGCAACTCCTAGTTCTATGTTAAACACTAAAATAGATGTGAAGGACTGGCTAGCTTTTGTTCCGCTTCTATTGGTCGGCGTGATGAATAAGCTTTTCACTACTTATATTCCTGAATGGTATGCAAATGGGTTTGATTTTGCCAAAATCAACGATAATTTAGCTAATTACGGAACCGTTAATATGGATCAACAAGTTGCACTTTGGTCGGTAGAGCTAGCGCTACTTATAGGAATCTTCGCTGCTATCGCTTTGAACTTCGATACGGTTAAAGTGAGTTTTAAGGATAGTTTAAGTGTCGGTATAAGTGGTGCTTTACTTGCTACGATGAATACCGCTTCCGAGTTTGGTTTCGGAGGAATTATCGCAGCTTTACCAGGTTTTGCTGTCGTTCAGAATTTCCTATCTACCACCTTTACGCATCCTTTAGTCAATGGTGCAGTGTTAACAAATGCACTTGCAGGTATTACAGGTTCGGGTTCGGGTGGATTGAGTTTTAGTCTAGGTATTATGGCAGATAAGTATGTGGAGGCTGCAAATGCTGCCGGTATTCCTTTAGAAGTTATGCACCGTGTCATTGCGATGGCAGCGGGTGGGATGGATACTTTACCACATAATGGAGCAGTTCTTACATTACTAATGGTTTGTGGACTCACTCATCGCCAAGCCTATAAAGATATCTTTGCGATTACGATTATAAAGACAGTAGCTTGTTTCTTTGTTATTGGTGTATATTTATTGACTGGACTTGTTTAAGAATCAAATTTAGAAATAGCCGCCAATCCTTAAGGGAATGGCGGTTATTTTTTTCTGAAATTTTTTAGTTGGAAAATTAGAGAGTTTAGTTGGAAAAATGGAAGGGTTAGTTGGAAAAATGGAGCTTTTAGTTGTAAAAATCATCGGTTTAGTTGTAATAGTAATTTTATGGAAGTGGAATTGTGATAAACAATCGACTAACATCGAGTTTCTTCAGTGGAGTTTTATATCTCAGGCATTGGGAGATAACTGATAGGAGAATAGGTGGAACGGGGTTGTAAGCAAGTGCACATTATGAATATTACTATAGAATTGATTGTCGGTTTTTTTCTTCTTTTTTTAATTGTTAAGTTTGTAGGGAAGAAAATTATTAAACAAATAAGCCCTTTTACTTTCATTGCTGCGATAGTATTAGGTGAATTACTTGGAAATGGATTGTATCATAATGATGTAGGGTTATTTTATATTATCTATACGATGGCATTATGGAGTATTTTACTTTTCATCGTTGAATTTCTTGGACAAAAGTTTTTAGCTATACGTGGAATCTTTGAAGGGAAACCATCCGCATTGATCAAAAATGGCGTGGTGGACCGAGAACAATTAAAGAAAAACCGAATGAATTTGAATCAGCTTCAAAGCTTACTTAGACAAAGTGAAACCTTTTCTATTCGAGAGGTCGCATATTGTTATTTAGAAGCAAATGGATCGTTAAGCATTTTAAAGAAATCCAAGTATCAAAAAACAACTCAAGAGGATCTTAATCTAGTTTCTAAAACAGTTTATGCGCCGGTAACCTTAATAAGAGATGGCAAAGTTTTATGGGATGAAATAGAAGACTTAGGTTTTGACGAGGCATGGCTAACCGATCAGCTTCATGCGAAAGGGATTACAAGCGATAAAGATATTCTCATCGCTGAATGGTTAGAAGGAGATGGGCTTTTTGTCCAACTTCTTCGCGATACGCCTTCTCATTTAGATAGAAAATGAAAAACAGGAAAGGGTGGATATAGTGCAACTAACGATTAGAGCAACAGGTGAAAATGTACAAGTTCTCTCTCATCTGCTTGCTAAAAATCCGAGTAATTTATACGAGCGAACCCAAAAAGATCATGCGATACGGCTCTTTTTTTCTACATTTACAGATAAACAGATGGAGATGACAATCTTTGTTACGCCTGATTCTCTATCACTTATCAATCAGTCGTCTGGTGCTTATGACATTACACATTTCATAAACGACAGGGAATTTGCGGTGAGTAGTATTTTCACTTCGCTTATTCGTCCTGCTTTGAGTACTGCATTAAATGGCAAGCCAAAAGAAGCTTATGAAAAATGGGTAGAGCACTCTTTTTCTTTCCATTTTAGTTTTGGTCCTGTGGCAACGGAGTTAAGTGAACAAGAGATTCGCAATCTTTTTGAACCGTTAGGCTATGAGATTAACATCGAGTTTGGAGAAACGGACTATTCATTTAAAATAAAAGAGAAAAGCTCAGCCTGCTATATTACACTGTCAGGAATGACCACACTCCAAAAAGGACTTCACCAGTTATTTATCCTTATCCCGGTATTGGATAACTACAAGCATTATTTTATTGACGATACAGAAATTGAAAAGTTGAAACGATACGGAGAGGGCTGGCTCGATACGCATCCCGAAAAAGAATTCATAATTCGCAAGGCATTAAGATTCAAGGAATTATACGATCAGTTTGAAGACCAAGAAGAAACCCAGCAGCCGATTCGTGCGAAGCAATTACCGTTAAACGAGCTGCGCTATGAAAAAATAGTGGACAAGGTATCAACACTTTCAAAGAAACATAAAGTAGTCGATTTTGGTTCGGGAGAAGGAAAGTTATCTGCTAAACTGGGCTTTGTAAATGGGATAGACGAAATACTAGCGGTAGAGCCTTCTGAATCTGAAACGATAAAAGCAGCGAAACGTTTTGAAAAGCTAAAGGAACAAAAAGGCTTCAACATGCCAACTATGATTTGGGGATCCCTGTTTTATTTCGACGAACGATTGAAAAACAAAGATGTCATTATTTTATGTGAAGTGATTGAGCATATAGATGAAGAAAGACTACCTAAAATAATGGAGCTTATACTAGCACACTATCAACCTAGTGCCTTAATCGTGACTACTCCAAACAAAGAATATAATCATGTCTATGAAATGTCAGAAGAAATGCGACATAGCGATCATCGTTTTGAATGGACACGACAAGAATTTAGAAAATGGTGTCAGCAAATGAATCACTCAGGTCAATATGAGCTAGTGTTTGAAGGGATAGGGGAAGAAGACATGCAGTACGGTTCTCCAACCCAAATGTGCACGTTCATCAGGAAGGAGAAGCAGCAATGAAAATTATTCTACCAAACGCTGGAATTGTCTTGCTCGTTGGGGTATCCAATAGTGGTAAAACGACGCTTTTGAATAAGTGGATAGATGAGCAGCTGATATTATCATCTGAAGTCATTAGTTCGGACGAGTATCGTGTAGTCGTTGGAGATACAGAATTTATACAATGGGCGGATCGGCCAAGAGATGAAGCAGATAGTCTTTCAGATGATTACCATGCCCTATCTCGTGAAGCCTTTCGCTTGTTAGATTCTGCTTTAGAAGCAAGATGTCGATTGAATAAATTAACATTTGTCGATGCAACTCATCTTTATGCGGAAGACCGAAAACATTATATTGAACTAGCCAAAAGACACCATGTCCCGATTACAGCGATTGTGTTAGATATCCCACAAGAAATACTTCTTGAAAGAGATGCACAACGTAAGAATCCTCGTGGGAAAAAAAGAGTAAAGCAACAGTTTCAAAATTGGAAAAGGGAATTAAGATTTATTAAGAAAGAAGGCTTTAAATCTGTTTATTTTATTCGTGAAGAGGATGATATAGATCTTATAAGAAAAGGAAATCCGCTTCTTGTGGATGTTGGAAAAGGCATCGATATGATCGGAGATGTACATGGCTGTTATGAGGAATTGATATCGCTTTTAATACAACTTGGATATGAACGGAATGAGGAGGAACTTTATATCCACCCAGAAGGCAGAAAGTTTATGTCTGTTGGGGATATCATGAGTAGAGGTCCGGAGTCATTAAAAACGACGCAATTTTTTCAACGACATGTGGAGCAGGGCTTAGCATATATGACGGACAGCAATCATGGATGGAAAATTGCCCGGTGGCTAGATGGACGGAATGTAGAGCTAAAGCATGGGGACGAGAAAGTTGCGCACGAGTTTGAACTGTACGAGAAAGAGCATGGTTTAGCTAAAGTGGAAGAATTGAAAGAAACATTAAAAAAGTTTCTTCTTCAAGCTCCCTCCCATTACGTGTTAGTGAAAAACGGGGTAAAGACAGCAGTTTGCACCCATGCCGGCATAAAGGACGAGTATATTGGGAAGCAATCTACTACTATCCAAGATTTCTGTCGGTACGGTGATACGGATGAAACAAATACTGACGGAAAACCGATTCGTAAAGACTGGTATGTTCACCACAAAGGAAGCTTAACCATTGTATGGGGGCATGATCCAAAGCCACAGCCGCTTCGTATAAATAACACGATTAATATTGATCAAGGGGTCGTTTTTGGAGGTAAGCTCACAGCGATGCGGTACCCGGAACAACAATTTGTCTCTGTCAAAGCTCTAAAAGATTATTCAGGAACATCAGATAATCCGCTGAAAAAGTGGGAAATGGAGCGTCTAATTCCCCCTAATATTGAAAAGTTTATAAACGGATATTCTGTACAAACGGAACAACTAGGGGAAGTAAAGATTCACGGAAATATTGCAAAATCTGCTATCGATACGGTTTCTCATTACACCGTCCCGATTGAACAGTTACTTTATATTCCACCTACAATGAGCCCGACTCCATCGGTATCTGCGCTTTCAGATTACTTAGAGCACCCAAAAGAAGCGATTGAATATTATCGAAGTCAAGGGATTGAAACGATGGTTGCCGAGAAAAAGCATATGGGTAGTCGAGCAGTTCTACTTCTATTTAAAAATCAAGCAGTCGCTAAAAAAGAAATTGGCTTCGAAATAGATGGGGTTATATATACAAGAACAGGCAGAAGATTTTTTGATAGATCAACAGAGCAAGAAGTGGTACGAAAGTTAACGGAAGAGCTCACACATAAACGCTATTTTGAAAAATATCAAACGGATTATGTGCTTTTAGATGCTGAAATCATGCCATGGAATTTAAAAGCGAAAGAATTGATTAGTAGCCAGTACGCACATGTATCGGAAAATGCATTGTTAGACCGGATAAAAATCTTGGAAAAGCTAAAGTCTGCAAATGATATAAATGTAGAGAATTGGATAAGGGAGTATGATGAAAAATTAAATAATGCAGAAATCTTTAAAGAAGTTTTCCAAAAATATTGCTGGGATATAGAAGAAACAGAGGCCATTCAAATTGCACCTTTTCACGTATTGGCTCATAGTGGAGAAACATTCTTTCATAAACCGCACACTTGGCATATGGAAATGAATAAGGAATTTGCAGAGGATTCCTCTCTTTTCGTAACAACCGAATATAAAATTATATCGGATAGTAATAGCGAGCAAGATGTCATCACTTGGTGGGAAGAAATGACAAAAGAAGGGCATGAAGGAATCGTCATCAAACCTGAAATTTTCACTTCTACATTTAAAGGGCGGCTAATCCAACCTGCCATTAAAGTAAGAGGCCGCAAATATTTGCATATCATTTATGGAATGGATTATTTAAGCCTGGAAAACTTGAAGCGTTTAAAAAATAGAAATACAGGCAAAAAACAAAAGCTTGCTTTAAAAGAATTTGCCTTAGGGCTGGAAGGTATAAGACGTTTTGTTGACGGCGAATCCATAGAACGTGTACATGAATGTGTACTCGCCACACTGGCATTGGAATCAGATCCGGTAGATCCTAGGCTTTAAAGAAATCATCGGATTGAATAAAAATAGTAGTACAAATCTTATTAATGATTTGTACTACTATTTTTAAATGTTTTACACACTACTATTTTTATTCTTTTGAAATAGAGAAACTATTAATTCAATTAAAGCAATCACTATTAACGACAAGCCGAAGAGTGGCATTATTATACCGAGAATTACTAACAGAACAATGAATCCTCCAAAACTTTTACCCATCGGTGTTTTGGGTGGAGCTGATAATTGACCTTTTACTTTTCTATCTCCCCACATCTTGTAGCCCCAAATAATAATCGTTAAAAATGCCAAACAAACGAGTAGATTAATTATTTTATTTGGCCATCCAAATAAATGTCCTTCATGTAATGGGATACCCCAAGTATACCATTTTCCTAAGATACCATAATCTTCGTAACCAACTTTCGATATCAACTTGCCGCTATATTGATCAAAATAGCTAGTCACTTCTTCATTTGGACTAACATCTAGACCAGTGACACCCGTATTGCTCCCTTTTGAAACGGTATATACACCATCTTCACTCATTGGATAAACGATAGAGTATGGTTTAGAGATATGTGATTCGTCAATTTTCTCCATCAGTTGTTGCAAGCTGATCATATTTTCGTTATCGGCCATATTACTAGCCATACCATGATGGTGAGCGTGAGCATCGGCTGAAGTAGGAGCTTCATTTTTACGAGTAGCCCAAGGGATTTCGTTTATCTCTGATGTTGGTGGAACTTGTTGTAATTCTGGAATACCAATGGATGGATGTGATTGTGCCGTTGAGTATATGACATCACCCATAAGAGCTGACCAAGGTAAACCAGTAAAGATTAATATAACCATTGGAATGGCTATTATTGTACCAGTAATAGCATGAAGTTTTTTATGCTTTTGTCTCTTATTTTTGGTTCCTTTCTGTCTTTTAAAAACCTTCCCTTTAAAGGACATATAAACTCCTGAAATAAGTAGAAATATAGCCCAACATGCTGCTAATTCAACCAAATAGTTTACAACGGTGCCACCTACAAATAAAGAACTATGTAAACCTCTCATCACATTCGAATAAGTAGTTGCTGTATTCTGACTCCCTACGATCTGATTATGATCATCAATAAAGACATATTTCTGATCGCCTTCTGTATTAGTCATTGTAAATCTTGTATTATAATCATCATTCAAAACGCTAATCTTTGCTACACTATACCCGTTAAAGTTGCTTTCTGCATTTTCTATCGCTCTGTCTATAGAGACACTTTCATCTTTGTTGCTGTTACCAAAAAATAAATGATCATACAATTGATTTTCCACATTTGTATAAAATAAATATCCGATACCACTGATTGTTAACGTTATCAGTAAGGGGGCAATAAATATCCCCGCGTAAAAATGCCACCGCCAAAAAATAGTATAAAAGCGCTTTTTATTCTTCAAATTTGTTCCCCCATATTTGAATTTCCGTTCTGAATTTTATTTTATAAAACGGTTGTGAAATTTGATTGAAATATAAAGCTTATGTAAAAATATTTTGGAGTGTAGTTGGCAACGAAATGCTGCTTCTATTTTAATTAAAATCATTACCTTGACTTCAAGATAAAAACACAATAAACTTAATTAAACCAAGAAGAAAACTATGTATTTAAAAATTATTAAATAGAAGAGGATGATAAAAATGGAAAAGCAGCAGAAAAAAGCACCAAATGAAGTGGATGAAAAAGGAAAATTTAATCGTCAACAAAATCGCTTTAATACCCCTTTTGGAAATAACGCTGGTGAACTTCCGGTAGAAGCAGGACGATACCGTCTTCTATGGGCTGCTGTTTGTCCATGGGCGCATCGCTCTGTCATTGTGAGAAGCTTACTAGGTTTAGAGAATGTCATTAGTTTAGGTACAGCAAGTCCAATGCGTCCTAATATCGAACGCGTAGATTGGGAATTTTCTTTAGATAAAGACGGAGTAGACCCTGTTTTAGGTATTCAATATATAAGCGAAGTGTATAAAAAGGCAGACCCAGAGTATGTGGGTAGACCAACTGTTCCTGTTATTGTGGATATTGAAGAACGAAAAGCAGTGAATAACGATTATTTTAGATTAACCAATCATTTGGAAACTGCCTGGGCTCCATTTCACAAGGAAAATGCACCAGATTTATATCCGGAGCATTTACGCGAAGAAATCGACGCATTAAGTGACGTTATTTTCCATGAAGTAAATAATGGTGTGTACAAATGTGGATTTGCCCGTTCACAAGAAGCGTATGAAGAGGCATATGATGTGTTGTTTGAGCGATTGGATGAATTGGAACAGCGTTTAGCCACGAAGCGCTTCTTATTTGGAGACTTTATAACTGATTCCGATGTTCGATTGTATGCAACGCTTGTCCGCTTTGATGTTGCGTATTATTCTGCTTTTAAAACGAATCGAAATCGTATTGTAGACTTCCCGAATTTATGGGGATATTTAAGAGATTTATACCAAACACCTGGTTTTGGAGATACAACGGATTTTGAGGCGATTAAAATACATTATCATTTATCTAATCATATCGCGAGTGATGATCAAAAAAGCCTAAATATTTTACCAAAAGGTCCGGATACTTCTAACTTCCATTCTGCACATAACCGCGAAGATTTAAGTGGAAATAAAGAAAAGTTTCTCATTCACGAAAGTAAATAAGATGTAAGGAGATGGAGAATCAGTGATTATCCGAGATGCTGTACCAGAAGAACTTTCTTATATAAGCGAGCTAAGATTAGCTGCATATGACGAGCATGCAGCAAAAATACCAGAAGCCCATTGGCAGGCTCTAAGAAAATCCATCTTATCGGATGGAGATATTGAAACTGGTGTGGAACGAATAGTAGTAGAAGATGACGGAGAAATTTTAGGAAGTGTTGCTTTGTTTTCTCCTGATATAAAAGCATATGAAGGTCTCTTGGAAGACGAACTTGGATATCCCGAGTTACGAATGCTTGCTACCTCTTCTAAAGCTAGAGGTAAAGGTGTGGCAACATTGCTCATTAATGAATGTATTAAACGAGCAAAGGAGAAGGGTTTCTCGGAAATGGGTCTTCATACTGCAGATTTTATGGAAAATGCTATAAAATTATATGAACATTTAGGTTTTGAACGGTTGCCTCAGTTTGACTTTGAACCAGCAAATGATGGTATTATCGTAAAAGCTTTTCGCATTCGTTTTCAGTGAAACATTTTCAAAAGAACCGGCTACAACGACTTAAGGGTCACTATAGCTGGTTTTTATTATGTATGAATTCACTCTATCTAGATATACGCGTAAATGAATCAGAAAAAAGTTTAGTTGTATAGTAGGTAGATTTAGTTGGAGAAAAGGGAAAGTTAGTTGTAAAATATGAGCGAATAGTTGTAATAGTTTTTTTACGGAAGAAATATTTAGAAAAGGAGAAATCAGCCATCAATACTAGCCCAAAAACTTTAAGAAAATGCGAAAAAGGACACGAATACTACAAAAGTAGCGACTGTCCTACATGTCCGACTTGTGAACAGGAACGAAAACCTGCAACTGGGTTTCTTTCTCTACTTTCTGCCCCTGCAAGACGTGCATTAGAAAACAATGGAATCACCTCATTGGAGCAACTATCAAGCTTTAGCGAAAAAGACATTCTAAAGTTTCACGGTATGGGACCGGCATCTTTACCAAAGCTAAGAGTTGCGCTAGACACGGAAGGCTTATCATTTAAAAAATGAAGTATTTAAAGGTATCAGATTCTGAAATTTATTAGAATCCGATACCTTTCTTATTTTAATGGAATACTCTGAATATAATGTTATACAATTAAGATAACTAATTTTCATTAGAAATGAAATGGGGGATAGGTAGCATGAGTGACCATTTGAAAAAAGAGTTTACTAAGCAAAAGAAAGTATTAGAGAATCTGGACCGAATGAATGTAAATTTAAATGTAGAAGAGTTCTACGATGATTTGACAAAGCTAGCAAATCGGAAATATTTTACCGAATTTCTTTCACAATTGTGGAATGATGAAGGCAGTGCAGATATCTGGGTGGCTTTACTAATTATAGATCTTGATTATTTTAAACGATATAATGATTTTCATGGTTCTATAGAAGGGGACCGTGCTTTACAGCAAATAGCAGCTTGCATGAAGAAAATCATTGAAAAGCATGGAGGATTAGTAGGAAGATTTGGTGGTGATGAGTTCGTTGTTTTTTTGAAGCATATTAGACAAAGTGAATTAAAACATATTGCAAAAGAATTGAGGACTGCCGTAGAGGAAATGTCTTTACTCTATTGTTCGGAACAACACGCTTACACTGTAACGATTAGTGTAGGGGGAGCATGGGGTCAGTGCAACCAGTTTGATAGCTTGGATAGTATGTATGTGATTGCTGGTGAAGAGTTAAATAACGCAAAAATAAACGGACTGAACCAACTAAAGATTTATGTAAAATAGGAGGATTGAAATGGCTAATACCCATTGTCCGCTTTGCGGAGAGGAAAACAAATGCATGGTAGATGCAACCGAGCCAAATGGATGTTGGTGTACGATAGAGAAATTTCCAAAAGGGATTTTTGAATTAGTCCCGGAAGAAAGTATAAGAAAGCATTGTATTTGCCAAAATTGCGTAACGAAATATAAAGAGGAAGTGCAAAAAATCTGAATGCCGTTTTCTGTGGTATTCAGATTTTTTTCTATGGAGAATTTGATTAATCTTATATTCTAAAAGAGTTACAAGTAAAGCTTGCTTGCAATTTCATATAATTATAAAGAAGTCGAGCATGTCTTCCTTGTTGTGTATAAGAGTTCATATTAGGACGTAGACGCTCGAGAAACTCGCGGTCACATTCACATCGATTTCTACCTCTACTATAACATTCATCATGGGCTTTACATGCTGCATCTACTTCATTTATAGGTGCACCGGGGCCGCTACAACCAGGTCCACACCAATTATATCCTGGAAATATACAAAAACGAGGATTTCTTCTACGTGTCAATTTTATAACCTCCTTTGATTATTTTTTACCTCTTATAAGCTATTCAATAAAAAACACATATGTATAAACTACTACCTATTCTTTTCTGGATAATAAAAAATATTTTGATGCTGACGATTGAAGGACAATCAAGTACATAATTATATAAAAAATTAACAAATACTTAACACAGCTATAGTATAATAGTAACTAACAATAACGGGACTATTATGATGGGGTGCTTATATAGATGAGTAGGAGAAAATTCACGTTTTTAATAAGTATTCTTGTAATAAGCTTCATCATAACAAGTTGTGCTACTACTCCTAAAAAATTAACAATCGGAATGATTCCTGTAAAAAATGCAAATGAAATGGAAATGGAGTTTGAACCTATTCGACTGTATCTAGAAGAACAATTGGGTATTCCTATAGAAGTATACGCAACCGATAGTTATGTTAGCTTAATAGAAGGAATGAAAAAAGAAACAATCGATATAGGGTGGTATGGAGCATTTTCTTATGTTGCGGCTGAAAGTGAAATGGAGCTTACACCTTTAATTGTTCAACAAAGAAAAGGTACAGACATTTACTATAATTCACTAATTATAGCAAGGAAAGATTCAGGTATTAGCAGCATTAAGGAACTAAAAGAAAAGAAGTTTGCATTCGTTGACTCTGGTTCAACAAGTGGATTTGTACTTCCTTACGCATTGTTAAAGAGTAGAAATATAGCATACAAAACGTACTTCAACGAAACCCAGTATGCAGGTTCACATGATCAAGTGCTAGCTAAAATTCTTTCAAAAGAAGTAGATGCCGGAGCTATTAGTAGTGTTCAGTATGAAAACTTAATCGAAAAAGGGGAAGTAAGATCGGAAGATATGATCATCATTTGGAAATCGGAAAATATTCCCGGAGCTCCCTACGTTGCAAGAAGTGATTTAGACAAGAAAATACAAAAACGTTTTTCAAAAGCTATGTTAGAAATACATACAGAAAAACCAGATGCTTTGAATAGCTTTGATAATACAATTGAGAAATACATAGAAGTAGACAATAAATATTATCACTCTATAAGAAATATAGCGAACATACTTGGCAAAGAGTATATGTACGAGTATTTCTTAAAAGGCGAATAATAGACATGGGTTGCAGGAGATGGGTGGACCTTTTGAAAATAAGAAGTATTAAATTTTGGATAACAACTTTGATTGTGTCAATGTGTATTGTGACAATGTCTCTATTTATTTTATTGTCATATAAAAATTTAAATGAAAGTTTGGAAGAACTGTATAAAAAGGAAGCAGAATCTGTCCTCATGCAAACCTTTTTATCTTTTGGATATCAATTTTTAACGGTGGAGAATACGTTGAATCAGCTTAGTCATTCCTTGCTAATGTTAAATGACTATTCTAGTAGTCAAGCTGAGATTGCATCCATGTTAGAAGAATATCAAAAAAATTCTGTTGTGAATGGAAAAATGATGTATGGCCTAGCGAATGGTGAATTTTACAGAGGAGAATATAAGGAAATTCCGGACGATTATCATCCAGCAGAACAGCTTTGGTACAAGCTTGCTATGCAAAATCCAGGAGAAGTATGTTGGACGGAGCTTTACCTAGACTATGTGACACAGGAGATAATAATAACAGCTTCCAAATCCATCGAAAGTCCAAAGGGAACACTAGGTGTTATTGCGATAGATATGAACCTCCCAAAAATGAGTAGTCAAATAAGTAACTCGAAAATTGGAGAAGATGGATTCGTTCTATTATTAAGTAGTAATGGCACCATATTAGCTAATCGTGATAATCATATGATTGGTGAAACGCTTTTTGGAAATGAACACGCCAAAATTGTAAAAGAAACAGAAAAAAGTTATGTGCCATACACTATACAGAATAAGGACTATATAGTACGGTCTCATCCGATTGTGGAAAATGACATGAGTATTGTCACCGTGATAAGCAAAGAAGAAATAATTAGAAACCTTATAAAAAGGCATCAACCTATACTGGCAATCGGACTATTTTGTCTTCTCCTATTTGGTGTTATTGCTTATTTTGCTACGTTAAGAGGCGTTCGACCATTAAAAAAACTTGGAAAACTAATGATTTCCGTTGAAAATGGAAATTATGACGTGCAGGCAAAGGTACATGATTATGAGGAAATAGAGCGTCTAGCGAATGGCTTTAATAGTATGATTTTGGCTATAAAAACGAGAGAGGACAAGATAAAACATTTAGCATCCTATGATTCGCTCACGGGTTTATTAAATAGAAGAAGCCTACAAGAATCGCTAACTGCAGCCTTACAAAACAATCTAAGTGAGCACTTAAAAGCAATTATTTTTGTTGATTTAGATAATTTTAAAACAGTGAACGATACTCTTGGACACTCTTTTGGAGATAAGCTAATTGCAGAGGTAGCCAAAAAGCTAAATGCATTATCAGCCGCAAATAAAGAAATTGCGCGCATAAGTGGTGATGAATTTATCGTCGTTATGCATGATTTGGAGTCAGTAGAACAAGCAAAAAGCTTGGCGGAGGAAATCATCCATCAGTTTGATATACCTTTTATGGTAGATTCTAGAATCTTAAATGTTACCGCAAGTGTTGGCGTTTCCTTATATCCACTTCACGCTAATACGTCAGAAGAATTATTAAAGCTTGCTGATATGGCAATGTACCAAGCGAAAAGCTTAGGGAAAAACGGATATAGAATATTTGATGAAGGAATGAAAAAGCAGCTAGAAGATAAATTTAAAATAGAAAATGGAATTCGAGAATGTCTCGATAAAGATGTATTTGAGTTGTTTTTCCAACCATTATTTAAACCGGATGAAGAAAGAATTGCTAGCATAGAAGCACTTTTAAGAACAAACGCACCAGCGCTTTCTAATTACAATATTTTACAAATAATTCAAGTCGCTGAAATGACTGGTCAAATAGTAGATATAGATAAATGGGTATTAAAGCAAGCATGTAGAACAATTCAAGAAATCAATAAAGATAGGAAACGTCCAGTGAGCATAGCCGTCAACATTTCTCCAGTGCATATTATGCAACAAGATTTTGTCGATAATATAAGAGAAATAGTAGAATCTTCGGGTGTTTCTCCTAACTGGATAGAACTCGAAATTACAGAAACTGCTATGATGAAATCATTTGATTTAAACAAGCAAAAACTAGTGGAACTAAAGAAACTTGGATTTTCTATTCATCTTGATGATTTCGGAACCGGCTATTCTTCTTTAAGCTACTTAAATAGCTTACCAATCAATCATGTAAAGATTGATAAAAGCTTTGTAGACGGAATGCTTCAATCTGAAAAAGACGCTAAATTTATAGAGACGATTATTAAGCTAGCGCATACAATAGGCTTACATGTTGTGGCAGAAGGTGTGGAGCATAAGGAACAATATGATATGCTTCAAAGCTATAATTGTGAGTTGATTCAAGGATATTATATAAGTAAGCCGGTGAGCTATAAAGAGATTGTTAATCTTTTAGAACAACCTTCGTAACGTACCAGTATGAATTAATAGTAGATCAAAAAGAAGTGTAGACCAAATGATGGAACTGCACTTCTTTATTTATTTTAGTATGAAAATGAGAAGAGATGTTGCGCATAATAGGGATAGTGCGAAATAAGAGGTAGGCAAAATGCACAACATTTCCCTTCAAACCTGCAACACCGTAATCCGATTGCGCAATGATTATAAATAACTGGTTATAATCATCGGCGTCTCACATCAAGTAAACTTGTTATTTTAAGAAATGGTTGCTTTCACTAGTAATTTGGTTGCTCTTCTGCTCATTTAGTTGCTTTTCAAATAGAATTGATTGCTTTTAACGACTGGTTGGTTGCTCTTAGCCATTAACTGGATTTACATAGTCGAAGAACTGTTTAGAATTTGCTTGTTAGCATGTTCCTACAACTGTAAATTAGCATTAAACAATTTCTAAATGACCATTTTCAAGGGTAATTTTTTTGTCTAAGTTTTCATTTGGAAAAATAAACGTCCATGGCATACTACTTTTCGCTTGAATGCTAATCGAAGGTATTGTGAAGGTATGCTCGATGAGAACATCATTTGATTCAATATATCTTAGTTTTGTGTTTTGAAAGGAAAAAGCATGCATGGTGAAGTTATGGATAAGTACGGTTACTAATAATTCACCTTTATGATTGAAAGCTTGCCATAGTGGTGTAAGCTGAATACCCTGATTGTCGGATTGGCTTGTTTCGAGAAAGATTGCTTCAATTTCTTTGCGGTCCTTATTGGATATCGTTTTATCCCATGCTGATTCAAATATAAGCTTTTGCATTAACTCATTCCCCCAATATAAATAATTTCATTTTAACACATCTACTAATACGCACTTCGTTTGTACTAGTATTAATCATAATCCAATTGTTCATGCTAGAAATGAGGAGGTGTGAAACTATGGCTCAAGATGTTCTTTGTGAAGTAAACAACTGTACGTATTGGGGATCTGGAAACAAGTGTAATGCTACTGCTATTTATGTTGTAAGTAATAAAGGGAAACAAGCTTCCAATAGTGAAGAAACAGATTGTAAAACATTTGAACCAGAAGCGTAGTACACCTAGGACAACCATCTATTTGGTTGTCCTTTTTAAATTTTATAAGCTCTGTCTCATTCAATTGTTGATATTCGTTTCCAACAGGCTTATCTAGGCGATATTTTTATTGTACTATTGGACATAGTTCTTTTGCGATTTCAACATAATAAGAAGTTCCTAAAATTAATGCATCTTCATCTATATTGAATTTAGGATGATGTAATGGATATGCTTCACCGAGTTTCTCATGGTGAACACCGATAAATTGATAGCTAGAAGGTACTTGCTCAGCCATTATTGCAAAATCCTCTGTACCAAACATTGGCTGCTCTAATTCAATGATATTTTCGAATATCTTTAATGCTGCTGAAATTGAGATATCTGTAGTATCAATATCATTAAATACAGCTGAGCAACCAAGCTCCCATGTAATTGAAGCTGTCGCGCCGTGTGTCTGGGCAATACCATGTACCGTTTGTTCAAGTAATTGTCTTGCAAAGATACGGGAGTCTTCATGATGAGAGCGAATTGTACCACCTAGTTCTGCCTGATCCGCAATAATATTAAGTGAGGTACCACAATGGAATTTTGTCACCGATAAAACAGGTGCTGTACCATTGGCGATTTTACGTGAAACAATTGTTTGCAATGCCTGTACAATTTCACTGCCAATTAGAAGGGGATCGATAGTTTCAGCTGGCATACCGGCATGACCACCGCTCCCTAAAACCGTAATTTCAAAATCATCTGCTGCAGAAGAAATAGCCTTCTTACGGAATGCCAACTGACCGCTAAGGTGATTGGGGGATACGTGTAGGGCAAAGGCATGTTCAACATCTTGTAAGACGCCTTGCGCTACCATTTGCTCTGCGCCGCCTGGTGAAACTTCTTCTGCATGCTGGAACAAAAAGCGAATTTCACCTGCAAAGTTTGTACCACGGTTGTGAAGTGCAAACGCAGCACCTAAAAGCATTGCTGCATGTGCATCATGACCGCAAGCATGCATTACGCCAACTACTTGTGAACGAAATGATACATCTGTTTCCTCTTGAATTGGTAATGCATCAATGTCTGCACGGTAGGCAATGATTTTTCCATGCTTTTGCCCCTTTAAAACAGCCATCACACTTGTATTTGTTGGTCGTGTTACGATGAAATTCTTACATTGACGGAGCTGATCCTCGATAAACTGGGATGTCTTGACTTCTTCAAAAGATAGTTCCGGTTGTTGATGCAAAGTACGTCTCCACGTAATCACTTGTTCCTTTAAGGTTGTTGTTGTTGTTGTTGTTGTCATAATATCCACCTCAATTGTTTAAAATGGGCCGTACTGAATCGCTTGGGCGATAATAATAAAAACTATTGCAATTAATGTTAAAAATCCTAAATACGGAAGTATCCATTTGAACCACTTTGTATAGGAAATACCTGCAATTGATAAGCCTGCTAATAATACCCCACTTGTTGGCATAACTAAGTTTGAAATACCGTCTCCTAATTGGAAGGCAAGTACAGTTGTTTGACGTGTCACTCCAATTAAATCTGCTAACGGTGCTAAAATTGGCATCGTTAAAGCAGCTTGACCGCTACCAGACGGCACAATGAAATTCATCACCATTTGTAAAAATAGCATGCCGACTGCATTAACTGAAGCAGGAATATTGCCTAGAACACTAGATACATAGTATAAAATCGTATCAATTAAATTACCGTTTGTTGCAATGACTAAAATAGCTTGGGCAAAACCAATAATCAAAGCTCCTTCAATCATATCTTTTGAACCATTGATAAACCCCTTTGTCATTTCGTCAATCGTTGTACGGCAAATAAGAGACATAACAATCGATGCAAGTATGAATATTGCACAAATTTCAGAAATGTACCAGCCTAATCGAATGACACCGAAAATTAGCAGGGTAAAACTTCCAAGTAACACTAGCAGTGCTAATAAATGACGAATGCTCATTTTAGATGAGACATCAAGATTAACCGTGTCATTTGGGTTGAATTTTCCGTAAATCCCTAGTTCAGGATTTTTTTGAACTTTCTTAGCATGACGAATAATATAAAACACTGTAAAGACATACATCACAGTAAATAACGCAATTCGTAACCCCATCCCCGAATACATCGGTAATTCAGAAATTGTTTGCGCAACCCCAACATTAAATGGGTTTGTAATCCCAGCTGTAAAACCTGTTGCAAGTGTACCAAGCATGACAATCGCAAATCCAGTAATGGCATCAAAACGTAAAACCATCATTAGTGGAATTACGATTGCGATATACACTAACGTATCTTCCGCTGATCCAATTAAAGCACCTAAACTAGCAAAGACGAGTACTAATATTGGTATTACGATGAATTGACGGTGACGGAATTTAATCGCTAGTGCTTGAATAAAGGCATCAATTGTTCCTGTTTTTTGCATAATTCCAAGTGCGCCACCAAATAGAATCACGAATAAAATAATGGGCGCACCCAGCACTAAACCTTGGTGGATACTTGTGAAAATATCAAAAAAGCCAACAGATGTTGATTCAATAAATGTAAAAGACGATGGATCAACGACTGTGCGTCCGTCTATCTCTACACGTTCATATTGTCCCGCAGGTAGAATGTACGTTAAGATGGCCATGGCAATCATAATACCAAACATTAATGCAAATGAATTAATATTTTTAATACGTGGTTGCTTATTCTTTAATAGATGCGAATGTTCTGGCATTACAGTTGAAGTCTGCTTCGAATCAAGTTGGACCATAGAAAAACCCCCTGAATGATTTAATTACATGTGTTCAATTGTTCAATAACAGATGCTAATAAGATCGGCATTTCTTCATATGGATTTTATATGAAGGCGTTTACAAAAGTGATGCGGATCTTTTTTCAAATAGTCCAACTTTCATCAAAGTAGCTGACAGAGTCTAGCCAATTGTAGCAAAGTCTCGACCAATCATAACTGTTACCTCATTTAACATTGGTAGGGAAATAATCAATTCTCAAGATGATATTGCATTAAAATATCAAGAAACAATTGTTCTTTAATAAAGGCATGTACAACGTTTGATCCAACTGAATAACATAAAGATTTTCAGCCTCATTGTAATGTTTGTTGGCTACGAAATGCTTCGCTTGGATGCTCGACAATAATTAATAAAATCTAATGAAAGATACATAGAAAAACAGAACATTATCCCCCTCTCTACTTTTCCGTTGAGTGGAAACGTTTTTCACCTAAAGGAATTCTGTTTTTATTTTCCTTTAATATAAATGAAAAGTCAATAATTTTCGGAAAAATTAATTTATTCGTGAAGTTTAGAAAACCGTCTATTTAGCACCCATCTAATTGCTAGAACCATAGTAATAATAAAAACATTACTAGGTAAAAATAACTATATTTAACTCCATAAAAACCTTTTAGAAAGTGACAAAATACAATTCGAGCGTAATTAGTATTTGTAATGGTACTATTAGAGAAGAAGTTTAACTATTAAAAAAATGAGGTGTAACTAATGGCAATTGAGGTAGTAAGAGATCATTTTAAACAATTTGGAATCGAAGAAAGAATCTTGGAATACGAGGCATCTAGTGCAACGGTTGAGTTAGCCGCTCAAGCTCTAAATATAGAAGGAGCACGTATTGCCAAAACATTATCCTTTAAAAAAGAAGATAAATGTATTTTGGTAGTAGCGGCAGGCGACGCTAAAATCGATAATGCTAAATTCAAAGCGACTTTTGGAGTAAAAGCAAAAATGCTAACTCCAGATGAAGTACTCGACCACGTAGGACATGCAGTAGGTGGTGTTTGTCCGTTTGGTATTCCAGATGATGTAGCTGTGTATTTAGATGAGTCCTTAAAACGTTTTGAAACTGTTTTTCCTGCTTGTGGCAGCAGTAATAGTGCTATAGAACTTACTTGTGAGGAGTTATTTACATATGCAAACGGGCAGGAATGGGTAGACGTTTGTAAAGGATGGGAATAAACATGGATATCTCATTTCAAACAGTAGAAGGCAGATTCAATTACCGGGTAGCAGGGTTATTAATACATGACGGTAAATTACTCATCATGAAAGATGAAAACCAATCGTATTATTATGTTCCAGGAGGCAGGGTAACGCTGAACGAAACAAGTGAAAGGGCAGTAACACGTGAAATGGAAGAAGAGCTTTCCATAAAAGTGAATGTCAAACGTCTGTTATGGGTAAATGAAAACTTTTTTACGGAAGCTATGTTGCAGGAAAAATTTCATGAAATTTGTTTTTTCTATTTAGTAGAGTTGCAAAACGAGGAATTATTAAACAGAGGAAATGAATTTACCGTAAATGAAAATGGAAAAATACATACATATTATTGGATTGCCTTGGAAGAATTAAAAGATATGAGCTTATATCCTCTATTTCTAAAAGAGAGAATATTAGATTTGCCAATGAGTGTAAATCATATAGTAGAATAAAATAATAGGAGAATAAATACTCATGATTACTAGACAACAACTTGAAAATAACCAAGTTTGGCTATATGTTATTGTGTTAGTAATGGGAGCTGGATTTGGACTAATAGTTCCTGATTTTTCAGGACAATTAGATATAATAATTTCTATGATCATTGCTATTTTAATGTATAGCATGTTTTCACAGATTCCTTTTACATCATTAAAAAAGTCGTTCACCAATCGACGTTTTATCAGGGCGCTATTAACCGTTAACTATATAGCAGTCCCTATTGTGGTATGGCTTTTATCTAAGTTATTACCCGATTTTCCACCGTTATTACTTGGTGTCTATTTAGTTCTACTAACGCCTTGCATTGACTATGTTATTGTTTTTACAGCTTTAGGTCGAGGAAATGAAAAGCTGATACTGATGGCAACACCGATCCTCTTTATTACACAAATGCTTCTTTTGCCTTTGTATTTATGGCTGTTTATGGGAGAGGATGCAGCAGGCATCGTGGAACCTGTTCCATTCTTGGAAGCATTTTTCGGTCTCATCGTTATTCCACTAGGAATTGCTATTGCTATACAGCTGCTTGCAAGAAAAGCCCCTGTTGGCAATAAAATAATAAATCTATCAACATGGCTTCCCGTTCCATTCATGGCACTTACGCTTTTTGTAGTTGTTGCATCTCAAATCGGCAAATTATCATCCTATATAGACTTAATTCTCAAGGTTATTCCGATATATGTTGCATTTATGATCATCGTGCCTGTTGTTTCTCGATTTATCGCTAAGTGGTTTAAGCTCGATGTAGAATCAGGTCGTGCTCTTATCTTCAGTGGATCAACACGAAATTCGCTTGTGGTTCTTCCTCTCGCCTTGGCGTTACCTGATGAGTTAAGCATGCTGGTAGCCGCCGTCATAGTAACGCAAACAATCGTTGAACTTGCAGGTGAGCTAATTTATATTCGACTAGTACCGAATTTACTGTTACCTAAATAAACAAAAAGATCTCGAAGTTAACTAAAAGGGGGAGCGTGGAAGATGTTATTTCAAAATGACAAGCTATCTGTTCGATTATTAGAGCAACAAGACAGTTCTTTATTAGCCAAATGGCTTTCCGATCCAGCTGTGCTAGAGTTTTATGAAGGAAGAGACAACCCATTTGACGCCAAAAAAGTGAAGGAGAAATTTTACAACCATGAAAATGAAGTAGTCAGGTGTATTATCGAGTTTGACAAAGCTCCAATTGGATATATTCAATTTTATCCAGTGGATCGTGATGAGCGAAAATTATATGGTTATGCAGATATCACTGAAGTTTTATATGGTATGGATCAATTCATTGGAGAAGTTGCCTATTGGAATAAAGGTATAGGAACACTCTTAGTGAACTCTACTGTGAAGTTTTTACTTGAACAAAAACAAGCAGACAGAGTGGTGATGGATCCTCAAACATGGAATGAAAGAGCAATCCGCTGTTATGAAAAATGTGGATTTAAGAAAGTTAAGCTCTTGCCTAAAAACGAGCTCCACGAAGGTGAATATCGGGATTGCTGGTTAATCGAATATACTAAAAGAGAGCTTATGGATTGATAAGTAATGTTTTGAACACCTAGTTCGATACAATTTTAAATTGTGTCAGAGCTAGGTGTTTTTATGGCTTAGGGAGTTATAAGCTCTCTTTGGCTCGTCGATAAGTATAGGGAAACTGCGACATAGTTGGTTGATGAAGTGTCCGCTAGATTTTCACTGCAGGTCGGACGCTTTCCGCCGGCTTGGCTTCAGCCGCTTCCTTCGCTACGCTCAGTCCAGGGTCTTCACCTCAAGCTAAGATGCCCTTCCGCTACAATCTATGAAGCATAACGCTATCTAATAGCCGTCACTGTTTGACATATAAAACTCCTTCAAAGGTTTTCCAACTATTGAATGCCAATAAACAGTGGAACGTGACGAAGCCGAGCAATACGAAGATTTTGGAAAAGTAATCTTAGTCAATGCTCTATTATTATTTTCATCTCAATCCAAGTTTACTTGTTTTAGGAAAATTGGTTGCTCTCAGGGGTAATTTGGTTGCTTTCAGACTGCCTCTAGTTGCTCTTAACATTCGATTGGTTGCTCTCAGACTAGAACTGGTTGCTTTCAACAGCTTTTGATCGCCCTTATCCATTAACCGGATAATAATGCAGGGAGATACTTAAGTTATGAGCAGACTGCGCAGTAGTTTTCGGCGTCCTAATCCAAGTAAACTTGCTTTATCGAAATTGTTTGCTCTCAGACTAAAACTGGTTGATTTTGACAGCTTTTTGGTTGCCCTTAGCCATTTATTGGATTCATTCAATCCAAATAGGGTTGAGGATGTTGATGTTTTTGTTTTTAGCAACTCGAACATTAATAAAAAAGAGATTACCATTGATTTTTGCTACAGACGGCGACTCCTGTGGGATGAGTGGGCTAATGAGACATCCCAACGACGCCCAAAGCGGAGGGGATGGCTCATCGCTCACCCCACGGAAAGCGTCCGAATGTAGTGAAAATCACGGCGGACACTTCATCAACCACCTACCGCACAGTTTCCCTATAATGTGCGGCATCCCAATATAATTGCACATTTCCATTCGACATATTGGGGCAGAGATATACTCAGTAGCACTTTTGTTCTTTTGAAATGCATAGAAAGACATATCTTAATATCTGATAAAAAATATCTATTCTTAATGTACTAATTTTTTTAAAAATAGTATTGTAATTCTATTTTTAATGACGTATTATGATAATGATAATCGTTATCAATTAAACTCGGCCTAGTTTAATAAATATGAAAAGGAGTTAGTTATAAAATGACAATGAGAAAGTATTGGTTTATTGGTGCATCGGCACTACTAGCTTTAACTTTAGCTGCATGCAGTGATCAAGAAAAGGAAGCAACTGCAAAAGAAGAAAAAACGGAAGAGGTTGCGGATGTAGAACAAGAAGCGAAAACAGAGGTTAAAGAAGAAGCTACCACAGAACAAACGATTACATATTTAGGGGAAGATTATGTCTTACCAGCACAGGTGAATAATATTGTGGCCGCTAGTCTTGAGTCAATGGAAGACGCAGCAATTTTAGGGGTAAAGCCAGTGGGAGTATTGGAAATTGCCGGTGAAATTCCAGGTTATTTAGCAAAAGAACTAGAAGGTGCATCATTAGTTGGGGATAAATTTGCACCAAACAATGAGGCGATTTTAGCGTTAGATCCTGATGTTATTTTAGGCTCCTCTAAACATGGTGAGGATGTCGTATCATCCTTAAACAAAATCCAAACAATGATTCCTTATTCTCATATTTCAACTAACTGGAAAGAGAATTTAAGATTACTAGGTCAATTAACGGGAAAAGATGCTGAAGCAGAAAGTATTATTACAGATTATGATGCAAAGGCTTCTGAAGCGAAAGGGAAAATTCAAGAATCTTTAAAAGATAAAAGTGTCTTAGTTGTTCGTATTCGTCAAGGCAGCATGTGTGTTTATCCAGCAGGCGTTTATTTAAACCCAGTAATTTATGAAGATTTAGGTGTAACTGTTCCAGAAGTAATTACTAAAACGGAGGCACAGGCTGAACTTTCACTGGAAGCTTTAGCGGAGATTAATCCAGATTATATCTTCTTACAATTTGAAACGAGCGAAAATACAGATAATGCAACTGCGCTTGACGATTTATTAAATAACCCTATTTTCAAAAGCGTAGAAGCTGCTAAAAACGATCATGTATTTGTGAATGCTGTAGATCCATTAGCACAAGGTGGAACTGCATGGTCGAAAGTGAAATTTTTAGACGCGGCAATTGAAGACTTACTGAAGTAAAAGATAAGGTGCGATGAATGTAAATGAACAAGACAAATTGGATAGCAACTACTATTCTAGTAACCTCTCCAGTGTTCATCGTACTAGCAATTGTCTTATCCGTTTTATATGGTGCAAAGGATATTAGTGCATTAACTGTATGGCAAGCGATTACGCAATTCGACGCTAATAATGTGGATCACAACATTATTAGAACATCTCGATTACCGCGCGTAATCGCTGCTTTATTAGTTGGCGCATTTTTAGCAGTTGCTGGTTCTGTGATGCAAGGCATCACACGAAATTATCTTGCATCCCCTTCCATTATGGGTGTAAATGACGGTTCGGCATTTGTTATTACGTTGGCGATGGTGTTTTTTCCAGGATTACCAAATTATCAAATGATTTTACTATCAATGGTTGGTTCTGCCATTGGGGCCGGTTTAGTATTCGGCTTTGGGTCGCTTATAAAAGGTGGATTATCACCTGTTAGGCTAGCGATTATTGGGACAGTTATTGGAACGTTCCTTAGCAGTATTGCATCAGCGGTTGCAATGTATTTTCAAGTTTCGCAAAGTGTCAGCGTTTGGTATAACGCAAAAATACATACAGTAAATCCCGATATGCTAGTGCTATCCATTCCTTTTGGTTTAGTTGGGCTAATACTTGCTCTGAGTATCGCCAAATCGGTAACGATTTCTTCGTTAGGAGAAGACATAGCAGTCAATTTAGGACAACGAACAAAATGGGTGAAGGCGATTAGTATTTTATCGGTTGTGTGTTTAACGGGAACTGCAGTTGCATTAGTCGGAAAAATTGCATTTGTTGGTCTAGTCATTCCACATATAACTCGCTTTATCGTTGGAGTGGACTATCGTTTTGCCATCCCCTGCTCTGCCGTTATTGGCGCAGTTTTTTTAGCGTTTTGTGATGTTATCAGTAGATTTATTAACTTTCCGTTTGAAACGCCTGTTGGGGTAGTAACAGCGATTATCGGTGTTCCTTTCTTCCTTTATTTAATTCGGACGAGAGGAGGAGAACAGCGTGCGTAAAGAACAGTTTGGTCGCTTCTTAACAATGATGCTCGTTTTTATAGGGCTAACATTCGTTGCTTTTTATTTTCATATTACAAATGGAGCATTTGACATGTCTGTCATGGATGTGGTGAAGACAATGCTACGAATAGATCCCAATGAGAAACACGACTTAGTTATTTTTGAGTTTCGTTTACCTCGTATTGTTATTGCCGCATTAGTAGGAATCGGTTTAGGAATGGCAGGGACTGTTATTCAAGGAGTAACGAGAAATGGCTTAGCTGATCCGGGTATTTTAGGTATTAATGCAGGAGCTGGGGCATCTATAGTTATTTTTATGTTCTTTTTTCAAATGTCTTCTAATAACTTGACGGATGATAGTTGGTCTTCAATTTTAATGATGCCACTTTTTGGCTTTGTCGGAGGGGCGGTAGCAGCTGGTTTAATCTATCTTTTTTCTTGGCGAAATGGCGTATTGGATATGCAACGGCTTATTTTAACTGGTATAGCGATAAGTAGTGGGTTTGGCGCATTGTCTCTCTATACATCACTTAAAATGAATGCCAGTGATTATGAGATGGCAGCAGTTTGGATAGCAGGTAGTATTTATAGTGCAAACTGGTCGTTTGTTTTATCAATGTTACCGTGGATTGTCATTTTGGGATATGTCATTTATCGAAAAAGTCATTTGTTAGATTATTTTCAACTAGAAGAGGCAAGTGCAAAGAGTCTTGGAATTTCCGTAGAAAAGGAAAAGTCTATTTTGTTATTAAGCAGTGTTGGTATAGTTAGTGCTTGTGTTTCCGTTTCTGGAGGCATTGGATTTATCGGTTTGATGGCACCGCATATTGCCAAACGACTTGTCGGTATTCAACATCGTTTTGTCCTACCGATGAGTGCAATGATTGGAATGTTTTTACTTGTTTTTTCTGATTATATTGCAAAGACTGTATTTGAGCCTTCCGAATTACCAGTAGGAATTGTAGTGTCTATCATTGGAATTCCTTACTTTTTATATTTGTTAGTAAAATCTAGAGCATAGGAGGATTTTAATGGTAAACAGTGTATTGCGAGTAGAGGAATTATGTTCCGGTTACGAAAAGCAAACCGTTTTTACTAATTTGAGTACATCTATTCAAGAAGGTAAAATTACAACGATTATTGGACCAAATGGATGCGGAAAATCCACGCTTTTAAAAACAATCGGACGAATTTTAAAGCAAACTAGCGGAAATGTCTATTTACAAGAGCAAAATATGCAAGCAATCTCCACAAAAGAAATAGCAAAGCAGCTTGCACTGCTGTCACAAAATCCAGAAGCACCTGCACAACTAAAAGTGGAAGAGCTTATATCATATGGTCGTTATCCCCATCGAAAAAATGTTGGAACTCTTTCCAAAAAAGACATCGAAGTAATTGAATGGGCAATGGAAGTGACGAAGACAACCCAATTTCGAAAAAGAGAAATCAGTCAGTTGTCAGGCGGGCAACGCCAAAAAGTATGGCTAGCTATGGCATTAGCACAAGAAACTGACATTCTGTTGCTTGATGAACCTACCACTTACTTAGATATGGCACATCAATTGGAAATGCTTAAAATTGTAGACGATTTAAATAAAAAACATCAATGTACAATTGTGATGGTACTGCATGATATTAATCATGCTGCTCGCTTTTCAGATGAACTGATTGCCATGAAAGACGGAGAAATTATTACAGTTGGAACACCGTCAGAAATATTAACGAAGGATGTAATGAAGCGCGTCTTTCAAATTGACGCCAAAATAATGATAGATGAAGAGAATGGCTCGCCTGTTTGTTATGGCTATGATATTTAAGGTTAAACTTCAAACAGTGGGGAAGGGCACACAGGGCGTCGTATTACCCGTAATGCGGGATAAAATGGAGGATGAAGAAATGATGGATAAAGTTTGGCTAGAAGATACAGAGTTTTGGGAAATGAAATCAAACATAATGGATTATACGTATGACATAAAAGTGTCCATTCCCAATGAAGAAGCGCCAGAAAAAGGGTTTCCAATCTATTATATGTTAGATGGGAATTGGTATTTCCAGTTTGGTCGTGATGTTGTACGATTGCAAGCAGGAAATGGTCCAAAAACGCTCATCTCTCCTGCAATTGTTGTAGGAATCGGACATAAAGGTACGAAAGAAGACGTAGGAAAAAGAAGATTTTATGAGTTTACACCTTTCGCTGAAACATATAAATACCCAGAACGTTTCAAAGGAACACAAATTTGGGATCATGGCGGAGCAGAAAAGCTTCTAGCGTTTATCGAGCAAGAATTGATGCCGGTTATTAATGAAAAATATGCGGTTAATAGGGATAAACAGACACTATTTGGTCATTCATTAAGTGGATTATTTGTAGTTTGGGCTTTATTTAAACGTCCAGATTTGTTCCCTTATTATGTAGCAACTAGCCCTTCTATTTGGTGGAATGAGCATGAGTTATTCATGCATGCAGAACAATATTTTCAGGAAGGCTTGCCACATGCCCATAGAAAGTTGTTAATGTTGGTTGGCAGTGAAGAGGATTTTATGGTCGATGATGCCAAGCAATTGTATGCAAAAATGAGCGAGCACAAAACAGAACAATTGGAAGTTGAGTTGTATATTGCACAAGATGAAAACCATGCCTCTGTGGTTCCCACCATTATGAGTAGAGCCTTTCGCTTTATGAATAAATAAGGAGGAAGACAAGTGACTTCGAAGGTTGAAGGAGAGTTTATCGAGTTAGAAATATTGAGGCGTAAAATAATTATGTACTTGCCTATCGAGTACAAGTTGGATGCTGAACGCATTTTTCCAGTCGTTTTTTTACATGATGGAGACTTTTTATTTAGAAGGTCGATCGATGTAATTGAACAAAATGTAAGAGCAGGTGTGACGGAGCCGGTTGTTTTTGTTGGAATAGAGTCTGAAAAAAGAAATGATGAGTATACACCTTGGGAACAAGAAGCACTATTCGGAAATTGGTCATTCGGTGGTAAAGGAGATGTATATTTGGAATCTATTTATCAAACGATAGTTCCATATGTGCAAAAGCATTTTCGTATCTCGTCGGAGGCTAGAAATATGGCGTTGGGTGGCGTGTCTTTAGGTGGATTAATCACCCTTTACGCAATGTATAGGACAGAAAGCGTATTTAATAACTTTATATTAATCTCCGCTTCTCTCTGGTTTAAAGATTTTATATCATTCATGAAAGACTCTTTGTTGGCGGATGATTTGAATATTTATATGTACGTTGGAGAACGAGAAGGTATGAAAAAGTCTAATGCTCAGAAATGGATGGTTCCAAACAATAAGATTGCTTATCATATTTTGCAGGAAGCGAGTTCAGATCCAAACAAAAGCATAAAGTTTGAAACGGATCCACTTGGTACGCATGAAGACTCTTTCTTCCTTCAATACTTTCCGAATAGTATTAAGTTTTTATTTCCCGCTCGGAAGGACTAACAACTAAAGCCCCGAATCTTAGGCGTAATGATAAATGCTAGATTCGGGGTTATTACTTTAATAGGTTGTAATTTTTAATAGCTTTTGTAGTGAGTATATCCATCGTTGCCACCAAGTAAATCCATCCTGAAATTCCTCTAAATCTACTGTATACATAGCGTCTTCATTATTCCAAAGTCGTTCGAAATAATCTTCCATTTGTAAGACAAGCTCACTATCATTTGGTGCAAGAACTCGCAAGTTATTTTCTAAATTATAATTGTCCAATGTGCGTTCTGTGTAGTTAGCAGACCCGTTTGAAATGATTGTGTGCTTTTTCGTTTGAATCCAAATTGCTTTCGTGTGATATTGGCCGATAACGGTGTTATACCACCTGATGTTCATTTTTCCTTCTGTATCTTCCACCATTTCTTGGACGACGGGGCGATTTGGTAAACCTGATTTTTCTTGGCCAAAGGAGTTTTCATTTGGATCAAGTATTAGATTTACTTCTACTCCGCGGTTTGCAGCATCGATTAATGCATTGACAATATCCCGCTTTGCTACAAAAAACATACCAAGCCAAATTTTGTCTCCTTTTTTGGTAACTGCTACATCTGCAAGTAACTTATCTAAAATCTTTTTCTCTGTTAAATATTGCACTTCATATTCTCCCTTTACTTCTTCTGCTTCGATGCGCGGAAGTTTAGGACCACCAGAGAACAAAGTTACTACCTCTTCTGACTTTAAAATATCATTAATGATAGGACCATCTACTGTTAATGCAATATTTCCATGAAAGCCGCTCGCATCATGTGGATTGGAAGACGTCACCATTGCTTCCTTTTCTGTTATGACTGCTTTTCGATGATTTGCCTTCACATTCAGTAATGTCATATACGAAGCAATTGTCATTTTAGGTGCATCACTTGCCATCGCGTTTGCTATCCAGCCCTTTCCTCCAATATCAAACCACTGAAAAAATATTCGATAAATGCCTGAGTAAATTGGAGTGGAGTCCCGCAATGGATCCAAGTCGGTATAGACTATTTCTACACCAGCATCTCTCATTTTTTTGAACCATTCATTTTCATAAGATCCGTAACCACGATTGAGCGGATCAGTAATGAATACTACTGGCATATTAGGATTCTCTTCTTTCTTATTCGCGAGGGTAGTAGATAAGTTGTCTGCAATTTTGGGGAAGTCTTCATCTTCATCATAATAACCATCAAACAAGAAAAAATCGACGACGACAAATTCTTTTGCCTCGTTAATCATTGTATTTACTTCCTCAAAAATATGATTTTCATGTATCATTCCAGTTCCTTCCCGATCTTGTGCATAGGTAAGGTCTGTTATAAATTCTACATGATTCGTTTTATGTATATTCCCTTCGAAGGAAACCCCTTCTGGCAGTGGTTTATACGTATGCCATAAAATAACCGCTATATAGATAAGAGCGAACAGACATAGAAATCCGATAAATATCCGCTTCTTTTGCTTTTTAACCATCTTTGTTTCCTCCTACTTGCATCATTTCCACATATATATTCCCGAGAATAAGAGAAAGAAAACAATCAGAGAATTTTAATATAACGACTATTGAAAACGGATACAATAATCACTACAATATAATAATAGAGAGAAAATTTGTAAGTTTCTAAAAATTAAACAGTGCGGAGGTGTGAGTACTTGGGAATCTTAAATGGGTTGAAAGTTTTAGACTTTTCGACCTTACTGCCTGGACCATTTGCCACTATGATGTTAGCAGATATGGGAGCAGAAGTGTTGAAAGTGGAAGCCCCAAATCGAGAGGACTTAGTAAAATATTTGGGCCCAATCGATGGGGAAGTATCCGCTACTTTTGGACATTTAAATCGTTCTAAGCGTTCTTTAGCATTGGATCTAAAACAGAGTGAAGCGAAAGAAATCATCTATCAACTGATACAAGAATACGATATTGTTATCGAACAATTTCGTCCAGGAGTAATGGATAAATTGGGAATAGGGTATGAAAAGTTAAAAGAAATCAATCCTAAAATTATTTTTTGCTCCATTACTGGATACGGACAAACTGGTCCTCTACGTAATCGTGCAGGACATGATATTAACTATTTATCATTGGCTGGTCTTTCGAGTTATTCCTTTAGAAAAGATCAGCTTCCTGTACCAGCAGGAGTGCAGGTAGCTGACATTGCAGGAGGTTCCATGCCTGCTGTAATAGGGATTTTAGCGGCTGTCTATCATCGTGAAAAAACTGGAGAAGGTCAGCGGATTGATATAAGCATTACAGATGTATCTTTTTCACTGAATGCAATGTATGGCCCTGGATATCTAGTAGGTAAGGAAGAGCCTGAGCCTGAATCCTTATTATTAAATGGAGGCTCTTTCTATGATTACTATGAAACGAAAGATAAACGTTATCTGTCTATTGGTAGTTTAGAGCCACCATTTCAAGCGATGCTGTGTGAGTTAATCGGCGACCCTAGTTTAATAAAGTTAAGCAGTAGTGAACGTAAAGAAGAACAGCAGGCTTTTAAAGAAATTCTAGAAAAAGCTATTAAGCAAAAAACTTTATATGAATGGGTAAGTATTCTAGAAGAGGGCTTTGATGGGTGCATTGAACCAGTATTGAGTTTCTCGGAAGCTGTTAATCATCCACAAATAAAAGCAAGAGAAATGATAGTTGCTGTACCAAAGAAAGAAGGAGGTACGCAGAGTCAAATTGCTTTTCCTATTAAATTTTCCACGCAACAAGCAAACTACCGTTTTGCAGGGGTGAACACAGGAAATGACTCAGAAGAAATCTTAAGGGAAATGGGTCATAACAAAGATACGATAGACACACTTAAGCAAAAAGGGGTCTTTGGATCAATCGTACAAAAAGAAATTTCATTCTAAAAGAGGAGTTGGTTGGAATGTTTGCTGCATTAACACCATTAGATTGGAAAAGAAGAGCGATCAAATATTATCCGAAAAAAACTGCGGTAATCGATGGAGAGAAACAGTTTACATATGAAGAGTTTGGGGAACGGACGGATAGACTATCTATTGCTTTAGCAAAGGCTGGAGTTCAAAAAGGAGATCATATTGCAGTCATGTTGCCAAATACCCATTATATGTTAGAAAGTTTTTATGGGATTTGTCAGCTCGGCGCTGTACATGTCCCTTTAAATTATCGATTAATTGCAGAAGACTTAGAATACATTATCAAACATAGTGATTCTAAAATACTCATTGTGGATGAAGAATATAGTCATTTAATAGAAGGAATCCGCGATAGCTTGTCCTTAGAAAAAATTATTGTTGTTGCAGTGGAAGGGCATACGAATTTATTGGAAGGTATTTATTATGAAGAATTTATCAATCAAGACTTTGATGATGCTTCACTTCCAAAAGTGGATATAGATGAAAATCAATTACTTACATTAAATTATACAAGTGGTACGACTTCCAAACCAAAAGGGGTTATGCTAACACATCGAGGTAATTACTTAAATGCAGCTAACTTTATGTATCATCTAAGTGTAAAGCATGATGATGTGTATCTTCATACATTGCCGATGTTCCATGCGAATGGTTGGGGTGGGGTGTGGGCAATTACCGCCACTGGAGCAACACATGTGTGCTTACGTAAGGTAGATCCACCGCTTATTTTGGATCTATTTGAAAAACATAAAATCAGCTTATTATGTGGTGCACCTACCGTTGTAAATATGCTAGTGAATGAACCAAAAGCAAAAGAAGTGAAGATTACAACAAAACCTCGAATGGGCACTGCAGGAGCGCCACCAGCGGCAGCACTTATAGGGAAAGCGCAAGAGATTCTTGGACTAAATATGATGCATGTTTATGGACTGACCGAAACATCTCCATTCATTCTATATAGCGAATGGAAAAAAGAATTCGATGATAAATCACCGGATGAACAAGCAACGATAAAAGCTAGACAAGGTATTGAACTAGCATTTAATGGGGAAACAAAAGTGGTCAGTCAGGAAGATGGAAAAGAAGTTGCTTGGAATGGTAAGGAAATTGGTGAAATAATCACGCGTGGGAATGTCGTCATGGAAGGCTATTACAAAGATCCGGAAAAAACAGCAGAAGCTATCGTAGACGGTTGGTTCCATACGGGTGATTTGGCAGTAACACATCCAGATGGGTATATCGAAATTCAAGATCGTATAAAGGACATGATTATTTCTGGTGGGGAGAATATCTCATCTACGGAAATTGAAGGGGTATTATATAAGCATCCGGATGTTTTAGAGACAGCTGTTATTGCTGTACCAGATGAAAAATGGGGAGAGGTCCCTAAAGCGATTGTTGTGCTTCGTGAAGAAAAGAATGTGACGGAGCAAGAGATGATCGACTATTGCAGATCCGTTATGGCACATTTCAAAGTACCAAAATCATTTGAGTTCGTAGAGACATTACCAAAAACAGCAACTGGGAAGCTCCAAAAATTCTTATTGCGAGAAATGTACTGGAATGGGGTTAAAAAAGTAAATTGAAAAGTGTACTGCCCAGAGTTAAGAAACTTTATTAAACTGAAATATTAAGAAGGAGTGAGTTTCTTGTACTCACTCCTTTTACATGTATGTTACTTCGAGGATACGACTAAAAATCGTACCGGTTTATTCGTTAAGTTATACCAATAGTGCGTTTTGTTTGCATCAAACATGGTTGATTGTTGCTCCCCTAATTCTTCTTTTTTCTCGTCTACTACTACAGTTAAAGTACCTTCAATAACATATAAAAATTCATGGCCACTATGAGCAAAGGCATTTCCTTCATTTTCCCCTGGCTGCAGTGTGACTAAGATAGGTAAATAGGAAGCATCAAGAATCCCATTCGATAAATCTTGGTAAAAAAATTGCTGTCTGATGGAATTTAAATCATCTGTCTGTGAATGATCGGTAAAAAATATAGTAGGATTTACTTTTAATGCATCTGCAATTTTTTTCAAGGATTCTAAGGTGACGCTCGATTTACCGCGCTCTACTTGGGATAAGAAGCTAATTGAGACACCCGTAAGTTCTGCTAGACTTTTTAAAGTAAGCTTCCGTTCTTTTCGTAATTGTTTTAATATCTGTCCTATTGAATGTGAAGACATATTTAATACCCCTTTTATAATACTCTTAAGTAAATCATACATTACTTTTTACGGAACGCCCATTGCAAATAATTTGCAACGTATATTGACAGAAAATTTCAAACTACTTACAATGAAAATGGGAGAATTAAAGTGTCACTTCAATTTTGATAAAGGGGAGAGTTAAAATGGATTCAAAACAAATGAGGAAAGTGTGGATTGCTAGTTTAGTAGGAAGTTCGATTGAATGGTTTGATTACTTTTTGTATGGAACGGTAGCAGCCCTTGTATTTAACCAATTATTCTTTGTTACGGAAGATCCATCGGTTGGAACTATTCTTGCTTATGCATCATTTGCACTGGCTTTCTTTATACGTCCATTCGGAGGAGTTATCTTCAGTCATATTGGCGATAGAATTGGACGAAAGAAGACGCTTGTTCTTACGTTAAGTTTAATGGGGATTGCAACATTTGGGATGGGATTACTTCCTACTTATCAAGCGATAGGTGTTTGGGCTCCAATTCTTTTAATAACGCTACGTCTTGTTCAAGGCTTAGGTATTGGAGGAGAATGGGGAGGAGCTTTACTTCTTGCAGTTGAGTATGCGCCGAAAGAAAAACGCGGATTATATGGCGCTATTCCTCAAATGGGTGTAACAATAGGGATGGTTCTAGGGACTGTTGCATTATCGATCATGACTTTGCTGCCGGAAGGTTCATTTATGACTTGGGGTTGGCGTATTCCCTTCATCTTTAGTGCATTATTAGTTGTTTTTGGTTTATGGATTCGTAAAGGAATTGACGAAACACCATCCTTCAAAAAGGTACAACAATCAGGCGAAATTCCTAAACTGCCAATAGTAGATACGTTAAAGTATCATTGGCGCGAAGTACTAATCGCAATCGGGGAAAAAGTAGTAGAAACAGCACCATTCTATATCTTCGGTACGTTTGTCGTATCTTACGCGACAACAAATCTAGGATTCTCAAGAACAGCCGTGTTAAATTCCGTTATGATAGCTACAATAGTTACTACGATTTTAATACCGATTATGGGAAGTCTTTCTGATAAAATAGGTCGTAAAAAGCTTTACGTCACTGGAACTATTGGGATGATTGTTTTTGCTTTCCCATACTTCTGGATGTTACATCAGCAATCTGTTGCATTATTAGTTATTGCGACGATTATTGGATTAGGTATCATTTGGTCACCGATTACTGCAGTATTAGGGACGATGTTTTCCGAAATTTTTGATGCAAAAGTGCGATATACAGGAATTACGCTTGGGTACCAAATTGGTGCAGCGGTGGCTGGTGGTACTGCACCACTCGTTGCGGCAAGTTTACTGTTGAAGTTTAATGATTCATATATTCCAGTTGCCTGCTACATTATATTCACTGCTGTTATTTCTTTGTTAGCAATATGGGCAGTAAAAGATCGTAGTCAAGAGCATTTAGATGACATTAGCAAAGTAGATACAGAAAGCACAAAAGAACAGTCTAAGGTTTCCAATACATTGGGCAAAGCACAATAAATAAAGCGATAATAGAAAATATCTCGTCTTTCGCTCGTGTTAATGAAAGACGAGTTTTTTTATTAATGGAGGTTTTTGCATGTTAATAGTAAATGAACAACAAATTATCAATACATATCTTATGAAAGATGCCATTCAAGATGTTACGGAAGTATTAAAAGGGAAGGAAGCCAAAAAGATTGCAAGCCCTCATCGTACAGTAATCGAATTTCCGCCATATGAAGCCTCGGCGTTATATATGCCAAGTGCTGACTTAGTAGGAGAAGTAGCGGCGGTAAAGGTTGTTACTATTTTTCCGCATAATCCGGCGAACGGAAAAGCGACAACCCAAGGGGTCATTTTACTCTCAGATGCTTCCAATGGAGAACATTTAGCTATGTTAAATGCCTCTTATTTAACAAGACTTCGGACAGGGGCATTAAGTGGAATCGCAACAAATTATTTAGCGAAACAAGATGCAAAAGTGCTGGCAGTAATTGGTACAGGTGCGATGGCATTTGAACAGGTGCTTGGTGTACTTGCTGTCCGTCCAATTGAACTCATTCTACTCGTGAACCGAAACTTAGAAAAAGCAAAAGCATTTGGCGAAAAACTCAAAGCGTTTGGAGTGCAAACAGCCTATGAGCTAATAGAAGATGTAGCAACTGCTGTTCGCCAAGCCGATATTATTAACTGTGCGACTCGTGCCAATGAACCTGTTTTTGATGGAGATGATTTGAAAGCTGGCGCCCATGTGAATGGTGTTGGCTCCTATTTACCGCATATGCATGAAGTGGATCTCACAACTATAACTCGTGCAGCTAAAATTGTTGTGGACGACTTAGCGGGTGTTAAAGAGGAAGCAGGAGAGCTTATAGATGCAGAAGAGCGAGGTAAATGGTCTTTTGAACAAGTCTATGGAGAAATTGGTCAGCTTGTCGTTGGTGCTATAAAAGGTAGAGAGAATAAGGAAGAAATCACCTTTTTCAAATCAGTAGGAGCTGCTTATTTTGATTTGGCAGTTGCAAAAGGTGTATATGCAAAAGCAAAAGAACAACAAATAGGAACAGAAATAGACGTGTAATGTTTCTAATAAATATGACCATAATAACATTAGGAACTGTCCCAATACTTTAAAGTTTTGAGGACAGTTTCTATTTGTTTGACATGGATTTTTTATCATGTTAAAATTACCTTGAATTAGAGATATTTTAATTAAAGGTAATATAAAATGGAGGAATTTAATATGAATCATTTAAAAGGTATGCACCATGTAACTGCAATTACAAGTAGTGCAGAAGAAAACTATAAATTTTTCACATATACATTAGGTATGCGTTTAGTTAAAAAAACAGTAAATCAAGATGATATTCAAACATACCACCTGTTTTTTGCCGATGATGTAGGTGGAGCAGGAACAGATATGACATTTTTCGATTTCCCAGGTATCCCAAAAGGAACTCATGGAACAAATGAAATATATAAAACAGGCTTCCGCGTGCCAAGCGATGCTGCCCTAGATTACTGGGTAAAGCGTTTTGATCGGTTAGAAGTGAAGCATACTGGAATTCAAGAACAATTCGGTGTAAAGGTACTTTCTTTTGTAGACTTTGATGACCAACAATATCAATTAGTGTCAGATGAAAATAATGAAGGAATTGCATCTGGAATACCATGGCAAAAGGGCCCAATACCTTTAGAGTATGCTATTACAGGACTAGGACCGATTCATATTCGAATTGCTGAGTTCGATTATATGAAAGAAGTGTTAGAAAAAGTAATGCTATTTAAAGAAACTGCACAGGAAGGATCTTTGCATTTGTTTGAAGTTGGAGAAGGAGGAAATGGTGCTCAAGTAATTGTGGAAAAAAATATTATTCTCCCTCCTGGTAGACAAGGTTTCGGAACAGTCCATCATGCAGCATTCCGTGTAGAAGATCGTTCCGTTTTAGATGAATGGACGAATCGTATGGAGAGCTTTGGATTCCAAACATCAGGTTTTGTGGATCGTTTCTTCTTCCAAAGTTTATACGCAAGAGTTGCCAATGGTATTTTGTTCGAGTTTGCGACAGATGGTCCAGGATTTATGGGAGATGAACCTTATGAAACGCTTGGAGAAAAATTATCTCTACCACCGTTTTTAGAACCAAAGCGTGCACAAATAGAAAGTTTAGTTCGCCCAATCGATACGGTAAGAAGTACGATTGATTTTGTAAAAGAATAATAACGAAAAAAGAGATCCTTCCTGTCAATAGGGATGATCTCTTTTTATTTATAATTTGTAAATAAATTAGAAAAAATGTATAGGTTACATTTGCTATGAGTTAGGTATTAAAGATTATATTTTTTGGTCGATAAATTACTTGGAGTCGAAAAGTACATACAATTGTTGAGATTTTGATGTGATAGAAGGACTACAACCTATTACTTACAATTTTATCAAAGGGGAAAAATAAATGAAAATACGTTCAAAACTTTTTATCATTTCTATATGTCTATTATTGATACCTAGTTTAATAATAGGGGTTAGTAGTTATATCTCAGCTAAAAAAAATCTGGATGAGCTAGGAGAAAAAACACTTAAGAATGGCGTAGAAATGGCACTTTTACTAATTGATTCTAAAAATGAGGCAGTTGAAAACGGTGATCTAACGCTAGAAGAAGCGCAAGAACAAGTGAAGCAATATTTACTTGGTGAATTACAAAGTGATGGCAAGCGGGCCATAACGAGCAAAGTAGACTTAGGAGCAAATGGTTACTTTGTGATTTATGGAAAGAATGGAGATGAAATTGCCCATCCTACCATAGAAGGAACCAATGCATGGGAAACTAAAGATATTGATGGAAAATACATTGTCCAGGATATGATCAAAACTGCAGAAGCAGGAGGAGGTTATTATTATTATAAATGGGACTTACCAAATCAGCCTGGAACTGCGGCAACAAAAATCACCTATAATACAGTAGATCCAAATTGGGGATGGGTTATAAGCGCCGGAACATATATGGAAGATTTTAATAAGGGGATTAATTCCATACTTATGACTATTGTGACTACACTAGTTTTAAGTACGATAATTGGTTTAATCGTCATTGTATTGTTCGCAAGACATCTGGGTAACCCTATTAAATTAATCGCTGATAGTGTAAATTTGATTGCTCAACAAGACTTAGCAATTGAGCATGTAAAGGTTAAAAATAAAGATGAGCTAGGTAATCTAGCTAATGGAATAAATACAATGACAACAAATTTAAGAGAAGTAATTGAATCTGTATCTATGTCGGCACAGCAAGTAGCAGCTACCTCTGAAGAACTGACTGCCAGCAGTGAACAAACTAGTAGAGCATCAGAGGAAATCACGGAGTCTATTCAACAAATTTCTTCTGGTCAAGAAAGTCAGTTATTTGGAGTGCAGGAAGCGAAAAACTCTGTTTCCCAAATTTCCTCTAGCATTACAGAGATAACAACGAATATTAAAGAATTAAATGACCTATCCATTGAGACTTCTAAAACTTCTCTTTCTGGTAATGAAGTGATTAAACAAACCGTGGAACAAATGAATCAAATTAACAATCAAAGTACGGTAACAACAGAAGCGATGATTGTATTAGAAAGAAAATCTCAAGAAATTGGGGAAATTATTAATGTAATTACGAGCATTGCAGAGCAAACGAATTTACTAGCTCTGAACGCTGCAATTGAAGCTGCTCGAGCAGGCGAACATGGTAAAGGTTTTGCAGTAGTGGCTGATGAAGTAAGAAAGTTAGCAGAGGAATCAGGAAATGCAGCAAAAAATATTTCCTCGCTTATTAATGAGATTCAAATAGATACAACTCATACTGTTCAAACCGTTAATGAAGGAAAAATAACAATAGAAAATGGTATGAATTACGTTTCAAACGCAGGTGAAACATTCGAAAAAATAGCCGAAGACATAAATACTATTAATAGTAAATTATCTATTATTTCATCAGAAATTCAAGGAATAAATAGTAATGCGGAAGTTCTTGTAACACAAGTAAATAATACAAAAGATGTTATAGAAAAATCTACGGATTACACACAAAATGTTGTTGCAGCAGCGGAAGAACAATATGCATCCATGATTGAAATGACAGCAGCATCCCGTTCTTTAGCAGAAATGTCTGAGAAACTTCAAGATGTAGTTTCCGATTTTAAATTGAATTAAGCAAAAAGCAGCAGATTTTTTACACGAGGATGAGGTGTATGAATCTGCTCTTTTTAAGTTCAATTATTTTGTTTTTACCTCGTTGTACGCTATCGTTAATGCAGTATGATGAATTAGAAGTAAGGAGACGAGATAATTGAGTGCAACTAAAACCTTAGATCAAATCAAATATTCCGTATTAGATTTAGCGCCCATTATTCAAGGGGCTACTCCAGCTGAAGCCTTTCAAAATACGAAAGATTTAGCGCAGCATGCAGAGAAGTGGGGATATAATCGTGTATGGCTTGCGGAACATCATAGTATGCCAGGTATTGCAAGTTCAGCAACCTCTGTCGTAATGGGATATGTAGCTGCAGCCACAGAAAAAATTCGTGTCGGATCGGGTGGCATTATGCTGCCAAACCATGCACCTCTTGTTATAGCAGAGCAATTTGGAACGCTTGAAGCTATGTACCCAGGTAGAATAGATTTAGGATTAGGTAGAGCTCCCGGAACGGATCAGACAACCGCGATGGCTCTTCGACGTGATTCTAGAAGCAGCGGACATGAGTTTCCTCAGCAATTAGAAGAGCTTCGAGGTTATTTAGATGCAAATTCTAAGCACAATAGAGTACGAGCTATTCCAGGAGAAGGACAGGATATACCAATTTGGCTTCTTGGGTCGAGTGGTTTTAGTGCGACTTTAGCTGGTCAGTTAGGATTACCTTTTTCATTTGCAAGTCATTTTTCACCAGAAAATACATTGCCTGCGCTTGAAAGATATCGTCATTATTTTGAGCCATCAGCAGTCTTAGATAAACCATATGCAATGGTTGGTGTCAATGTCGTTGCGGCAGATACGACAGAAGAAGCAAAAATACTTTCTACAACCCATCAACAACAGTTTTTAAGTCTTATTCGAAATACGCCTAGTCAGATACAACCGCCAGTAGAAACGATGGATGGTATTTGGAGTCCACTTGAAAAAGAAAGTATTCTCCATCAATTAAAATCGACTATTGTTGGAAATCCAACAGAAGTAAAAGAGAAGCTTCAAGCATTTTTAGAGGAAACTGGAGCAGATGAAATCATTATAAACTCAACGATATATGACCATCAAGCTCGCTTAAGATCCTATGAAATTGTAGCAGAAGTGACAGGGATGAAATAATAAGAACCAAACCAGATTCTATAACATTGAGAATCTGGTTTTTTTATGCTTCAAACAGACATTTTAGGGTATATATAATAACAGTTAAATATAGTGTAATAAGGGGGAAAGATTAGTTGATCCAATTTGACAAGGTAACGAAAGTGTTTGAGGATGGGACAGAAGCTCTAAAGGATGTCTCATTAACGATTCCCGCAGAAGAGTTAGTGGTCCTTATTGGTCCAAGTGGTTGCGGAAAAACAACATTGATGAAAATGATCAATCGGCTAGAAATTCCAACCTCCGGAGAAGTATATGTAGGTGGTAAAGCTGTTTCTTCAGTGGACGCAGTGGAGCTTCGAAAAACAATTGGCTACGTTATTCAACGAATTGGCTTGTTTCCACATATGTCTGTTGAAAGAAATGCATCGCTTGTACCAAATTTAAAAGGATGGACAAAAACAAAAACAACGGAACAGGTTTATGAATTAATGCAAATGGTTGGCCTCGATTCGAAGGAATACTTGTCTAAATATCCACTAGAGCTGAGCGGAGGGCAACAGCAGCGAATAGGAGTAGTAAGAGCGTTAGCCGGAAATCCAGCTATCGTTTTGATGGATGAACCGTTTAGCGCATTAGACCCTATTAGTCGAGAGCAATTACAAATGGAAATAAAAAATATACAAAAAAAACTGAAGAAAACAATCGTATTTGTTACACATGATATGGATGAAGCATTAAAAATAGCAGATACAATTGTCATTATGAGAAACGGTCAAATTGAGCAGACAGGCACACCTACTGAACTAATAGAGAGCCCCATCAATCAATTTGTTCAAGACTTCATAGGTATTGAGCGTATCAATCAAAAAAAGTCAATTGGAAAGCGTGAGCTACAAGATTTAATCCCTTCATTTAAACGAAGCGAACAATCCTCCTATTTAATCGTAGAAGCAAACATATTAGTAGAAGAAGCGATCAATTTATTAGAAAACGAAGGAATCGAAAGCTTGCTTGTAAAAAAAGGAAATAAGGAATTAGGCTTTGTAAACCAATCCACTCTTCTACGTGCAATGCTCACAAAGGAAGAGGTGTCGTAAATGCAAACATTTTTAGACACATTTTTCAGTAGAAGTGATTTAATACAAGAAGCATTTTTACAACATATTTATTTATCTTTTATTGCTTTAGCGATAGGCATTGGTATCGCATTACCGCTAGGAATTTTTGTAGCTAGGTATCGAAAACTTGCGGAACCGATTATTGGAGTGACTGCTATTTTTCAAACTATTCCTAGTCTAGCGTTGTTTGGTTTTCTAGTACCACTCATTGGAATAGGCACGATGACTGCACTGATTGCCTTAATCATTTATGCACTTTTACCTATTTTACGAAATACATATACAGGCATTACAACAATCGATGAATCTATTATTGAAGCAGGTCGTGGAATGGGAATGACGACAGGTCAATTGTTGCGTCAGATTGAGTTTCCGCTAGCTTTACCCTTCATCATGGCAGGAATTCGAACAGCTACCGTTTTGACGGTGGGTATTGCGACACTTGCTACTTTTGTTGGGGCAGGTGGATTAGGTGATGTTATTTATAGAGGTTTGCAATCATATAATAATGCGCTCGTCTTAGCAGGGGCATTACCTGTTGCAATATTAGCCATTTTGTTTGATCTTATCTTGAAGTGGATTGAGAAAAAAGCAACACCAAAAGGATTAAAGACTGGGAGATGATGACGTATGAAGAAAATGTTCGTTACGATAGGAGTTGCATCGACTCTTTTATTGGGTGCCTGTACAAATTCAGAGGAAACACTAGTTATTGGTGGAAAACCTTGGACAGAACAATATATACTGCCACAAATTTTAGGGCAATATATTGAAGAGCATACAGATTATCAAGTGGAGTATAAAGAAGGACTTGGAGAAGTGGCGATTATGACACCAGCTCTTGAGAAAGGCGATATAGACTTATATGTAGAATATACAGGTACAGGTTTAAAGGATGTCCTAAAAGAAGAATCTGAGGTTGGAGAAAGCTCCGAAAGTGTGTTGGAGCGAGTGAAAAAAGGGTATGAAGAAAAATTCCAAGCAACTTGGTTAACCCCACTAGGATTTGAAAATACGTATACTTTAGCATATGCGAAAGACAAAGATTATGACGCAAAGACTTATTCAGATCTTGTAGAGGTCTCTAGGTTTGGGGATATGGTCTTTGGGGCGCCTCATGCTTTTTATGAACGACAAGGAGACGGTTTTGATGATTTAATCAATTCTTATCCCTTCACATTCACGGAAACGAAAAGTCTCGATCCAAATCTTATGTATGAGGCTGTAAAAAATGGGGAAGTCGATGTGATTCCGGCATTTACAACAGATGGGCGCATTGAACGTTTTGAATTACAGACAACACAAGATGATTTAGGATTTTTCCCTAAGTATGATGCTGCACCAGTTGTTCGTTTAGATGCGTTGGAAAAGTTTCCAGAACTCGAAAAAGTATTAAATGAACTGGCAGGGAAAATTTCCGAAGAGGATATGTTAAAGATGAATGCAAAAGTAGATATGGACGGAGAAAAAGCGGAAGACGTTGCGCATGATTTCTTAGTGGAGAAAGGTTTGATTCAAAAATAAAAACAGCACCCGGTTCTAGTTAGAATCGGGTGCACGTTATTTAAATCAATGATTTGAAATTTAATCGTTTGTTTAAAGCAATCATAAGTGCAATACCTACTGCTAATACAACGAATTCACCTATTGCAACAGTTAACCAAAGTTCTAGGAAGGTATCTTTAATATCTATAAAGACAAGCTTCAATTCGAATGCAATGATGAACATCATGAATGAAAAGATGAGTGTATTAAAAATCATACGTCCTAGATAACCTTTAATAAACTTGGATGCTAAAATAGTGAGTGACAAGGATATAATCGAATGTGCTACACCAAAAGCTAAGTCATACAAGCCCAGAGGTGAGAAAAAATTTGTTACGATTACTCCTAATACTATTCCAAAAAAGTATTTTTTATTAAAGACAATTAGGTGGTTGAACATTTCAGCAATACGAAATTGTAGCGCGCCAAATGCAAAAGGTGCAATTAGAAGCGAGACAGCAACATACAAAGCCGCAATAATACCACTTATTGCTAATGTTTTTGTTTTCATTATTCATTTCTCCTTAGTTTTTTTATGTGGGAGGTTCTCGAACCACATTTTATAATCACAATTGATAATTTTATGACAGGCATAGGGCAATTGTCAAGGAAATTTTACAACTATTAAATGGAAATCCTATAATGAATTTCTCTATGATAAAATAGTAAGGCTATAAAAAAGGAAGGTATAAAATGAAATATATAATATCAATCATAAGTGCATTTTTGATTTTCGTTACATTTGGCTGCACGATGGAAATGCAAAATGAAAGCCAAGAAAAAAAAGTAGAAACAAACGCTGAGAAACAAATGAGTGTTCATTTTATAGATGTTGGACAAGGAGATTCTATACTCATTCAATCTCCTACAGGGAAGAATATGCTTATTGACGGAGGGAAAAAAGAAAAAGGAAAGGACGTAGTGAATTATTTACGGCAACATGGAGTGGAGAAGTTAGATTATGTGGTAGCAACTCATCCAGATGCGGATCATATTGGCGGATTGCTCTCCGTATTAAACTCCGTTTCTATTAAAAACTTCATAGATTCAGGAAAAGAGCATACTACAGATACGTATGAGCAAATGCTACAGCTTATTTTGGACAAGAATATCCCATTTGTTGTACCAAGTATAGGTGATACAATTCCTTTAGATTCGGATGTAGAAATAACTGTCTTGCATACGAGTGATGATGCCAACGAAAATAATGAAGCTTCTATAGTGTTGAAGGTCCAATATAAGGACGTGTCGTTCTTGTTAACTGGGGACGCTGATGCAGCTGTGGAGAAAAGCATGATAAAAAAATATGACCTAAAATCTACTATATTAAAAGCGGGACATCATGGTTCGGATACAAGTAGTTCGGACGCTTTTATCCGTGAGGTTCAACCAGAAGTAGCAATTTTAAGTTATGGGGAAAATAATATGTATGGTCACCCTACTCCTATCGTCGTGACGAGATTGAAAAAAGCTAACGCAGAAATTTATAGTACAGCAGAATTAGGAAATATTGTAGTGGAGACAGATGGAAGAGATTATAATGTTTCGGCGGATTCATTTCCTGCTGAAAAGGAAACAGTAGCAGAAACACCGCTTTTCATATCAGAGAAAGATGTTCGGGAAGAAATCGTTGCTATTACAAACCAAGGAAATGCAGCAGTGAACATGGAAGGGTGGCAGTTGGTTTCCGTAGCGGGCAATCAAGTATATAACTTTCCGGATATATCTATTCAGCCGGGTGAAACTTTATATGTAACAAGCGGTCCTGAAGCAAAAGAAGACGGTATACATTTGAAATGGACGAATAGACAAATGTGGAGAAACGAAGGAGATACAGCGCAATTATTAAATGAGAAAGGGGTAGTGATGAGTGAACTCAAATAAATACACACTTGATCGAGTAGAAGGAGAGCTCGCAGTATTTTTAAAATATCCAAATGAAACAAAAAGACTGCATATCGCTATTTCAGAACTTGATGAAGAAGTAAAAGAAGGAGATATTGTCCTTATCTCTATCGAAAATGACACATATAAAGTGGAAAGATTAGTAGCGGACACAGAGAAACAAAGAGAAAAAGTACGTGGTTTATTAGAAAAGCTGAAGAATCAGCAAAAGTAAAGCTTTTATTGATACAGTTATGTTACTGATACCAGGTAACATAACTGTATTTTTTGTTGGTTAGGAAACTATAGAAGACTTAGATATGTGGAAACTTTTTTCGAGTAACATTATAGGGAAACTGCGAAGTAGGGAGTGAAAGAAAGTGACCACTTGGATTTAGCGAGGTCACTGAAAAAGTCCAATATTTAAATTAGGCAGTTGAAAGTTCGATTTAATTGAACTTTCAACTGCCTTTTTACTTTATAATA